>JACMNL010000030.1 GCA_014378525.1 Bacteriovorax sp.
CCAGGACGATCTTTTGGAGGATTATATTTGAAAAGATAAAAGACAGAAGCGCTCCCGAGTAAAATAACAATCAGGGAGTATAATGAAGATTTATAATTTATCTGGAGCTTCAATTGAGCTGTTGAACAAAACCTTTTTTCTTCATCTTCTCAATCAACGTCGTTCTGTTCATTGATAAAAGCTTCGAGGCCTGGTTCTTATTCCCACCAGTCACTTCCAGCGCCTGGTTGATAAGCGAGTCTTCGATGTCTGATAGTAATTGCTTCAAGTCCACCCCTTCATCAGGAAGTGCAATGATGCTCTTATATGAATCAAGATTTTGCGGAGCTGCTTTTAAGAATTTAGCAGGAAGATCAGAAATCTTAATCTGGTTTCCACCTTTAAGAATAACTAATCTCTCGATTAAGTTTTCAAGTTCACGAACGTTCCCCGGCCACTCATAAGTGATAAGCAGTTCAAGAGTCTCGTCATCGAACTCAATATTATTTCTGCCGTCAGCAGAGACAAATTTAGATAAGAAATAAGAAATCATTAACGGGATGTCTTCGCGTCTTTCACAAAGAGCAGGGATCTTTATAGGAATAACATTCAGGCGGTAATATAAATCTTCGCGGAAGTTTCCTTCAGAAACTGATTCTTCTAAATTTCTGTGTGTCGCTGTAATGATACGAACATCAATGTCCGTCACTTCATTGCTTCCCACTCTTTCAATCACGCGGCTTTGAAGAACACGTAAAAGTTTTACTTGAAGTAAGAGCGGCATATCCCCGATTTCATCCAGGAAGATCGTTCCTCTGTGGGCCATTTCGAAGCGGCCTTTTCTAGAAGAGATCGCACCAGTGAAGGCACCTTTCTCATGACCGAATAATTCTGATTCTAAAAGTTCACTCGGTATCGCACCACAGTTTACTGATACCATGTTGTGAGCTTTTCTTGGTGATAAATTGTGAAGAGCATTGGCGACCAGCTCTTTCCCTGTACCCGACGGACCTGAAATGAAAACAGTCGAATCACTCGCTGCTACTTTTCTTATGCGTTCGAAAACCTGTTTCATCGATTTAGATCGTCCTACCATGCCGCAAAAAATATCATCTGCAGTCGGAGCTTCGATTTTAAATTTAGATTGAAATAAGTGTTGCGCAGGAGTTTGTGAAAGCGGTTGATTCACTTTCCCTTGAAGAAGATCGTTGTTCGTAAAAACTGAAGTCGGAACATTGAGTTTTTTTGTAAACGCCTTAGTGACAAGGTCACTTAAAATATCCAGCTCAAATGGTTTTGTTAAATAATGGAAGACACCCTTTTTAGTCGCATTGATGGCCGTTTCAATTGAAGCGAAGCCTGTCATGACGATCGACACGAAATGGTGTCCACGCTCTTTTAAAAGATCGATAAGCAGAAGTCCGTCTGATCCACCAGCTTCGAAGCTGATATCAGTGATAAGGCAGAATGGAGTTTGGTTGACGACAGTTTCTGTTTTGATTTTTTTATCGAGTTCTAAAAGGCATTCTGTAGGTGTGAAGTATAAATGGACAGTGAGGTTTAATCTTTTCTCGAGATACTTTTTGATGGTCGTGCCCAGCACGCGGTCATCTTCTACCAGATAAATATCCGGGAGTTTAATTGAGTTCGTGATTCCACTCTTCGCTGAGTCTGTTTGCTCATATGAAGTATGGAGAAATTGAAAATCATTCACTCTTCGTATCCTTGAAAGTTATTTGAAAACATTGTTTCTAAAAAACAGGTTATTCCATTAAGCCCGTTGAAAAATGCTACCAATCATCTGGGGTCAGTGTCAATTTCTCAACATCCGAGATTAAGGTGGCAACAATTTCCGATTGAATGTGTATGGTACTGTAACTAGCTAAAAGCTTGAGTTAAATTCTTGACTATTCCGTTTGGGCCGCCCATTACGAAATATAGAGCAACAGCTGTAAGACAAAATAAGGTTATTCCTACCCAAAAATAGGCGATGTCCCGATAATCCTTCAACCAAAATGTGTAGGCGAAGTGCAGACTGATGAGTCCGAATGGTACTGCCCAAAATGGAATGTATTTAGCTATGAAAAGAGTGACGTCGAAAAAATTCATTATTTGGTTACAGCAGTTGGAGTAACTGATGGTTGAGTAACAGGTTGTTGATCGCGGGAATCAAACTTTGCTTTTCTTTTTCCATCATAGTTTTTATCAATAACTGCACCCGGAGTTTTTGTTGTTACTGCATTCATGTTGTTATTGCAGGCAACAGCTTCCAGACTTTTTAATTCATCCATGTCCTCTTCATTGGCAGAGTACATGCATTTTTTAACGGCCTTACATTGATCTTTTAAGATGTCAGCAACTGCACGGTCAGTCACTACTTCCTTCCCGTTCACAACTGTTGTCACAGTCGTTGGCACGTCAGTGTTGCAGGTTCCATCAAGCACTGCCGGAGAACGCGAATTCTCTGCGTGAGCTGAAATTGAGATAATGAATGTAAGTAGTAAAATATTTTTCATCTTCATAAAATGGTGCCATGACTACCCTCTTGGGGCAAGTAGGAAAGCATTGGCCTTTTTTGGAATTCTGGAGGTTTAGTCGCCGGTAATACCCATGTGAGCTTTTTCAAAACGCAATTGCTCTGACATAACAAGTTCCGATAACTCTGCTTTTAGCGCGTTGAACTCAGGGCCTGTCGGATCTCTCAGCCGAGGCATCTTTACAGTGATATCTTTTTTTACTGTTCCAGGTCTATACGACATAACAACAATTCTATCTGATAAATATATAGCTTCTTCGATAGAGTGAGTAACAAAGATAATTGTTTTTTTATACTCGAACCAGACTTTCAATAATTCATCCTGCAGACTTCTTCTCGTTAGCGCATCAAGAGCGCCAAAAGGTTCATCCATCAGCATGATTGGCGAATCGAGAGCAAGGACACGCGCGATCGCTACACGTTGTCTCATACCACCAGAAAGATCTTTCGGATAACGGTCTCTGAATTCTGTAAGCTTCAACATTGTTAAAAGTTCTTCTAACTTTGCTTCGATTTTTTTCGGATCTTCTTTTTTAATTCTTAGTCCGAACGTGATGTTATCAGCAACACTCATCCATGGAAAAAGTGCGTACTCCTGAAAAACCATTCCGCGGTCAGGGCCTGGTTCGCGAACTTCTTTTCCATTCACAACTATATTTCCTGTTGTAGGAAGAGAAAATCCTGCGATGGCATTTAACAGCGTACTCTTTCCACATCCTGAAGGTCCAAGCAGACAAACAAATTGTCCTTCATGAATTTCAAGATCGATTCCTTTAAGTGCAACAACATCTCCACCGGAACCTTTAAAAACTTTATGTACATTATTAATTTTTATTTGTAGTGCAGTCATTACTCTAGTCCTCTATGCCATCTTAAAAGATAACTGTTCAAACGATCTACTACCATATCGATAGCAAGCCCCAGAAGACCAATCGAAAACATCCCGGCGATAATTTTATCAGACCAGAAGTACTCGCGTGCTTCTAGAATGCGGTAACCAAGGCCCGAGTTTACTGCGATCATTTCTGCAACGATCATACAAATAAATCCCGTTCCGATTCCGATTCTGATACCACTCAAGATGTATGGTGTAGCTGCAGGTAAAATCACCTGTGTGAACATAACAAAAGGATTCGCGCCCATATTTCTTGCAGCACGAATATAAATACTATCAACTGCGCGGACACCTACGATCGTATTCATCAACACCGGAAAAAAAGCACCAAGCGCAATTAAAAATACTGCCGGAGCATTTCCTAAACCAAACCATAAAATTGAAAGTGGAATGTAGGCAATTGGTGGAATGGGTCTTAAAACCTGAATCAATGGATTGAAATAATCGTAAACTTTTGTACTCGCACCCATCACTAAACCCAGTGGTAAAGCTAAAGCTGTTCCGATCAAACAACCGATAAATACACGATAGAAACTCGCCCACATGTCACCGAAAAATTCTCCGGAGAACATCCACTTCACGTAGCTCATAGTCTTTGGATCATGAACTTCAGCTGGAATGACATAGTGGTACCAGCGTACTAAAACAGCAGAAGGCGCAGGCAGGATTTGAGGATTTACTTTTCCTGAACGGACTAAGAGCTCCCAGATAATCACAGCTATCAGTGGAACCCAAATTCCTTTTATTCTTGAAAAAAAATCCTTAACCATGTCTGCGCTTCCTATAGTTCTCTAACTTAAAAAATTATTTAACACCTAAAGCTTTTTTTGCTGCAGTCAGAAGATCTAGTTTTACCCAGTCTGTTGCTTTTGGTGGTGTCGTCATTTTACCTACACCATATTTTTGCATAAAATCTGTCGTGATCTGAACGTGCTTAGCTGTGATGTCGTATGTGAACTCAGCGTTCCCCATAGCATCTTTGTAATCTTCAGCAGTGATTTGTCCTTTGAACATTTTTTCTACTACGTATTTTTGTGCAATTTCCGGTTTATCTAAAAAGTATTTTGTTGTTTCAACGAAACATTTCATGAATCTTTCAGCAAGAGCTTTGTTCCCATACATTTTTTCTGTCATTACAAGTGCACGAACCGGCTCACCCATTTCTGTATCGTATGGCTTCATTAGTTCAACACCCCAGCCTTTATTGATGGCCTGTGATGATTGAGGCTCTGATTGTGACATACCGTCGATTTGTTTTGCTGAGATGGCCTGGTTTAAATCAGCGAATGGAAGGTAAACGATTTGTACGTCTTTACCCGGCTTATCTGACCACGTTAATTTAAATTTTGAAAGTTCAGCAAGAAGTAAAAGTTCCTGTGCTCCACCGCGAGCTACACCGATTTTTTTTCCTTTCATATCTGCAATTGTTTTAATCCCTGCATCAGGACGAACAACGATACGTGCTCCACCTTGAGAGAATCCTGCAACAGCATAAATTTTTGTTCCACCTGCACGACCTGCGATAGCAGCATCAGCAGCAGAAGCTGCTACATCGATTTCTCCAGCAACGATTGCAGGCATGATATCGATACCTTTTGGGAAAACTCTTTCCTGAACATCAAGATCGTACTTGCCACAATTTTCAGACATGTAACTAACAGCACCGTAGTGAGCGAATTTTAAATTTCCAAGACGAATAACATCTTTTGCCTGCGCTTGTGAGGCCACTGTAAGAACAGCAATTATAGATAAAGTTTTTAACATAATATCCTCCATGAATAAGATTGATAAAATGCTAACGAGTTAGGAATGGATGAGCAAGGTAGTGGGCGTGAAATTGAGGTAAAAAAAAGGCCTTCCGAAGAAGGCCATTTAAATTAGAAATGTGATTTAAGTTCTTCAAGACGATCTAATTTTTCCCATGGGAAAATGTCGCGACCAAAGTGCCCGTAAGCAGCAGTCTGCGAGTAAATTGG
The DNA here is from genome assembly GCA_014378525.1 of Bacteriovorax sp. Classification (GTDB taxonomy): domain Bacteria; phylum Bdellovibrionota; class Bacteriovoracia; order Bacteriovoracales; family Bacteriovoracaceae; genus Bacteriovorax. Next base: position 5,387 of record JACMNL010000030.1, read on the forward strand.
CTTAAGAAGATCTAAACGTTCAATGATAGCTCTTGGCTTCATATCAAACATTTGGTTGATAACTTGAGTTAACTTTTTAATTTCAACTTTTTCTGTTCCGTAAGTTTCAACAAGGAAAGAAACTGGTTGAGCTACACCGATTGCATAAGCAACCTGCACTAGTGCTTTTTCAGCAAGACCAGCAGCAACGATGTGCTTAGCAACGTGACGAGCAGCGTATGCAGCAGATCTATCAACTTTCGATGGATCCTTTCCAGAGAAAGCTCCACCACCGTGAGCACCGTGACCACCGTATGTATCTACGATGATTTTTCTTCCTGTAAGACCACAGTCTCCCATTGGTCCACCGATAACGAATCTTCCAGTTGGGTTGATGTAGATTTTAGTTTTGTTGTCGATTAAGTGAGCAGGTACAACTTTGTTGATAACTTCAGCTCTGATTCCTTCTTCGATTTGTTTTAACGTCATTTCTTCTGCGTGTTGAGTAGAAAGAACGATTGCATCCAGACGAGTAATTTTTCCGTCAACGTATTGAGCAGAAACTTGAGTCTTACCATCAGCGCGAAGTAATGGAAGAGGACCGTTTTTTCTAACTTCAGAAAGTTTTTTTGCAAGTTGGTGAGAAAGATCGATTGTTAATGGCATGAAGTTAGCTGATTCGTTACAAGCGTAACCGAACATTAACCCCTGGTCACCAGCACCTTGTTCAGTGAAAGTTCCTTTTCCTTCGTCAACACCTTGAGCGATATCCGGAGATTGTTTTCCAAGCACAACTGAAACACCACATGTAGTAGCGTCGAAGCCTTTATCTGAATGATCGTATCCGATTTTTTTAATTGTATTTCTAACGATGGCCTGGAAATCTACGTTTGCATTTGTCGTGATTTCTCCCGCAAGAACAACGAGACCAGTTGTGATTAAAGTTTCGCAAGCTACACGAGACTTTGGGTCTTGAGCTAGCATAGCGTCCAATACTGCATCTGAAATCTGGTCTGCCATTTTATCAGGGTGACCTTCAGTTACTGATTCCGATGTAAAGATATAGTCTTTCAACATAAATTTCTCCAAAAATACTTAGGTAAATAAATTTTACCTAAACAAATAATACTCTAGTGTATCCAGCGAATATACACTCGGGATTTTCAAAGATCAATAAGAGGATTAACTATTTTACAGGGGCAAAATAACGAAAATAATGGGGGTTCCGGTAATAATAAACAAGCCTGGGATTGTTATAGTCAACAACATAGGTTTTACCCTGCATTTCCACAGACAAATAGGTCTTTTTCTTCTCAGGAACTTCGAAGTCATAAAGGAACTTATAGCGGTCCTGCTTGAATAACTTGGCCAGTTTTTTCAGGTTTCTGACCGGTTTTCCGGGGACTTCGCCCAGAGGTCTGAAGTCATCCCAAAGTGTATCCATATCAATGCGCCCGTACATACTCACTCTTGAATAATAGCGCAGGGCCGGAAAATCTTTACGGGGTTTGTTCAAAAGTTCGAGTGCAATGCGAACATTTTCACGCCTTAAAAACTGTCCGACTTTCGTCATGTCCGGGCAATAGATATGCTGATTGCCTGGCATATAAAAATATGTGAATGAAAACTCACCTTCTTTAAATAAAACGTTCAGCCATTTGCTGTTTGCGAGAACTAGATCTTTTGGAAGGTATTCCATGAGCGCATCATCTTTTCCCATCATCGAATAATAAGGATCAGTGTAGCGGTTGATGACAACCTGAGAGACATCCCTGCGCTCAAGAGCATCAGGCGCGTCTGATCTTCCGACTTCAGAATATAGAATTGTTTCCATCGCAAAAAGATATTGAAACAGATCTGATTTTTTTGCCCAGAAGCTATAGGCTTCGGCTTCTTTTTTTAATACAAATTCTTTCAGGTTTGCCAGTGAACGAGCACGGTCTTCCAGAATTGTATTGGCATCAGTGGCAATGGCAGTATCACTCGTTTTAATTTTTTTCCCGTCAGCAAGATCCTGATAAAAACTTAAACTTCTTTCTGCTCTCTTCGCCCATTCATCATAACGATTGATGAGTGTCTGCTGGCCAAGATCAATCAGGTTTTTAAAATTTGTTATGACATATTTAAAATCCGATCTTTCATTTTCTGTTAAAAATATACGGTCTTTTTCTTTATTGAGTGAAAGGTAGAGTGTATCGAAAGAAGCACGGATTACAGAATCATTGCGCGAAAGATTTTCATCGTAAGATCCGTCCTGCACGATCCTTCTGTAGAGATAAATTGCATTAGCTTTTGCTCTCGGCTCTTTCAGGTTTACGTTTTTATATTTTTCATACTCGGCACGAAGTGCAAGGTGATTTAAAGGAAATTTAAAACTCAACAGGTATGGAGCTTCGTTCTTGAACGTTTCAACTTCTTTCATCATCTGAAGAAATTGTTTTTTAGCACGGTCTTCAATGTCAGCTTTCTGCTCTTTGGTTTTTGCAAAAAAATAATCTTTTTTGGCTTCCTGTAGAACGATCACTTCATTTTCAATGCGCTTTAATGTCTGCTGGACATCCTCAAAATTTTTTACGCTTTTAATAGCGTCTGCTTCAGCTTTGATCCACGTAATTTTTTCTTTGATTAAAGGAAGAATTGTTTTAACAGTTTTCTGGTCGACTTTCTGGTCTAGTAAAACAGGAATGTAGTTACCGTCACCACGGTATTTCACATCCAGATCTTTCTGGGTTTGTTCGACACCAAGACCGCAAGAAGTTTCCGAATATTCTTTCTGAATCTTTAAGTATTCAGTCAGAACTTTTTGATCGAGTTGACTCTTACTCCACGCTGGAAGCGAAACAAAAATAAAAGCAGCAAGGGTAATTAATTTGTGCATTCTCTACTTTGAAAGATTTTTTACGAAGTCAGATTCCCAAAGCCCGAGACAAGTTCCGTTGCTCAAAATAAGCACGACACTTTCCGGCCCGGTAATTTTTTCAATCTCTGTCATAAGTTCCGGCAGAGTTCCGACAACACTTCCCGGCCTTCCCGATTTTTTTACACCTTCAACAATCTTGTAGATATCAAGATCGCCGACATCTTTAACACTTGTCGGTCTCGTTGGTTTTGTAAAAATAACAGAGGCAGCTCGAGTTAGTGACTCTTCAAATTCTTTCTGGAAAATCGCACTTCTGGCAGTCGCCGAATTTGGCTCCATGATGACGTTGATTTTTTTTCCTGGATATTTTGTAATGATCCCGTCTAGTGTTAACTCGACAGCACGAGGGTGGTGAGCAAAGTCGTCGATGACAAGAGCACCTTTGTAAATTCCGCGAACTTCCTGACGGCGTTTCACCATCTGAAGATCTTTAATCGCAGCTGCGATCTGGTCTCTTGTAAATCCTTCCGATAGTGCGTAGATAATAACGGCAGCAAGGTTTGCGACGTTGTGTCTTCCGATAAGATTCGTTTCGAAAGTATAAGTTTCTTTATTTAAATTTAACTGAAAGCTGGTTCCTTTTGGTGACGATTCTAAAATTTTCGGACCTACGTCTGATTTTTCTCCGTACTTGATCCACTTATTTTTATCACCGTCTGAAAACTCAGCGAACAATTCATTAGCGGCCACATAATCTGAACAGAAAATGAATTTTTTATCGATGTGAGGAATTGCAGCTCTGAACTGATCTTTGATTGCTTCAACAGAAGCAAAAATATCAGCGTGGTCATATTCAAGCGACGTTAAAATAAGATTGTCGATTGAGTATGACCGGAACTTAGAAATTTTTTCAAAGTAAGCAGAATCGTATTCATCTGATTCGATGAAAAAATATTTTCCGCTTCCAAGTTTTGAAGAAGGACGGTTTTCCATAACTCCACCGATTAAATAACCAGGAAGAGCATTTAGATTTTCGAAAACCTGAGTTGCTAAATATGTCGTTGTTGTTTTACCGTGAGTTCCGGCGATACCGATAACATTTACTTCGCTTAAAACCAGCGCTCCGATTGATGTCGGGAATGAAGCGAACTTTACCCCTGACTCTTCGATAATTTTTGCATCAGGGCCACCGTTTGGAATAACGTTACCGACAACTATAAGGTCAAACTTGCTTAGAAATGCCTGATCAACTTTGTCGAGTTTATGCAATGGAATGCCTGTCGACTCTAAATATGTACTCATCGGAGGATAATAATTTGTATCTCCACCTTCTACATCAAAACCTTTTTCTTTTAACAAACAGGCAGCAGCTCCCATCCCGGTTCCGCATACTCTGTAAAAAAACACTCGTTTAATATCTTTTTGAAGCTTCTTCAGACCGCTGTAGTCAAGTTTGTTTGCTAAATTCATGATTGTTCCTGTCAGGTAATAGAGTAGCGTTTCTAAATCTTAACATATTTATAGCTAAAACATAAGCGCAAAGTTGCCGATGATACTGGGAGAAGGAGTGAGTTTGTGAAAAATTTAGTTCAATTTTTATGCATTGGTTTGATGTTAATTTTTAACAGTTGTTCAACTGTTATTGAAAGAACACCTGCAGAAGTTGATAACAAAATTTTTAATCAGGCATTCTCTTTTTCTGCAATTGAAACTTCTGATTACAATTTTGAGGAAGAAGTTAAAAAGTATACCAGCCTCTATACAGGCGGTAACGAAGGAAACATCAGAAGAGTTGAACAAATTAAAGTTAAAACACTTCCAGACGGCGCCATCTTCAAAGTCGAATTAGGTTATGAAGAAAAAACAGGTGCCATGCTTTATAAAATTTATTCAACACCTAAAGCATACAAAGACATTGCAGCTTCAAGCGGAGTCATGAACTTTGTAATTAATCTTTTACAGGGACAGCTTAAACATGCCTCTTCAGGGTTCGAGTTGTATTACAATGCCCAGGCCGGTGATCCGATTGCACTTGAAAATGTTTTAAAACTCAGAGGACTTCCTCCGGTGCAGCCACTTTCGCAAATGCCAGTCTACAATGACAATCCTCTTTATAAAGAAGGACAAAAAGAAGTTAAAGTAGCTAGAGACGAATTAAAAGATGAAATCACTGTATTTAAGAAAAAACGTGCTGCTGATAAAGTTAAAAGAAAAGCTCCACTGGATGCTCTCGATAAAGTTCCCGAAGGAAAACAATTCAGGGCCCTGGTTGCAAAAAACGACCGCAAGGGAGCAGCTGCAATTTTAAAAAAATATCTTCCATGGGAAGAGATGCCTCCGTTTGAAAAACAATTCTGGGAAAATTATCTCGACATCATGGTAAATCCCGTTCCTCTTGATCAACGGGTTTTAATTTACAGAGGTCTGAACGATGACTATATCAATCGCGGAATCGTAGGCGGAAAAGAGCTTTCAGAAAAAGAGGCCATTCTAAAAGACCGTGCCTTTATTATGTCGTCAGGTATGGTAAAAAATCAGGGATCGTGGAACAGACGCCTGCGCACACTTGAGGCCATGTATGAAAAATTTATTGCGACAATCGGTGGCAGTGATGAATATTCACAATCTGCGCGAATTACTACAATGTTTGGCCAGCACGCTGCTGATCCAAAAGGAAGCCCCTTCATTTCACTGACTCCACAAATTGGTGTTGCAGAAAGTTTCGGGCAAAAACGCACATCTTCATATCTGATTGATCCAAGATTATTGAGTTTTAATTATGCTTCTTCATTTGCTAATGAAGTTGAATATCTAATTCCGATTACAACTTTTCCGGATGAATTGATAGCCATCGCAGATGTGGATCTGATGCATGAAATGGATCCCGCAATGGATAATAGAAAATATCTGGAGAAAAAACTCGAAGAACACATTACGGATGCCTATGGCAAAGGTGAAAAAGACGCCGTCATCACCCGAATAAGGAAAAACACATTTCAATTTTTCAGGATGAAAGACAATCTTGCAACGGATGTAAAAGGCCCGGCTGCAGGTCCGGGTAATTTAAAATTTTATAAAAACTTTTTAACTAAAGATGATCCCAAGCCAGCTCTATCACCAAAAGGTGAATTGAACTGCAAGGATCTGATAGAACTTTTCTGGATGGCCAAGTAATGAAACTATTAAGTTTATCACTTATTCTCTCTCTATTTATTTCAAGTTGTTCGAACTTACAGTTCGTTCGACCTGGAGTTGCTACTGCACCTCAAAGTACAATGCGTCTTCCTGCTTCGAACGTTGATGAAATCACTTATTACTTATCCGTAGATAAATTTAAATATTACTTGAATGAATACTCTGTAGCTCAGGAAGGAAAAATCCCCCAGGAGATCGTCGATCATTTAAGAGATATGAGTGTCGAGAAGATCATGAAACTGGAACTGGATCATGACCAGCTTCTGGACGCGAACAATTACGATAAAATGATTGTCCAGATTTTAAAGGACGAAGATCTTTTAAAAGGTGTAACTCAGACCCAGCTAAAATGGAATTATAACTTCTTCAAAAATAAATTGAATGAAGCGTTCGCTCTTGCACCAAGCAAGCTCGACATTAATTTGAGTATGCCAAGCACTGCAAGTGACATCGATACCGGAATTACAATTAATCCGACCGAACTTGCGCCTGAAGATATGACTCTCGATTCAGGCCACTATATTTCCAATCGTACAACGCGGGCAATTTTTTGGGAAGCAAACGAAAACAACCGTCCCATAGAGTTTCATCTTGGTGACAGCCGTGAATTCTTAAAAGAGTTAAAAGATAAAAACGGAGAAATACTTTTCGAAGTAAAACCATTTGCAAAAAACTATAACAAAATTTACATTATTCAGTACCCTGGAGAAAAGACTTACCGTTACGCCATCACCAATATTGGTGGCAAGGACCGTCTCGACCATTTAACTCACCAGATTTCACTTTCAAATATCACGAACGGAAAACTTAAAAGCAAAGTCATCGTTAAGGGTGACATAAAAAGATTCCATGCTGCTAAAACAGAAGAGCATGAACTACAGCTTCGACTCCTTCCACATGCAGACAGAGTTATCATAGGCCAAAAGGAATCTATAGACGGAAAATTCAACCTTTTCTGGAAAAGAGAAGCACTAAAAAATCTTTATGCCGACAATCAGATTTATTTCCAGAAAACGCTGGAGGGAATGCCTGAAAAAGACAGGACAAAATATTTCCAGATGATGAACTCAAATAACTACGAAGCCATGTTCAAGGACAAAAAAATTCTTGAAGATGCTTTCCTTTTATTCGAAGATTTTTTCACAAAAAATCCGGATAAACTCCCCGCGAAATTTAAAACTTATAACTATGACAACTTCACGGTTGAAATGTGCGACTACGTTTTTTCTGACAACGGAAAAGATGTCAGATGGCGTGTCGTTTCCAATGTATGGGGTGACGAAGTTATTCCTATTGCACAGGCCTTAAAAAATACCGGCAATACAAATGTAACTTACATGGGAACAGCTGGTGCCTTCGCAGACAAGGGATATAAAGTTGGTGACCTCGTTGTACCAAACGCTATCCGCGACGGGGCCGGAACAGAAAAAATGTTTTCGCAGACAATGAAAATTGAAGGCGCACGTTACGGCGGAACTGTAGAGCATGTAGGTTCTCCTTTCGAAGAAGACAATGCCTGGCTTGCAAAGGCGCGCGCACAATCTGATTTTGTTGAAGTTGAAACATCATATCTGAGAAGAATTTTCAACGGACCAAAAGATAACATCGAATTTTATCTTCTGGTTTCTGATATTTTAGGAAGTGATACTGAAACTCTTGCTCACGCGACAAGCGGAAAAAGAAAAAATGCCCAGAACAAACTTCTTGCGGAGTTATTTAAGAGAGACGCGAAATCTGCTCCATTCCCTGTGAAGGTAGCACCTTCAAATGCCGTCGAGAGAGCAAAAAATCTGGTACTGAAAGTGCTGGAGAAAAAGACACCTGCTTTCCGTTATTATGTTTTCTCTCATTTAAAAAACACTCCGAATTTAACTGAAAAAGATATTCTTGCATTCGCGGAAAAGAAACCGGCCTTCACGGATACCTATCTGGTGGACCGTCTGGTTAAAATCAGTGAAGTCATTCATGAACTTAGAAAGAGTTATCCAGAGGCCGGTAATTTCGATATTGCCTTCTCAAAATCGCTCATCCTTGGAACGTGGAACCCGAAAGAAGATAAATTGAACATTACGATCAAAGCAAAAAACACGCAGGCGCAGAAAGAGATTGAAGCGGCCTTCAAAGACAATCAAAAATTCCTGGACTCAATAAAATCTTTTGCAATTTTTGACACAAGAATGGCAATCGATGATCCGAATATGGTTTGGATGAAGGTCCCTGAAAAAACCGACCCAGATCTGCTCGTGAAACTCTATGCACACGCAGGTTTTCAAAATGCCGGACTTTATAAAAACGTTACATACAACGGAAACATCACGCTGGACTTTTTACCAACGGCTAGAGCTGAAAATCCTCTTGAAGCCTACTATCAGGGTAAAGGGATTGTTCCAGCTGCGAACCTAAAAGAAGTTGGTGGGACGTGTATGGAAGCGATGAGAAGGTTAATGCAGATTATATAGATCTGGATATCGGAGAATTTTTTTGATGAAACGTTTTGGGGTGTACGCCCTGGCCTTAACATTAACGGTGATATTTTGTAGTTGTGACAGCAATGTGACGATTTTTACAAATTCTAAATCATCGTCATACAATCCACGACTGCATTTAAGTGCTGTCGGTGAGAATGAAAAACTACCGAACGGAGTCAGGGAACTTCTTAATCAAAACAGCGATAAAAAAAAGTCCATTGCTAAATTCCCTCTTTCTTATTATCTGATCCAGGAAGAAGACACTACATTTCTTCGTACAAAAAAATTCGATACAGAGATTGTTGATCAGCTTGATTCGAGTGTAAGCGGCGACAGATATTTTAAACTCTTCGTTCATCCGGACTCTGATGCCGTATATGCTTTTTTAAAACATGCCTACAGGTATATCGGACCTGATGAAACCGAGTTCGTCGCCTCTTCTATACCTGGAAATAAAACAGTCGTTGTCTGGACAAAAAAGAACCTGAAGAAAACTCCTTTCATCGTAAAGACAGTCCTCGATCAGGCCAGCATGCAGGAGATAAGTTCCAGATTTCCTGCGACTGCACCAGAGATGGCAACCCTGATTTTCAAGCGAAAAATAAAAGGTACTAATGAGAAAATCGAAGGTCAGCAGATCACACCTGTTCCTCAGTTTTAGTCTACTTATCCTGTAATTTTTACGGCCCTGTTCATTTTTTCAACACACATTTTTTAATCCTCCTATAATCCGACAACAACAAATTCTAGTGAGGAGTTAATATGAAAGCATTACTTTTAGGACTTTTAGTTCTTACCATTTCAGCAAACGTACATGCTGCTGCAGAAACTCGTGAATACAAAAAAGACAGCGGTGTTCAGGCCACTGTTACAATCCATACTGAAGAAACAGATGGAACTCAGGCAGCTGCATACGTAGATGCTCAGGAAAACAAAAAATTTATTGAAGATCTTTTAGCAGACGCTACTTCTCCACTTGCAAAACTTAAAGCAGAAATCGAAAAAGAAAGCTGTGATGCGAACAGCACTCCTGAAAATCCATGGATTGATGGTTGCGGTGAAGTGACAATTACTGAAGCAGTTAGAACTTCTTTCGGAAGAGGCGGATGGATGTCAGGTGGTGCAGGTTATACTTTCTTCGTTGGATTTACATCTGACGGATCTGGGAGATTTTTTGATGTTACCCACATGGTAACAATTTCTGAATCTGCAGAAGCTCAAGTAACTCCTGATACATTTGATTATAACGGAATCGTGATCAAGACTTTAACTCTTGATGAAATCAAAAAATTAGAAAAAAAAGAAATTGAACGTTAAATAAAAAGGGGAGCTGAAAAGCTCCCCTTTTTTATTCTACAAACGCCAGATAGCAGCGCCTAATGTTTTTCTCAAAGTCGTAAGTCCCGATCTTTCATACCAATAAGTTTGAGTCGCATTCGTTAAAATCACAGCACCCTTTTGTTGTTCGGGATCTATCCAGAACGATGTCCCGGTAAACCCCAGGTGGCCGAAAGTTTTTATCGTTGCTCCCTTTCCTGCCAGCGTATTTTCCGGATCCATCACGTGATCAAAACCCATAATAAATCGATCTTCATTCTTATGCGTTTTAAATCCGATATTGAGCTGATCAATCATTGAAGCTTGTTTATTTAAATTTATAAGCGACCTGCAAAGACCACCGACAGTTGCAAACAAACCTGCGTGAGATATAAACTCACCGATGTTATAACAATTATTATCGTGAACTTCACCACTGATAACATGCTTATTCCTGATTCCGTACTCAGGCGAAAAAGCATTTACTGGAATAGTCGTCCAATGAGTCATTTCCGGATCAAAGTAATACGAACACAAATCTTTTAATTTTTTGCCGGATTTTTTTTCAATCTCCAGCATGCATCTTAGAGATGAATAATCTGAATATAAATTTGGGGATAATTTAATATCATATTCCAGCAAAAACTCTCTCCATCCTTTTTTCGAAAGTAGTCCACCGCTAGGAAGTCCAGCAATATGATTTAAAAGAAGATTTGATTTTTCATCAAACAATTCAGGCTGCTTTAATTTCACAGCAGAATTTGTTAGTGCTTTCGTAAGACTGGCGAGATCAAAGTATAAGTATGGTCTTTCCGAAACAACGTTTGTCGCAGAAATCTCAAACGAGTCAAACGATGAATTCTTAAAATCAATTACACCGACTGCCAGAGAATCAAAATGCTGTCTTGAAAGTAGATCCAGTCCTAATTCTATAAGTTCTTTTTTCATAACCATAAGCTTAACCGTTTTTTTTATTTGAAGCAATTTAGCTTTGGGTTAACATGACTATATGAAAAAAATATTGGCGATTTCAGGCTCCCTTCGTTCCGGCTCAAAAAATACACTCATCCTTCATGCAATCAACAATCATTTTGCTGGAAGAGTGAAGATGGAACTGTTTGATGGCCTTGCCGATCTCCCGCATTTTAATCCCGATATAGAAATGGACAACATTGAAAGCGTTAAGCAATACCGTAATAGTTTAAAACATGCGGACTACGTTCTCATCTCCACTCCCGAGTACGCACATGGAATTCCCGGCAGTTTGAAAAATGCACTGGACTGGGTTGTTGGTAGCGGAGAATTAATTGATAAGAAAGTAGGACTTCTTTTTTCATCGAGTTCGGAAGCATTGTTTGTGCAGGAGCAGTTGATTGAAGTGATTCGTACGATGTCGGCAAAAATAGACAGGAGTGTGTGCTTGAAAATTTCAGGTGCGGAACTCACACCTGAAATTATATCTCTAATTGAAACTCTTATTTCATAAGTTTTAAAACATTTCCATCAAGGTCTTCGAAAACCAGCATGTGTCCCCACGGCTGATTGGCTTCACCAAGAATTTTCCCACCGGCCGTAATGATACGTGCACGGTCTTCGGTGATATCAGTTGAACTAAATGTTACTGTCCCGCCATTTTCCTGTCCGTGTGCATTTCTTACAGTTGTTGGAATCGCCACACCTTCAGATCCGTGAAGACCTAAGGTAAGGTTACCTACTCTCATGCTCGTCCAGTATTTATCACTCTCGCCTTCAACCATCATTTGCAATGCTTGTTTATAAAACTTAACTGCGCGGTCCATGTCACTCACATTGTAATAAAAATCTTTATATCCTGTGATCATATTAATTATCCGCCTTCATCACTTCTTTGATGATTTTAGTTGCAGCTTCTACAGTGTCCGAAACAGCAATGATTTTCGACTGAGAAAATTCGACAATATTATTTAATGATTTTTTAGATTTTTTACTCATGCTTGCTCTCGCCTTTGCAGTGACAACTTTTTTAGTGTCATGTTGAGCGTGGTAGATGAATGTCACTTTGCCTTCTTTCGTAAACATGCGCGGAATATTTCCTTCGCTTACAACGTAAATCGGAGCAGAAAGATATTCACCATGTCTAAGCGACATAACCAATCCTTTCGGCTGAAGCGCCACGACGTTTTTATTTAAAAAAAGTGTGAACTCAGTTTTCGCATTGGCAGATGTCAGGTTGGCACTTGTTGAGGCCATCGACATTTCATCTGAAATATCTTTATCGATAGTTAATTTTTCGCCGGTTAATTTTGTATAGAGGTCGGCACAGGCATTGAAGCCTTCGCATGTTTCAGCGAAAGAGTTGAAAGAAAATATTAGTGATGCAAAAAGAAAAAATTTTAACATCGTATCCTCCATGAGAAAAAATGCCAGCCCCTATTCATTAAGGCCTGGCATCTGTAATTATTTTGTGTTTCTGATTGCCGCTTGAGCAGCTGCCAGTCTTGCGATTGGCACACGGTATGGCGAGCAGGAAACGTAATCAAGACCAATTTTGTGACAGAATTCGATTGATTTAGGTTCACCACCGTGTTCTCCACAAATACCAAAGTGCATATTAGGGTTTGTTTTTCTTCCTTCAGTTACAGCGTGTTTCATTAAGAAACCAACACCATCCTGATCGATCGAAACGAACGGGTCACCCGGCATTAAACCTTTCGTTACGTACTCTGGTAAAAATTTACCGGCGTCGTCACGTGAAAGACCAAATGTCGTTTGAGTTAAATCGTTTGTACCAAAAGAGAAGAACTCAGCGTGCTTCGCAATTGATCCACCCATGATAGCTGCGCGAGGAAGCTCGATCATAGTTCCGATTTTATACTTTATTGTTTTTCCTTTTTCTTTAAACACTCTGTTGATTTCAGCAATCGCCTGGTCTTTAAGAACTGTAAGTTCTCCTTCAACTGCAACAAGTGGAATCATGATTTCCGGAAGAACTGTAATTCCTTTATCAGCACAAATTAAGGCCGCTTCAATGATGGCCTTCACTTGCATAGTATAAATTTCCGGGAACGTTACACCAAGTCGACAACCTCTATGTCCAAGCATCGGATTGAACTCGTGAAGTTGTTCTCCGCGGTTTTCAATTGCTTTCATATCAAGACCTAGACTATCGCCAAGTTCTTTTTTATCTTCCGCAGAATGAGGAAGGAACTCGTGAAGAGGTGGATCTAATAATCGAATGTTCACTGGTAGATTATTTAATACAGTAAAAATTCCAACGAAGTCTTCTCTCTGGAAAGGAAGAATTTTCGCCAGTGCTTTTTCTCTATCTTTTACAGTGTTAGCAAAAATCATTTCACGAACGGCAAGGATTCTATCTTTTTCGAAGAACATATGTTCTGTACGAGTCAGACCAATACCTTCAGCACCAAACATAACCGCGACTTTAGCATCTTCAGGAGTATCAGCATTTGTACGCACTCCTAATTTTCTGAATTCGTCTGACCATTTCATGAATGTTGCGAAGTCATCAGTGATCGCTGCATCGATTGTTGGAACGAACCCTTCGATAACTTCTCCGGTTGCTCCATCTATTGTTAACGAGTCACCTTCTTTAAAACGTTTTCCATCAACAGTTAAAGTTCCTGCTGCATAATCAATCATAAGAGCAGAACAACCTGCTACACATGGTTTCCCCATTCCTCGGGCAACAACCGCCGCGTGAGAAGTCATTCCTCCACGAGCTGTTAAAATCCCTTGAGAAGCAACCATCCCGCCAATATCTTCCGGAGAAGTTTCCTGACGAACTAATAAAACTTTTTTCCCTTCTTCGTTTAACTGGTGAGCACGCTCACTTGAGAAAACGATGATCCCTGCAGCTGCACCTGGAGAAGCAGGAAGACCTTTTGCAATCATTTTCTTGACTGCTTTAGGGTCCAGTCTCGGGTGAAGTAACTGGTTTAAATCTTCAGGGCCAACTCTTAAGAGAGCTTCCTGTTTTGTAAGAATTCCTTCAGAAACGAGGTCAACGGCAATTTTAATTCCAGCTGCTGCTGTTCTTTTTCCGTTTCTCGTTTGAAGAATATAAAGTTTTTTATTTTCAATCGTGAACTCAATGTCCTGCATGTCTTTGTAGTGACCTTCAAGTTTTTTATAAACTGCTGTCAATTCATCGAAAGCTGCCGGCATTGCTTCCTGAAGAGTTTTGAAATTTCTATTTGAATCGTTTTTAGAAAAATCGTTAATTGGTTGTGGTGTTCTGATACCAGCAACAACGTCTTCACCCTGAGCATTGATTAAATACTCACCGAAGAATTTTCTCTCACCAGTTGACGGGTCACGTGTGAAACATACACCAGTTGCGCAGTCGTCACCCATGTTTCCGAAAACCATTGATTGAACGTTTACTGCCGTTCCCCACGAATGAGGGATATCGTAAATCTCTCTATACTTCACTGCTCTTGGATTTCCCCATGAGTTGAATACAGCAGAAACTGCTAACCATAACTGCTCCATCGGGTCAGTCGGGAATGATTCACCTGATTCTTCAAGGATGATTTTTTTGAAAACCGTTACCAGTTCTTTTAAATCACCTGCAGATAATTTTGTATCTTCATGAACACCTCGGGCCTCTTTCAAATCTTCAAGTGTTGCTTCAAGAAGTGAAACATTGAAATCCATTACAACGTTCGCGTACATCTGAATGAAACGTCTGTATGAGTCCCATGCAAATCTTTCGTTGTTAGTTAATTTTGCCAGACCTAAAACTGATTGATCGTTAAGACCAAGGTTTAATACTGTATCCATCATCCCCGGCATTGAAGCACGGGCACCTGATCTGACAGAGAATAAAAGTGGATTGGCATTGTCACCAAACTTTTTCCCCGTCATTCTTTCAACTTCTGCAATCGATTTTAAAACTTGCGCCTTAACATCAGCATTGATTGATTTTGAATTTTTTTCGTAATCAAGACACGCTTCAGTCGTTACTGTGAATCCCGGAGGAACAGCAAGTTTAAGCGAACACATCTCGGCAAGGTTGGCACCTTTTCCACCAAGAAGGTCTTTCATGTCTTTGTTTCCTTCAGTCTTTTCTGCGCTGAAGAGATACACCCATTGTTTCGTCATAGTTCATTACCTCGGAAAATTTTGGCCTATTAAAATTTAAATTTATCTTTCAAATAATTTTGTACGTTAGCGATGTTGATTCTTTCCTGAGTCATTGTATCGCGGCTTCTAATTGTTACGGCCTGATCGTTTAATGTATCGAAGTCTACAGTGATACAGTAAGGAGTTCCGATCTCATCCTGACGTCTGTAACGTTTTCCGATTGAACCGGCTACATCGTATTCTGATTTATAGTTAGCTGATACATCGTCAAATAATTTATTTGAAACTTCTTCCAGTTCTGATTTTTTTGAAAGCGGCATGATCGCAGTTTTGATCGGAGCAAGTGCAGGGTGAAATTTCATCACTGATCTTTCTTTATCGGCGTCGCCTGCATTTTCTAATCTGTAAGCATCACACATGATAGCGAGTAAACATCTGTCAGCACCAACCGACGTTTCGATAACGTATGGAAGATATTTTTCATTGTTGACCTGGTCAACATAGTTCATGTTTTTGCCGGAAAATTCCTGGTGTTGTTTTAAATCGAAATCTGTACGAGAGTGAATCCCTTCCATCTCTCCCCATCCCATCGGGAATTCGTATTCGATGTCTGTAGCAGCGTCAGCGTAATGAGCTAAGCTGTCAGGACCGTGTGGTGCCCATTTAATCCTGTCAGCGCGCAGACCGTTTTCAAGATGCCATTTCCATCTTGTTTCTTTCCATTGCTCCATCGACTCTTTTTGAGTTCCTGGTTTCACGAAATATTGCATTTCCATTTGTTCGAACTCGCGGGTTCTGAAAATAAAATTTCCAGGCGTGATTTCGTTTCTGAATGCTTTACCGATTTGAGCGATACCGAATGGTAATTTTTTTCTCATCGTCGTTTGAACGTTCAAGAAGTTTACGAAAATCCCCTGAGCTGTCTCAGGTCTTAAGTAAACCATCGAAGAAGTATCTTCCATCGCACCCATTTGAGTTTTAAACATTAAGTTGAACTGACGGATGTCTGTGTATGAATCTTTTGATCCACACTTCGGACATGGTTTAGTCATATCGATATTGTCAGCTCTGTATCTCTCTTTACAAACTTTACAGTCCACCATCGGATCAGAAAATCCATCGACGTGTCCTGAAGCTTTCCAGACTGTAGGGTGCATAAGAATTGAAGCATCAATACCAACAACATCTTGTCTAAGAGTCATTGATTTCCACCAGCGGGCCTTTAAATTATTTTTTAACTCAACTCCGTAAGGACCCATGTCCCAGCAAGAATTCAGTCCACCATAAATTTCTGACGATTGAAAAATAAATCCGCGCTGTTTACACAGGGCCACCAGATCACTCATTGATTTTAAATTACTCTCATTAGACATATTGGACACGCGAATTCTCCAGGCTGGTAAAATTGAAATTTGACTCCAGAAAGATTACTTTTTAAGCGCTTAATTGTAATTAAATTTTTTATGAGATTTCATTGGCAAGACGCACTCATTTCTGCAGCGCGCTCACCAATTAAGATTTTAGTGAAAGTTCGTAAAGTTTTTTATATTCATTTGCATTACTCATAAGCTCGGCATGCGTACCTTCCTCAATGAGAATTCCGTCTTTTAAAACGAAAATGCGGTCGTAATCCTGAACTGTAGACAATCTATGGGCAACAGCAATAACCGTTTTATTTCCGGCAATGGCCTCCAGGGCACGCTGTACAACTTTTTCTGACTCGTTATCTAACGCGCTTGTCGCTTCATCGAACAGGAGAATATCGGTATTTTGCAGGAAGGCACGGGCTATGGTCAGACGCTGCTGCTGTCCGCCTGAAAGTTTGGCCCCTCTGTCACCGATGATTGTTTCAAGACCCAGAGGTAGTTTATCAACGAATTCTGAAGCGTAAGAAACCTCCAGCGCTTTTCTGATTTCCTCATCAGTGAAATTTCCACCGATGGTTAAATTAGATCTGATCGTATCGTGAAATAAAAAAACATCCTGTGAAACCAGTCCAAATAATTTTCTGAGAGATTTTAATTTAATATCAGAAAGCGGACGACCATCAATTTTAATTGAGCCTTCAGAAAGCGGATAAAGCCCCAGGAGTAAATTAATCAGTGTCGACTTACCTGATCCCGACAATCCCACCAGTGCAATCTTCTGCCCTTTTTTAACCTGTAGATTAAAATTTTTAAGCACAGGACTTTCGTTGTAACCAAAAGTAATATTCGAAACCACAATATCTTTTTCAAGATTTTTAATTTCAAAATTACTACGATCCACTTCTTCATCTAGATCCAGAATCTGATTGATACGATCAGCGGCCGCGAGCCCCTGTCCCAGCTTAACATTGGCCTGAGAGTATTTTCTGATCGGATCCATCAATAGTGCAAGGGCCACGGCAAACTGGATAAATCCACCGGTCGTAAGAGCACCACTTTTGATTCTGTAGTAAGCAAAAACTATAATCAAAGAAAATGCGACACCACCAATGACTTCAACCAGCGGGTGAGCAAGCTCTTCAACTTTGGAAGTTTTCATCGTGAAGTGAAAATAATAATCCTGAGCTTTTTTAAAACGATTCATGACAAAATCCTGAAGGTTAAAAGCTTTCGTCACCTTGTGACCAGCTAAACCTTCAGTAAGGTTGTGAGTAAATTCTGCACGCCCTTCCTGAACCTGTGATTGATTCGCTTTAATTTTTTTACCGCTGATCTGGAAAATCATAACGAACAAAGGTCCGACTAATACAATAACCAGAGTTAATTGCCAGTCAGTAAAAAAAGCAACACCTAAATAAACCAGACCTTCAAGTGGCTCTCTTATGACATCAATCGATGCTTTAAAAGATTGAGCAAATATTTCAGCGTCGTTTAAGATCGTGGATAAAAGCCGGCCTTGTTTATTCTGATTATAAAATGAAGTTGGCAGTCTTTGAAGTTTGGCAAAAATACCGGAACGCAAATCCGCGTTCATTTTTTCACCAACAAATCTCATTCCGTAAAAATGAAAAAATCTGATCGGGAAATTGAGAATACTGATTAAAAGAATCCCGCCGGCAAGCATGTAAACTTCTCTCGGGCTGGACTGGCCGCTTAGGCCGTGGTCAAAAATAGGTTTGATTAATTTAAGTCTTGCTCCTTCAACTGCAGCAAGAACAAATGAAAGTAAAAAAGCAGGAATAGCTACTTTTTTATATGGCCTGACATAAGGCCAGAGTTGTTTTGTAAGTGATTTTTTTAGCATGCCCTAGATTAGCTGATACGAGTCTAAAATACCATAGGTGCGGTTCTAAAATCTTTCTCTTCAAAGTGAAATTGAAAACAAAAATAATGGAAAAGCATTTTCGGAAGTGATTTGTACTCAAGTTTTAGCCCGCCGAGCTCCGAATACTTCGTGTGCGCGATGTGACCAACAATTTCCCACAATTCACGCCCCGACTGCATCGTAAATTTGGCGCGTGCATTCATGCACGGTGGACAGGCGAATCCACCTTCTTCCGCAATGAGATACATATCGTTAAACTGCTGAAGGTCTTCTCCACACAATGTACAATGCTCGCGCTCCGGAAATACTCCGAGGTGAAGTAATGTTTTGGTAAGAAATATTACGGCGTGTGAATGAATATAAAATTCTTTTTCTTTTAAAGATTTTTCCATGTGAACCAGGGCATTGCTTAAAGAAGTAAAGAGCCCGACCATCTCGACGTTTTCATCATGAACTTCGTGTAAATTTTCTGTCGGAGCAACTCTGGTTATGATTTCCAGAAAAAAGCACATCAAATAAAAAGCAGTATGGTTTAAACGGATATGATCGTGATTCCAGATCAGGTTCCACTCTTTCGCATGATAGATATCGCTGTTGGTTTTGGCGTGGGCCAGTTCTACTGATAACATGAATCCCAGTTCGATGATTGAAGACTTTTGTTTTTTGCCGCCGCCACGACCTCCGTAAAAAACTACAGAAACTTTTCTTCCTGAACGCAATAAGAGATTGGCGATGATATGTCTTTCATCGTAGGGGACTTTCGATAATACGAGGCCTTCTATTTTATTTTGCATTAAGCAGCTTTTTTCAATCTTTTCATGATTAATTCAGAGAGAGCTTCTCTTATTAATTTTTGATAGTCAGTTTTTTCTTTGTCAGCGATTTTTTTTAAATTCTCCAACATCGTTTCAGGCATTCTTAAAGTGATAGTTTTGTTTTTTGGTTGAAATTCAAATAAATCGCTTAACTTCATCCATTGTCCAGGTCCAAAATCAACATCTGAAAAATCTTGATCTAATGGATCATCACCACTTAAATCAAGAGGTCGTAATTTTTTCTTAACCGTAGATTTCTTTTTTGTTTTTAATTTCTTCATAAAGTTTCCTTATTTCTTTTTTTCTAACATATCTTGCAGAAATTACGCGGACTTTAAAAATGCCAGCAATAATTCTAAATGTAAAAACGATGAACAAGTTTCTTTCTTTATATAAACCAATTGCTATAAACCTAAATTCAGTTGAGCTATGTTTTAAGTCATTCAAGTACACTGGATCTGAATTCACAATAAAATCTTCAATTTCTTCAATTGGTACTTTATGCTTTTTCAGCTTTTTTAGATTTCCATCATCCCAGTCAAAACTCGTTATCTTCATTGCTAAAATACCTCAAATCAAAAAACTTGTAAATACATAATGTATTTACATCTCCAATCCTATAAAATCCGCCAGCAATATCTTCACTTTACCGATTAACCTGCTTTTTTTATCAATATCAAACGAATCATAGGTATAAACCTGATACTCACTTCCCTGCCTGCCCCCTCTTCCAATCATCTGCAACCAGAAATCATAATTTTTAATTTCGTAATCAATAAAAACTTTTTTTATCTCCGGAAGATTCACTCCATGACTAAGTGTTGTCGTCGAAAAAATGCAATCAATCTTCCCTTCGCTTTCTTTCACATTCGATAAAAACTGATCGACTTCTCCACCTACACAACCTATCGCCCGAAAACCAAGCCTGTTACATCGGGCCACCAGCTCATCCACCTGACTTCGATAAGCACAAAAATAAAGAAAGATATCTTCATCTTTTTTTACACGAAGTTCTCGCCAGAATGCTTTTTGAATGTACTGCGGTTTTAAGCCGTGAAAGCTCACCATGTTCTGCGGCTTCCTGTGAAGTTCATGATTCCCGTAATCCAGATGAATCCAGAAATCCTGATAGAACGCTAAATCTTTTTTCATAAGCGACATCACCGATTCATCCATCGTTGCGGTAATCGCTAAAATCGGAAAATAAAAATTGAGAATTGCCAGAAACTTTTCATGAAGCACCGGCCGGAATGTTTCACCCCAGTAATAAAAAAGATGAAATTCATCGATGACAAAAAGAACTTTCTCTTCAAGATTGAATAACTCTTCAATAAACTCTTCACTCAAAAGTTCAGCCGTTGTAACCAGAAAACTTTTTCTCGCTTTCAGAAAGCCTTCCAGGCAGTCCTGAAGCGGAACTTCACCGCCGGCAAGAAAAACATTCTTCTCCTGATTTTTTTGTAAATTGAAATGAACTTCGTTGGCGAGAGCGCGAAGTGGAGAAAGATAAATGATTTTGAAATCATGCTCGCGGTAAAATTCGACGACCATGCGGGTTTTACCCGAGGCCACCGGAGCTGTGAGGAGTGTAAAGCATGAGGGGAAAAATAAATCGGGAATAAGTTTCATGAGTAGCAGTATGCAGTGCTGCCCACTTAACCTATTCCCTATCTAGGGAGAATATAACGAGATTACATTCCCGGGAAATTATTCTTTATGTTTGTTTTTTAAATTTTTAAAACGCTCATCCATAGAATCGCGGAATTCTTTATTTTTCTTTTTTAATACGTTTTCTTTAAAATCTTCTGCATCTCGATCTTCAGCTTTGTTGAAGGCCTCTTGTTTAATCTTAACTTGCTCTAAAATGACAGCTCTTCCGGCCTTATCACCTGGCCTTAGTGTTTTCCAAAGCTCGCTAATTTCTTTATTGTTCGCAAGTTTTTTGTCATAGACGTCGTTAATTTGTTTAACGTACAGCTCGCGCATTTTTTGAATATGACCCGTCCTAAAGTTTTCTCTAAATGGATCACTTGGGTGATCTCAGGATGTGCGACAGCTTCAGTTTTGACTATCGCCATCTCAACTTACAATGCTCAGCCTCGACACGCTTTTAACCATAAAGAATATATCGACTCTATGCTTGAGCTTCAGGACACTGTGAATGACAACATTTCAGACGATAATATGAACAACTTGACTGTTGTGCATTCTGATGAGATCTAGTCCCAATGAATTCTCTAATCCTGAAAAACTCTGACGGTATAATTACCGATCCAAAAATCATTTCACATTTGCATGAAACTTTAAAAGCGCAAAATGGCGATAATTTCAAATGCACTATTTTAAATCAGGGTCTGTCTATTGGATCAATCTCTTCTCTAACCGATAAAGAATGTCGCTTAAATCTTTCCCCATTGACTCCTTATGAACCTCAATGGTTCAATCTTATCGTTGGCGTCTCACGCCCGCAAACAAGCAAAAAAGTTCTCGAGCATTCGACAACTTTTGGTGCAAAAAATATTCACTTTTTTAAAGCAACTCTTTCTGAAAAAAGTTATCTCGATTCAAAAGTTTTTGAAGATTGTGAAGAATACCTTCTGGCCGGTCTCTCTCAATCTGCCATTTATGGCGAAATTCCTTCAGTAAAAGTAGATAAATATAATCCTGCTGACAGCTACAAAGATCACCCGCAAAAGTTCATTCTAGACCTGAACGGTAAGGAAAACTTCCTTCAGATGTCGTCAGGTATAAACTTTGATACTCCAGTGACGTTAGCGATCGGCCCTGAGCGCGGCTTTATTTCAGAGGACATAGAGCGTTTTCACCAGGCTGGCTTCAAAAGTGTCAAGATTTCGTCTAGCATTCTTAGAGTGGAACATGCTATATATTCAGCTGTTTCTCAGTTAGAATTGATAAGAGGAAGATACTAATATGCTTAGAAAATTAGAGTTATTATTTGATGAACAAGTTCGCCCGGCACTAGCTGCTCACGGTGGAAACGTTGAAATTGTCGACATCGATAACAACCAGGTTTTTCTTCGCCTTCAAGGTGGATGTCAGGGCTGCTCAAGCTCGAACGCAACCTTGAAAGAAGGTATTCAAACTCTCATCAAACAAAATTTTCCAGAGATTACAGACGTGATCGATGTGACTGAACATGAGGCCGGAGAAAATCCTTACATGTAGTCGAAAGACTTTTTGTAGACCTTGATTGTTTCACTTGCGCACTTTTCCCAACTCCATTCACTCTTCCATGAATCAAGGTTTACTTTTTTCAAGTTCCCTTTATCCATGATAATTTCCACACTGCAGGCAATGTCTGAAGGATCTTTTGGATTGCACTGATAACAATATTCTTTGCCAATTTCATCAAGCGCACTTCCGCGAGAAATAATAATGTTGGTGTTTGTTGAAAGTGCTTCAAGAAGAGGAAAACCAAATCCCTCGTACCAGCTGGCAAACATAAGACACGCTGTATTTTCCATGGCGTAATCTTTATCCGCTTCACTTAAATAACCTGTGACATAGATATCATTCTTAAATTTTGAGTAAGAGATGTACTCGGCAATTTCTTTGTAATTAAAACCTTCTCTTCCTGAAAGAATAAAAATTAAATCTTTATGCCTCTCTTTCATGATCTCAAAGGCCTTCATCTGATTGATCAGATTTTTTCTTTCTTCAAGGTTTCCGATGAAAAATAAAAACGGTCTTCCTTTCGCAATATTTTTTATGACATTGTTTTCATCTTTTGCAGCAACAGGTCTGTTGTTAAAATTATGCCCATGATAAACTACGTCGATCTTGTTAATCGTTTCCGGAAAGTATTTTATGATTTCTTGTTTCGTAAATTGCGAAATCGCGATAATTCTTTGAACATCACTTTTGAAAACATGAGTCATGATCTCTACGCGCTTTTTTGCAAAAACAGGATCGAGCCATTTGCCTGTGAAAGGCTGCATGTCATGTATCGTTACTACCTTCGGCCCGCGCGCGCGCGTATTCAATTTGTGATCAGTTCCGTGATAGACAATTTCTTTATTAAATAAAAATGGCGGTAATGCTCTAACTTTTGCACTCAGGTGCTCTTCAACAATATTTGCTTTTTTTATCCTGCTCCACTTAAGAACAGGCAAAACATCATCATGAAGTTCATTTTTTAGACTTGCGAATAAATTTTTATTATAAACCCCGATTCCTGAGACCTGAGTATTTGTCAAAGGGGAGCAGTCTAAATATACTTTCAAGGTATAATCCATTCCTATAAGAGACGAATTTGATAAAAATAACAGTGGCCATCATAACGTACAACGAAGAAAACAACATTGGTCGTTGCATCAGCTCTGTTTTACCAATTGCTGACGAAGTCCTGGTTGTGGATTCATTTTCAAAAGACAAAACAGAAAAAATTGCAAGATCATTAGGTGCCCGTTTTATGGCCAATCCTTTTGAAGGCCATATTGAGCAAAAGAATTTTGCTTTACACCACTCTACTCATGAATATGTCCTGTCTCTGGATGCCGATGAGGCCCTTTCACCTGAGTTGCTGGAAGAAATAAAAAAAATAAAAAATAATTTTCAATGCGACGGTTACAGGTTTAACCGCCTGACGAATTACAACGGTCATTGGGTTCGTCATTCAGGATGGTACCCTGATACAAAATTAAGACTCGTAAAAAAAGATAGGGCTCACTGGGGCGGAGAAAATCCGCACGACATCCTTCAGATGAGAAACAATGAGAAGACCGGATTTTTAAAGGGTGACTTACTTCATTACAGTTATGAATCCATCGCAGCTCACGTGGCACAGACAGATAAATTTACAACCATCGCTGCCCACGCTGCTTACAAACAGGGAAAAAAATCGAGTGTCTTTAAAATCGTAACCCGTCCGATGTTTAAATTTTTCAGAGACTACTTTTTAAAAAGAGGTTTTCTCGACGGCCGTTATGGTTTTGTCATTTGTTCTATCAATGCACTTTACGCTCTTTTAAAATATTCAAAACTTCATGAACTACAGATTGGTAAAAAAATATGAAAATTGTTTTTTCACATGAAGGCGTTCTTCCTGTTATCGGATACGGCGGAATTGAAAGAATTTTATTCTGGCATATGGCCGAACTGGCACGTCTGGGACATAAAGTTGTTCTGATTGGAAACCCGGAATCTAAAATTAAAGAATACGGAATTGAGCTCATCACGGTTCCAGGGCACTTCACTTCACAGTGGATTAATTATATTCCAGCTGATGCTGACATTATTCACTTGAGCTACAACTATAAAGTGCCGGGAAATATTCCTACAATTATTACAGTTCACGGCAACGGACAGATCGGGGAAATCTTTGAAAAGAACTCTGTGTTCGTTTCTAAAAAACATGCCGAAATCCACGGTTCAGATCAGTTCATTCACAATGCTATCGATTTAAAAGAGTACCCTTACGAACCAAAAGTAAAACGAGAGTGGAATAATTTTTTATTCCTGGCAAAAGCTTCCTGGAGTGTAAAAAATTTAAAAGGTGCAGTTTCGGCCGCGAGAAAAAATCATAAGCACCTTCATGTCGCAGGTGGAAAATGGTTTGGACTTTCACGCTTTGTTCACAATCATGGGATTGTCGGCGGTGTTGAGAAAATGAAAATCATCCGTTCGTGTGACTTCATGACTTTTCCAGTGAGATGGCATGAGCCATTTGGAATCGCAGTTATTGAGGCCATGTCTCAGGGCCTGCCAGTCATTGGTTCTCCCTATGGAAGTTTGCCCGAACTCATTTCAAAAGAATCCGGCTTCATCGCCAACAATCAGAATGAACTTAATAAGCTGGTTGGAACAGATTATTCAAAACAATTTAATCCTGACGTCATAAGAAAATATGTTGAAGATAATTTCAGTGTCACTCAACATGCAGAAAAATACCTGGCGCTTTATGAAAAAGTTATCGCAGGCACTACTCTCAATTCAATTAATCCAACATATAAGTTTTCAGAGCGACCTGAAGCACTTTTGCCTTTCTAATTAGAGAATTAATATGAGCAAATTTGTATCGGTAGAAACACTCGACTGGACACCTTATAAAACGGGTATACCGGGAAAAATCCGTCCGATGAATACACCGGAAGGTTTAGGCGACCGAATCAGAGTCGCTGCTTTTGCCGAACGACAGGCTTACTACGCTTTCACTCAGGCAGCGAAAATATTTGCAGATGAAGTTCCTGAAGATTTAATCAAGGCCTGGAATCAGATTGCACTTGAAGAGGCCAAACATGAGAAGTGGCTCTTAAAAAGACTGGAAGAACTTAATATCGATGTTGCAGAAGTGCCGGTCAGTCTCGGTCTCTACAAATCTTTTACCGGCTGCCAGTCAGCGCGAGACTTTACTCATTACATTTCAGACTCGGAAGAAAAAGGCCGTATCGCCGGCGTGAAGTTTGCTGAGTTTTTAAAGGTCACAGATCCCGTGACTTCCAAAATCTTTACAGACATCGCCGACGAAGAGGTCTTTCACATCTCACTTGCTAAAAAATATTTTTAGAAGTGGCATGCAGTTGAGGGTAATGGTTCTAATGTAGCAGTCGTACGGCTATGGTTAAATTTAACTCCAGCAACTACTGTATTTAATTTTTCTGTTAATGATCTCTGGCAAACCAGGTCAGTTTCATTTCCTGCTTCAGCGGTAACCATTGTTCTAGTTTCAATCAATTCACGGTTTACAACGATTTTTTCTGTGCGTGGATTATTTTTGATAATATCTCCGATGCTGAAACCATCATTTCTGCCACCAAAACTGCAAGCTCCGGCCGTCATACATGGTAGTCCTCTTTCATCACCAAATCTTGAGTTGCTGTGATCGAGAATAGTCCATCCATCAAGTCCCTTGATATTGATTTTTAATTCGGCCAGTCCATAACCTTTTGCCGAACAAAGAACAGTTTCGTTATTGATTTCAGCATCCATTGCCTTGCTGTCTTTAAGAATTGTTCTGCTTCCGTCTGCCCATACATTTGTAGTTACAAGTAATGTTAATAGTAAAAGTTTTTTCATAGATCCCCCTTTGGTGAGGATAGTTATAATGTGCTTTATGATATAAATATATTGAATACATTTTATATCTATGATTCAATTTATGAATGATAAATGCTAACGACTTAAAATCATTCCTCACGACTGCAAGAACCCTGCACTTAACCAAAGCGGCCAAAGAACTTGGTATGTCCCAGCCGGCCCTCAGCCATTGTATAAAGAGGCTTGAAGCCGAGGTTGGCGAAGAAGTTTTTCTTAGAAGAAAAGACGGTCTCATACTCACTAAAACCGGCCAGTTTCTCGTTACCCGCGGCCAGAAAATTATCGATGAACTTTTATCAATCTCAACTTATCTTGAAACGGGAAAAGCTGAAGATAAAAAAACATTATCACTAGGTCTGCATGCTTCAGTCGGAACATACACTCTTCCCTATATTATGAAAGAGCTCAGCGACTTCAGTTTAAATTTAAATTTTGGACTTTCACGCGAAGTAACTGCAATGGTTCAGGATGGAAAAATTGACTGCGCTATTGCAATTAACCCTTACCCGCACAGCAATCTTGTAATAAGCACGTTAGGTGAAGATGAATTCCAGTTATGGTGCCATAAAAAAAACTTCGATAATTCATTTTTATTTTTTGATCCACAACTTCATCAGACTCATTTTATCCTGAGACAGCTGGAGAAAAAGGGAATCAAGTTCGCTCATCATGTAGAAATCTCCAACCTGGAATTAATTGCGAAGTTAGTCTATGAAGGAAACGGCGTAGGTATCATGCCTTCAAGAGTTGTAAAAAATTATTATCCGAAAGAAACTGTCGTCTATTCAAAGGAAATAAAACCATTCCTTGACCGGATTTGCTTTGTCTACTCGCTGGAAAATAAGTATAACGTTCATATAAAAGAATTTAAGAATAAGCTTCAATCTCTTTTTAATTAAAAATGGCATTCAAAGAACACGTAGAAAAAACTCTTCGTATTAGTCCAGAGCCTACTCCGCTCTTCAAGATGATATTATCAGCTATCGGAGTTACTACTCCGCTTATCATTGGATATTTCACTCATCATCTTTTTGTCTCAATGTTCGGCTCTCTGATGGGACTGCTATATTACCTCAACGATCCATTCGGTCCTCTGATAAACAGATCCAAACATCTTCTTGTCACTTATCTATTACTGATGCTTGCCCTTGCTGTCGGTTCAGTATGTGTCGGCAATGAATATTTTATTGTCGGAATTTTATTTGTTCTAAGTTACATGGTTGGAAAATCAAAAAACTTCGGCCTTGAACTCGAAAGAATGATGTTGTTTATCACTCTCCAGTTTATTACAGCCTCGTCAGAAGTCGTGATGAAACTACGGCTTAACGATTTACTTCTTTATTCGCTAATTGCTTTCATAAACTACATTGTATGGGCCGCTATTTTATTCAAGGCCACCCGCCATGAAGTTCTTCCAATGGTAAGTAAAAGAGAAAGTGTTAAAAAAATTATTTCCAATGACAAACCCTCATGGTTTCCGCTGACATGTGCAGTGTTTTCATGCCTGGGTTATGCTTCAGCAAAAATGTTTGAGTTTTCCCATGCTAACTGGATAGTAGGTACAACATTAATTGTTATGCTACCTGACAGCTATCAAAGTATTTATAAAAGCTCGCAGCGTGTGATCGGAACAACTATGGGAGTACTTCTCTCTGTGGCCGTGATGACTTATGTTCACGACCCGAAACTTCTTATTCTTTTTGTCTTCATCCTTTCTTTTCTTATGCCACACGGGATTTCAAAAAATTATTGGGTGGCCAATATTTATATCGCAGCCATGATCATTTTTTTCCTAGAAATCGCGGCCCCTCAATCCATCGCTTCCCACCATCTTGCCTACTGGAGAATCGTCGATATATTTATCGGTTGTTTAATTGGTGTGTTAGCTGCCTTACTACTTAGACCTGATATCCTGAAGAGAGAGACTAAAAAAGTCGGTCATTAATTTTTATTCATTTTGCTTAATTACCGATAAGTACCCTAATTGGGGGTTCTCGTGA
The DNA here is from genome assembly GCA_014378525.1 of Bacteriovorax sp. GTDB lineage: Bacteria > Bdellovibrionota > Bacteriovoracia > Bacteriovoracales > Bacteriovoracaceae > Bacteriovorax. The sequence continues at coordinate 33,414 of JACMNL010000030.1, forward strand.
AAGTCATTTTGATTTTATCCTTTTTTATTTCATTTCATTCAACATCATTTGCTCAAACTGAAACAGCTATGGGTATGGGTTATCCATCGGGCTTTGGTGGTTTTGGATCGGGAATGGGTTTTCCGGGTACATACAGTGGATCTGCCCCAAAAACTTTTGACGTCTCTGGCAGTCCTGATATCTCCATCCAGATTGGTGATAATAAAAAATCTATTTCTTGTTCGCTGGATGCAGCTACAAAAATTTATGTATGCCCTAATTCAGGTGACACAATTTTAGTCAAACCTTCTACATATGGTTTTTCTGCTCTGGGAAGAGACGAGAAAAAAGCAGCAACTCTTCTAAACCTCAGTCACATAGAAGCTGCAGGTAAAATAGTTTACGACATTCCACCTATGCCGCCAGGTTTTGGAATGGGAATGGGCGGTGGGTATGGAGGTTATGGTGATGGTTCAGTTAAGCCTAACTTAACTAAAGATCTCAACCTTGATTTTAGAACGCGTGTTTCAAACATAGATGAATTTTTTGGAACAGGTTCTCCATTAAGAGATGAAAGAAGGAAAAAAGGTTCAGCTGATTATGAAAAAGTTGTTCAGTCCTTCATGGACGAAAAACAAAATATTCAGGATGTAATCAAAAAAATTTTTAACGAAAAAAATTATTCAGTTGAACTGGATGACGGCCAGAAAGTTAACTGTGAGCGCAGCTCAATGCGCGAGTTAAATGAACAGCAAAAATATTATCGTGACCACATGAGTGTAAATTTCAAGTGCGGAGCTTTCAAATGTGATCCGATTAAAGTAGATGGCAAAGAATACCAGGTCACTATGCTCTATGATTCGACACCGGGATCTTTCGCCTCTGGATCTATTCACCTTATGGATAATGATGGCATCGGCCCTGAAAAATCTATTAAGAAAATTTTTGCTTCTCAGTCTGCAACTCCGCTGCTGGATAATTCTTATTACCTGGAAAATGCGAATAAATCTTTTAACAGTAATTACATATCGAACATGCTTCCTGCCAGCTTAAAACAAGACCGCGATAAAATTTCCAAGTACAAAGATCCGAGTTTTGAGCAGCTGATCGCTTACAATAAATCTATTTGCGATGACAGTGACAAGGCCCTGGACAATTTACTCGAAGGAAAAAAGAAACTCGTCTCAAAACTTGCCAATCTTGAAATGGCACAATTCATCCAGGTATTGGGCGGTGGAAGTCTTGTTGGTCAGTATGTAGACCCAACATTAGCTCCGCAGCTCGGATGTCTTTACCAGGGCGTTTACTTAAACGAAGAAGCCGCTAGAAACCTTGATCGTTTAAAAAAGAATATTCATCCTGATGATCATGTTGAGCAAACCATTTCACTTGAACGTGCAACTGAACTTTTCAACCAGGCGGCCGGGATGAAAGACATTGCCTGGAAGTATAAACCCGACGGATGTTATGCCCGAGCGCACTTGATGGCGAGACGTTTTGAAGCACAAGGTGTTCGTGTTGATAAAGTCTGGATCAAAGGAGATTTGTATGTTCCCGGAACAGGAATTGAATGGAATTTCCACGTCGCCCCTATTGTTTATGTAGAGGATGATAAAGGAAACGTACAAAAAATGGTGATAGATCCATCTTTATTTGAAAAACCTGTTACAGTAGAAGAATGGGATCACAAGATGGCGAAGAAAACTGCAAAAGGTTCTGTCGTTGCGGCCTTTCCATTTCCTGAAAATTCAGCATTCATGGAAAGATCAACTCTTTCATTCTCAAGTTCAGATCCATATCTTCCTAGAGATAATATCAATATGTCTGAAGCAGACAAGATGGAGCAAGCTAACGATACGATGTCGATGTATAAAGCAGTGGAGCCTAAATAATGAAAACATTAATTGCACTTATTTTAATTTTCTCAACGACGACAGCATTTGCTGAAAAATCTCTGGAAATAAAAACTCACGTCGTAAAAATGGCGATGGATGGAAATAACATGTACCGTCTTGAATTACGCGAGTTCGCTGCCGTCTATCACGCTGATGAAAAGTTTGCTCCCTGCCTGCAAACTTCCATTAAAGAAAAGAAGCAAGCTATGTTAAAAGTAACTGCACAGTCTCTGGTTGTTCTTGAATGTAAGGTAAACTAAAAAATGAAATTTCTAATTTTCTCTATGATTGCTGTCCTTGTCTCTTTGCCTGTATTTTCGAAAGAGCCGGTAAAAAAGAATATAATGGTCACTGGTCACGTCAGTAAATTAAAGCCTTCCAAGGGCCATTATTACTGGTTCAGTATGCATGAATCCTCTACAGCTTATTATGCAGACGAAAAGTTTGTACCATGCCTGGAAAAATCTATGACTGACAACAAAGTCGTCAATCTGACATTGAATCCAACATTAGTCGTTTTAAAATGTGGTATTTCTAAATAAGAGTTTAGCGGCTCATGATGACTGATTTTCTAATCAGTTCAATCTTTGGAAAATCCAGTTCAACCACGCCAACTTTTACACCTTCTTCCAGGTCTAAAATAATATCGCCCCATGGATCTATCACTACTGAGTGTCCGTAAGTTTGAATCTTATCGTTGTGGTGTCCCCATTGCGCAGCTGCGACAACGAAACACTGGTTTTCAATGGCACGCGCACGAAGAAGTGTATGCCAGTGAGCTTTACCGGTAGGAACTGTAAAGGCCGCAGGGAAAGTTAAAATTTCCGCACCATTCATTCTATACTGGTGGGCCATTTCAGAAAAACGCATATCGAAGCAAATCCCCAAACCAATTTTTGTCGATCCAAGTGAAATCATTTTATAGTCTGATCCGGCAGTATAGTTATTGCCTTCATTGATTTTTTTATTCGGAAGATCGCATGAAAAAAGATTGATCTTGTCGTAGTGGCCAAGATCTTTTCCATTTTTATCAAAGTTATAAGCGCGGTTCACAATTTTACCATTCAATAACGTTGCAGCTGAACCACCAATCTGCGCCATTCCGAAATCAATCGATAACTTCTGTATATTTTTATAATGCTCATTTCCTTCTTCAACTAAAAAAGTTGTCGGTGTCACTCCATCACTCATCGAATAAAAAACTTCCGGCATGAAAAAAGCTTCTGCGCCTTTAGCTTTTGCTTCTGTCAGTTGGGCCCTGATGATTTCAAAGTTTGCTTTATAATCGAGAACTGAAGTTAACTGGATGACTGCTATTTTCATTTAATGAATTTCCCAATGGCAAAATAAGTAAATCCTTCTGCCTGAACTTTTTTAGTGTCGTATAAATTTCTTCCGTCAAAAATAACGGGTTTATTTAATCTCTTTTTGATTTCGCTGAAATCCGGAGTCGTGAATTCTCTCCACTCAGTAACGGTGATAAGAGCATCTGTTCCGTTAAGCGCATCGTATTTATTTTCGAAGGCCTTAATCTTCCCTTCGCACTCTTTAAACTCGCCCATCATATGCAGGTAGTTTTCAGTTGCAACCGGATCAAAAACATTGATGGTTGCACCGGCACCGATAAGTTTTCTCGCCATAGCTATTGCTGCAGTTTCGCGAACGTCATCTGTATTAGCTTTAAAAGCGACTCCCCAGAAAGCAAACGATTTGCCTTTAAGGTCAGCTCCGTAGTGTTTTACAATTTTAGAAAACACGTAAGATTTTTGTTCATCATTTACTTCTTCAGTTGCGTTGATGATTTTTAAATCCATTCCAACGTCTTCAGCCGTTGCGATCAGGGCCTTAACATCTTTTGGAAAACAAGATCCACCGTAACCAGGACCTGGGTATAAAAAGTGGCCGCCGATTCTCTTGTCGGAAGATATTCCTTTTCTCAC
>JACMNL010000031.1 GCA_014378525.1 Bacteriovorax sp.
AATTCAGGACTTCAACCGTCAGACTGGATTCCATGAAGATCTTCATCCTTAAAAATTAAATTGAAAGCGAAGTCAGTAATTCGACTTCGCTTACATCGAATTCGTTTTTCTTTCTTAAACAATTTTTCAGTGGTGCCAAAGCAACTTTTCCCTGAATAAAAACTGTGGCACTTGCACTCTCTCCACTTAATATTGCTTTAACCGCTGTCGCGCCCATTTGAGAGGCTATCAGACGATCTGTAGGTGTTGGGTTTCCCCCTCGCTGAATGTGGCCCAGAATACAAACATGAGCTTCCAGCTTGAACTGATCTTTAAGATTCTTCTGGATTAAATAACCGATGCCCGGCTCTTCACCTTCTGCAGCGATAATGATCGACGAAGTCTTTCCACGCTTAATACCGCGGTCAATATCTCCTGCGATTTTTTGATAATCAATTGTCGCTGTCGGAAGAACAACGTTTTCTGCTCCTGTGCAAATCCCAACTTTTAGCGCGATCGCTGGAGATTTTCTTCCCATTACTTCAACAATGAAAGTTCTGGCATGAGAGTTTGCTGTATCTCTGATTTTATCGACAGCATCAACTGCATTTTGAACAGCAGTATCAAAACCGATTGTATAATCAGTTCCACTAATATCGTTGTCGATTGTTCCGGGAATTCCCACAACTACTACACCATGCTCTTCATGAAGTTTCATGGCACCGTTATAAGATCCGTCTCCGCCGATAACTACCAGGGCGTCGATTCCATGAGATTTTAAAATGCGTGCAGCTTTTGCTCTTCCTTCAGGTGTTCTGAATTCTTTTGATCGCGACGTTTGTAAAATCGTTCCGCCGTGCTGAAGAATGTTACCGACACTTGATACTGAAAGCTCTCTAATATTATTTTCTAAAAGTCCTTCGTAACCTTTCTGGATTCCAAAAACTCCCAGCCCTGCACCGATGGCAGTTCTTACCACTGCACGGATGGCACAGTTCATTCCCGGGCTGTCTCCACCGCTGCAAAGAACGGCTATATTGCGAATTGAAGTCTTACTCATAAAAAATCCTTAATTAAAAATGCTCACGCCTTCAAAAAGCGGAGCCTGTGGAATTCCCATAATATTTAAAACAGTCGGGGCCACATCGCGAAGTGCTTTTGTTCCCGGACTAAGTTCAAGCTGTGCATTTTTTACTTTTGGATCGATCACGATAAACGGAACAACCGAATCTGTATGAGACGTATGCATATCCCCATTTTCGTAAATCATCTGCTCAGAGTTTCCGTGGTCTGCTGTCATCAAAATTGTTACATCTTGAGCAGCTGCTGTTTTCACCAATCTTTCCATAACAACATCGAGAGCTTCGATGGCCTTGATAGCTGCAGGAAAATTACCTGTATGTCCGACCATATCTGAGTTGGCAAAGTTTACGACGTAAAAAGAATATGAATGATCTTTCAGCGCTTCTTCCAGTCTGTCACAGACAAGAAATGCACTCATCTCGGGCTTCTCATCATAAGTGGCCACATCTTTCGGCGAAGAAATTAAAACCTGCTCTTCATTTTTAAATGGATGCTTATCGCCGCCATTGAAGAAAAATGTAACGTGGGCGTATTTTTCTGTCTCTGCAATTTTAAACTGCTTCAGTCCAATTGAAGATAAGTACTGGCATAAAGTTCCATCCAGTTTTTCTTTGTTAAAAAGTATAGGAAGCTTTACCCAGTCCTCAATATAAGGAGTCATACATAAAAAATACCCCGGGCGAACACCGACAAAAAACTCAATAAACTTATTGTCAGTAAAAGCTAACGCTATTTGAATAGCTCTATCTGGTCTGTAGTTAAAAAATAAAACAGCATCTTCTTTTTTCATCGCTAAGTTTTTATCAAACATAACTGGAGTGACGAATTCATCGTAATGCTCTTTTGCATATTCAGATTTTAAATAATCCAGCGGAGAACGATTTGTCATTTCTCCCTGACCTGTAAAAATTTTGTAAGCAGCTTCGATTTTATTCCAGCGACGGTCGCGGTCCATACCGATTGAACGTCCTTGCATCGAACCGAATTTTAATCCGGGAATATTCATTGCTTCTTCAACAAATTTTACACCGGAATCTCTCGCAGTATCTCTACCGTCTGTGAATGCATGCAAAATTAGTTCGATATCTTGAGCAGCAAAAATTTTAACCAGCTCTTTCAGGTGATTGATGTGAGAATGAACGCCGCCGTTTGAAAGAAGCCCCATTAAATGAATGCGGTTGGAGTGAGTTTTAGCGTAAGCTGCAATATTTTTCATCTCAGGCATGTCGGCTAGAGTTCCTTCAGCAATCGCTTCGTTGATGCGGACAAGATCCTGGCGAACAGCACGGCCTGCACCTAAGTTCATGTGGCCGACTTCAGAATTTCCTGCAACTCCTTTTGGAAGACCAACAAGCTCTCCACCTGGCTCAATCGTTGTCATCGGATAATCTTTCATGATGGCATCGAGATTTGGTTTTTTTGCGTGGAAGATAGCATTTTTAAGATCTTTTTGTGTAATCCCGTAGCCGTCAAGAATACAAAGAAGAACTCTTTTATTTAAACCGTGGATTGATTTCATTTTGTTTCACCTTTTGATAATAGTCAGACAATATGACGGCACTTGCAACAGAGACGTTTAAACTCTCGACATTATCTGTGCCCGGAATTTTTATACTCGTACCGGCTTTTAAAAGCTCGGGAGTTAATCCTGTTGCTTCTTCACCAAAAAGTATGACAACTTTCTTTTCCCATTTCAAATCATAAAGACTTGCCTTCGCGTGCGAAGAAGTTGAGACGATTTGAAATTTATTTTTTGTAAGCAATGCCAGCGCTTTCTTAAAATCTGTTGCTTCAAAAATTTCTACGAATTCAGAACCGCCTTCCGACGTTCTTAGTGCAGAAGCAGACTCTGCTGTTTTTATATCGGCTACAAGAATGGCCGTTGCACCAAAGTGGGCAGCATTTCTAAGTATTGCACCAATGTTATGCGGATTTGAAACATTCTCAAGTGCGATGATGAGTGCCGTTTCCGGTTTCAATGAAAGAAAATTTTCCAGGCTTCTTCCCGCTGCTTTTTTAATCAGCATGCAGATGTCTTCATGGTGAGTGGCCTTCGTCATCGACTCGAGCTCGGCCCTTTCGACTAAATGATAAGCTTTTTTATTCAGCACACAGTATTTTGTGATCTGAGGAAATCTTTTCATCAGCTCTTTTGTAAGAAAAACCTGGATGATGTCCTGCGGGCGTTTTTTGAAGACGGCCAGACAAGCATTTTCTCCGTAAATACGCACTTCTTTTGTCATCAGCCCATTAATTTTTTTAGTCATATGTTTCCTAGTGAGTCCTGCTATGGTATCAATTTTAGAACATATGGGCCAAACCAATTTAGCAAATACATTAACGGGATATTTATCACCGGTTGATTTTGAGCAGGACTTAAAAACCGAGCTTGAAATGATGAAAATCGAGATAATCTCGCAGCATGGCAGACTATTTATATGCCTTGGCGGCTTTCAGGACGTAACCTTTGCGCAAGATACATGGAAAAATGTTGAAATCCTGGCCTACGCTACGATTTCGCAGGCCGCAGAATTGCTAAAATCCCGGGCCAGACGCTGGAGCCATTACTCGCTCTCTCATCATAGAAGAGCAGAGCTGATTTTAGATAAAGTTCCCAAAGTTAAAATCAAACGCTACGACTTCCTTGAAGAAATTCCTAAAACACCAATTGGTGTTTTTTCACTTTTATCAGAAACAGAAATTATTGTTTCACCTGAAACAACTTGTCCGCTTCCTTTTGGTGAAATCGAATTCAATGAAGATAAAATCAATCCTCCTTCGCGAGCTTATTTAAAACTTTGGGAGCTCTTCACGCTCTACGGTTTTAAACCTGATGCGGGAATGAAAACTATTGACGTAGGAAGCTGCCCTGGCGGATGGACATGGGTTCTTCAGACCGTCGGAACAAATGTAGTGAGTGTTGATAAAGCGCCACTAGATCCAAAAATTGCAGCACTTCCCAATATTGAATTCAAACAAGAGAGTGCATTTGGTTTAAGACCTCAGCACGTTGGACATCTGGATTGGTTTTTTTCCGATATCATTTGTTACCCGGATAAACTTTTAGAACTCGTCACACGCTGGATGGAGTCAGGTCTGGTTGATAATTTTGCCTGCACAATAAAATTTCAGAAACCAACAGACTTTGAAACGCTTTTTAAATTTAAAGCGATTCCACATTCACGAGTTGTTCATCTTTCATGCAATAAACACGAAGTCACATGGATACATTCTAAGGAAATAAAATGAAAAACTTTCACAAAAATCTGAACATTGCTTTTATCGGCGGTCTTTTAGGTGCAGTTGCAATGACAATGTTAGGTCCAAAAATTATCGCCCTTTTAGTTACACCACCGGTAAGCTTTGGTGTTAACTGCGAGCCTGCGACTGTGTATTCAATGCAGAAATTAATTGTCGGACAAATTATTGGATTAGTTCTCGGTGTAATTTTAACTTTCTTTATTAGATATAAATTATTCGGCGGGAAAAAGAATACTGATGCAAAAACTGCTTAATTTATTACTGGAGCGCATTCCATCTCACGATGGATGCGCGCGCTTTCTTCATGGAAGAGGGAAGAAGTGGCCGGAGTTTGAACACCTTTCAATTGATTTTTATCCGCCTCATGTTCTCATCACCACTTATAGAGAAATCACTAATACAGAAAAAAATGAGCTGGTTGAAGTAATCTCAAAACTTGGTTTAAACCAGCAGTCCATTCTTCTTCAAAAACGTTATGTAAAAGGCGAAGCCGTTGAAGCTCTGACAGGATTTATTCCTGAAGAGAGCTACGCTGTGGAGAACTCAGAAAAATATCTGCTCAATTTAAAGAATCCCCAAAATATTGGATTTTTTTTAGACATGGCAGTCGGACGTTCATTGTTAAAAAAGATTTCTAAAGATAAAAGTGTCCTCAATCTTTTTTCTTACACATGCTCTTTATCAGTTGCTGCTTTAAAAGGCGGTGCCCGCGAAGTCGTAAACGTCGATATGAGCAAACCTGCACTTAAAGTTGGTGAAGATAATCACACGTTAAACAGTATCGATAAGAGAAATGCAAAATTTATGGGCCACGACATCATGAAGTCTTTTGGCAATCTCATTAAAAAAGGTCCATATGATTTAATCATTATAGACCCGCCTACAAACCAGGGTCTTAGTTTTCGTGTAGACCGCGACTATCATAAGATCATCAGAAGGCTTGATGAGATGACTAACAATGAAGCAGTCATCATGGCATGCTTGAATTCACCTTTCCTTGAAAGCTCCTTCCTTGTAAGCGCTTTTAATGAGCATGCACCTAAATTTATGTATGAAGAAAAAATCTATTCTAGTTTTAATGAGATGGAAGTTGATCCAGAAAAAGGATTGAAAATTCTGTTATTTAAAAAGCGTTCATAATCAAATATTCTATTAACCAGTTAACATCTTCCTGTCTAAAAAGTGGCATTTTCCCTCTGTAAACCCTTAAAAATCACTCTTAAAATCGACTAACTTTTAGACAGGTGTTTGTAGAATGTTCACGCAGTAGTCACTTTCACTTTATAACCCCCGAAGATCGCGCATCTCACATTTGGCACGATGGTTGCTCTTATACAAACAAACGGTTTCTATAACTACACAATGCCTTTAGGGAGGACATTATGAAAACTTTATTATTCTCGCTTATGTTAATTGCTACTTTAGCTTCATGTGGAAAAGACAACAAAGTTTCTTCTGCGACTTCAGGAAACATATCGATCTCAAATCCACTAGTGACTGGATCAACTCAAGGTCAGGCACTAACTTCAATGATCAGTAACCCTGCTTCATTTGGACAAGGTCAGATCGTTACAGGCGGCTCATCTTCAGGTCAAACTTGTGGTGTTAAATGGGGTATCTTCTCATACTGTTATTCTTCAGGGTCATCATCTGGAGCTGTTTCAAACGGTCAGACTTGGGCTCAATATGTAGCTTCAGTACCGAACGTAGGTTTCCAATACAGTTCAGGAAGATTCATTTATAACTCAACTATCGACATAGCTGCAAAGCAAGCTGAGTTAGTAGCGATTCTTAACGCTGCGACAAGAGTAGATGTTTCTGGTCCGATCTATTACGTAACTACAGCATCTGCTCAATACGTAATCGATACGAGATACACAATGCAGATGAACCCATCAGGGACTTTAACTCAATCTTCATCTGAGTATTTTGTAAAAACTAACTAATTAGAAGACAAAATCACTAAGAAATAAAAAACGAGAGGACCAGCAATGGTCCTCTTTTTTTTTACCTGATTTGAATTATACTGGAAGGGATTCAAATTTAAAAAATCCAAGGATGGTTACAGTGGCTCAATTCAGAACTGATCTTAAAGATATCTATTTTAATCTGTTCAATGTTTTAAAAATCCAGGGCCATACGGGTGTCGTTGAAAACGACATGAAAGATATCATAAACGAATGCAATAAATTTATCGAGAAAGAAATTTTTCCATGCAGAACAATCGGCGATCACGAAGGCGTATCATTAGCTAACGGAAAAGTGACAGCTCCAAAATCTTTTAAAGACCCGATGAAAAAATATTACGATAACGGATGGCACGCCATCGGTTATCCGGAAGACATCGGTGGGATGCCGACTCCGCATACGGTCTCTCTTGTTTGTCAGTCGCTCATGAACGGCGCCAACGTTGCCTTCGCAATGTATCCCGGGCTTTCACGTGGAGCTATGGATGTTATTTTAAAAGTCGGCTCGCAAGAGCAAAAAGATATGTGCGTTCCCAACATGATCAGTGGATTATGGGGAGGAACAATGTGTTTGACTGAACCTGGTGCCGGTTCAGATGTCGGTGCTGTTATTACTACAGCAACTCCAGCAGGAGATGGCACTCACAAAATTAAAGGTATTAAAATTTTTATCTCATCAGGTGACAATGACTATTACGAAAATATTATTCATCTGGTTTTAGCAAGAACACCTGGAGCTCCAGCAGGAACAAAAGGACTTTCACTTTTCATCGTTCCGAAAATCAATCCAGATGGAAAATCAAATGATGTTATCTGTACAAAAGTTGAAGAAAAAATGGGGATCCACGGCCAGGCCACTTGTGAAATGACTTTTGGCGGGAAAGGCGAGTGTGTCGGAAAACTTATCGGAAAAGAATTTGATGGTATGACGAACATGTTTATTCTTATGAACGAAGCAAGACTTCTTTGTGGAGTTCAAGGTGAAGCCCAGTCAAACATGGTTTATATGCTGACTGAACAATACGCGAGAGAACGGTCACAATTTGGAAAAGAAATCGTTCAGCATCCTGACGTTAAACGTACATTGGTAAAGATGAGATCAATGTCCCGCGCTCTTCGCTCAATTATTTTATATACAGGTGATCAGTTCGACCGCGCTCACCAAGGTGACGCTCAAGCAGAAGCGGAAATTGCATTTCTTACTCCAATTTGTAAATCATACTGCTCAGATGAAGCTTTCCAGGTTGCAGTTGATGCCATTCAGACTCACGGTGGATACGGTTTCTGTTCTGAGTATGGAATTGAGCAGTTCGCCCGCGATTTAAAAATTGCTTCAATTTATGAAGGGACAAACGCCATTCAGGCGATGGACTTCACAATGAGAAAAACTCTCAAAGATAATGCAAAAACTTTTATGGCACTTGGGGCGAAGATTCAAAAAACTATGGAGAGACCTGAAGCTCAGGCCTTTCCTGATGAATTAGCTGTTGTTGTAAAAAACCTTCAAAAAGCTCAGGAGATCGTGGCCCACTTTGGAACACTTGCGAAGGCCAACCAGTTCGACACTGTTTTATTCCATTCAATGAATTTCTTAAACTTTGTTTCTAATCTGATTGCTTCATGGTTGTTGCTTGTTGCTGCTTGTGAAGCGAGTATAGCTCTAAAGTCGGCCACTAGCGCAGAAGATAAAGATTATTACCAGAGCAAAATGATCGACTTTAGATTCTTCGTTCAACAGCAACTTACTAAAAATGCAGGATTGTCGCAATCTATCCTGAATTTCAAAGAGGACTTATCTCAATTGAAAGTTTGATTCGGTTAGTGGTACACTAGCTAAGATTATACTTTTAAAATTGAGCTAAAAATGGACATTCAGAAACTAAGTGAAGAGATTACTCTCTTTTCGTCTACTACTCATGGAAGTAGTGACTACGATAAAGATGAATACTTTATCATGAGCGCTGACCGTAAGGAATTCGCTCCTTTTAAATACCTTCAAAAAAAATTGCCGGAATATAAAGATATCAATTCACTTTTAAGAGTTGGTTTTGTTTATGATTCTTTCGAGCTTTCAAACAACGAAGCCTTTCAAGTATGGTTTGAAAAACAATTTTCAAAAAAATTATTGAGAAGAGACGCTAAGAAAATTTCAATCGTCTACACTCCCAACAATAAAATGATTCTTGATCAAATCGGGCTTATTAATAAGTCTTATGAGGTTCTGGGCCAAGAGCAGATTCTTCTTAACGGAAAAAATCTTCCAACTCAATTAGGTGAGTGGTACGCAAAATGTATTTTCGGCCTTAAGCAAGTGAAGTCGACTTCTCAAAGAGGATTCGATTTCGTTATGGGCGAAGAAGGAAAAAGAGTTGAGATTCAAGTGGAATGGAGTGATGCTTCTTCCCCGAAAGGTGTAAAAATTAAAAAGACGCTCGTCGATCTTTCTGATTACTGCATTATCATTTACGTTGCAAAAAATTTCATGATCAGAGAAGTTTGTTTTCTTGATTCGGAATATGTTTCGAGAAAATTTTCGAATAAAGGGCATACGATCTTTTTAAAAGATTCTGATGTATCGTCTTATTTCTTCTCAAAATCTTCAAAACATTTTGATAAAATCATCAATCCGATTACTTTTTTAAAGTATGCTTCGCCTAATCTTGCCATGAAGCTTTCGGAAAAATTAAGCTCGCAAGGATAATATGAAGTTCATCTTCATTTTAACTTTGATTATTTCTACCAATGTTTTCTCTTTAGAAAGCAGTAATCTCGCTATCATTAACAAGTCACTTGCCAGCGCCATGGATATGTTTGGCATTGCTTCAAAAAAATATGAGAAAGGCGAGTTGACAAAAGAGCAGTATATTAAAATTGCACTGGAAGTGAATAAACTCTCTGAGTCAGCGAAGAATGCAAACAATCCCCAGAATGTACCCATCAGCAATTTTGTGAATGGCCAAAAATATACTAATAATCCCAATGTAAATATTGAAGCAATTGCTAAAATTAAAGCTGATTATCAGGCCTATTTAAAATCCACTAAAGCAAATGATGTTAAAGAATGGGGAAATGGAAAACTGTACAGAAGAGCTTACGGTGCTCTTTACGTCGATAATTATAATGGTGATTCAGTTTATTTGAACGACATGACTAAAGAGGATTTGGATTATCAAAGAATCGCTGAAATTAATTCTTCAATCCGAAAGTTCTGGAATGAAAAATATGGCTTTCAGTTATATGTTCCAGGTATTGCTTATCTCACATCTTCGTCTCAGGAAAAAGTTCAACCTGTTTATCGCACAAAGATTTTGTCATGGTTAAAAGAAATGAATCAAACGATAAAAATCGGGCAATCAAAAAAATGGAATGGCTTAACCGTTGTAAAAACTTCGAATCCAGGCTGTGCAATGTTACTTTCAAAAGATGGGTTGGATATGAGTTCAATTTGTGAAAGCGATAATTTTGAGAAGACTATTTCAGAAAACGCATTTCTTTCAAAAACAGCGGCACAATACTGGGGCCATACCGCTGCTTCTAAATAATATCTAGTACAGTTCGTACTTTAATAATCGACACTCAAGACTTCCGTTATAAAATGTGTGTCTTGATTTGGTTCCGAGTGAAATCTCTTTTCTTAAAAGTGGATTTGATGTGAAAACGTAAGCTCTGAAGCCTTTGAAGTTGTGTTTAAGGTTTTCGCCGTAAGCTTTGTACATAACCTTCAATTCTTCTTCCTCGCCCATACGCTCGCCGTAAGGAGGGTTACAGATGACGATTCCAGGTGGCTCATCCATTGGAGTTGTTTTTGTAGCATCACGCTTATTTAATGTGACGATCTGCTGATCAATCATAGCGTTGTGTAAGTGGATACGAGTTGTTTCCAGTGCACGCTCAGAAATATCAAACCCAAAAAATTGTCTCGTTTGAAGTTCGTTAAGTGCAGCTAGAGAATGGTTGTAAATCGCCTGTGCTTTTTCTTCGAAAATTCTTGCAGCTTTTCTGTCAGCATTGAACCACGGGTGTTTGATGAAATCGAAAACTGGAATTTTCTTTTCAATAAACTTTCTTATTTTTAAATATGTAGGTGCAACTTTCGCACGGATAAGAATTCCTTCGATAAGAAAAGTTCCTGTTCCACACATTGAATCAGTGAAGATATCGCATGAGGGATCAAAGTCAGTCGTTAAAATAATTGCAGCTGCTAAGTTTTCTCGGAGTGGAGCTTTTAGCGATTCTTCTCTGTAACCACGGTTTGAAAGTGGCTCACCAACCATATCAACCAAGATACGAGCGTTGTATAAATCTGTTCCTTGTTTCTTTTCTACACGAAGTAAAAAAGTGATATCAGGTCTGCCTGTATCAACACTTGGACGCTCACCGAATTTTTCTCTGAATTGATCTGCGATAGCATCTTTTAATAATTGAGAAAAGATAATTGAGTTGCTGAAATGCTCTTTGGCTTCGCGGTCAAATAGTGTGTTAATTTTGAAAGTTTGATTTACATCAAAAATCTTGTCCCACCATTTTTCTTTCGCGCGGGCGTATAAATCTTTTTCAGAAGCGATTGTGTATACCTGAAGTTCTTTGAACACACGAGAGGCTACACGAGACTGAAGTAAAACATCCAGTGCTTCTTCCGTTTCACATTTAAAAGCGATACCACCTTTTTCAACTTCAATGCGAGTGATTCCAAGATCTCTGATTTCTTTTTCTAAAAGATGCTCAACTTCACGCGGGCATGAAGCGAAATAGGTCGACTGATCGAACTCTTTCACACCTTCAGCGTTAACTTTTGGTCTTGGAGTGTCTTTAACATCGCTGTGAGTTTTTGGCTTTCTACCTTCAAGTCTTTCTTTGCGATAATCTTTTTTGAAGCCGTCTTTTTTTGGCGGTAACTTTGCCATTTCTATAATTCCTGTTTTTTCATTTCAAAATAATTTTGAGCACGCACTAATAAATCCTGATAAGAATTTTCCATCAACGGATTGAGGTTTCTTTCTTTAAATCGCTTGATTCTCCATAGAGAAATCGAGAGGAGTCCCAGGATGATTGCCTGGTCGAGAAATTTCAATTCGTTCGTATTAAGTGGTCGTACCGATTCATACCCTACAAGGTATGAGTTTACCAGTGGTGTTATGATTCTTCCTTTCTCTAAACAAGTTCCAGAGATCGAGATTCCAAGGTCGAGAATGTATTCGCCAATGCCGGCCTGCTCGAAGTCTAGGACAGTACTGATTTTATTATGATCAAAAAGCGTATTGTCGTAATAGAGGTCACCATGGATGACTCCTGTTTCAAATTTTGCATCATTGAAACCTGATAATTTATCAGGGAAAAGCTGATGGAAGATGGCCTTAAAGTCTGCGGGACATGACGATGATATTGTATAGTCTAATATTTCTATAGGGCCAAAGCCCACGGCCTCGTGCCCTCTCAGTGTTTTTAGCTTTTGAGAATCATGTTTAATGCTATGAAGCTCAGCAATTGCGCGTCCTACTTCTTGGCAAGTATAGTCAGAAGGTCCTGGCGGAATTCCTTGAACAAAAGGATAGAGAACACCGAAATATTGCCCATAGTTGTAAATAAATTTTCCATCCTTAAGCGGATGCGGCTTCAATGAGTAAGGATAATTTCTCTCTTTCAAATAAACGAGAATGGCCTGTTCGTCTGCGAGCTGTTCTTGATTTTTATCATTGGAAATTTTTAATAGTACTACTTCATTTTCTAGATCAACTCTATAGTTTGAGTTAGAAATACCGAGCGAAAGAGGCGTGCATTTTAATACCCGAGAGCGTCCATAGAGTTTTAGAATTTCTTCTGCGTCCTGCAATGAGATTTGTGTATAGCTTGCCATAACCTAAATTACCTTGTGAGCACATCAATTTTAATGTTATATTGTGCTCATTAAATTCTAATAGAAAATTTGAAAACCACTAGGGGGAATTATGGCCTTTACCGATTACAAAGTAAAAGATATGTCACTGGCAGAATGGGGACGTAAAGAAATCGAAATTGCAGAAGTTGAAATGCCGGGACTAATGGCCTTGCGTTCCGAATTCGGAAAACAAAAACCATTAAAAGGTGCAAAAATTGCTGGATGTCTTCACATGACTATTCAGACAGCAGTTTTAATTGAAACTCTTGTTGAACTAGGTGCGGAAGTACGCTGGTCATCATGTAATATTTTTTCTACTCAAGACCAGGCCGCTGCTG
This sequence comes from Bacteriovorax sp., assembly GCA_014378525.1. Lineage (GTDB taxonomy): Bacteria > Bdellovibrionota > Bacteriovoracia > Bacteriovoracales > Bacteriovoracaceae > Bacteriovorax. The sequence goes on from JACMNL010000031.1 coordinate 12,504, forward strand.
CTATCGCTGCTGCAGGGATTCCTGTTTTTGCATGGAAAGGAATGACTGAAAAAGAATTCGACTGGTGTATCGAACAAACTATTAAGTGGGCCGACGGATCTCCATTAAACATGATCCTTGATGACGGTGGTGACTTAACTGTTATGGTTCACACTAGATTCCCTGAAATGCTAAAATCAATCAAAGGTCTTTCTGAAGAAACGACTACTGGTGTTCATAGACTTTATGAAATGGTGAAGAAAGGGGAACTAAAAGTTCCAGCAATCAACATCAACGATTCAACTACAAAATCAAAATTCGATAACCTTTACGGATGCCGTGAATCACTAGTTGATTCAATTAAACGTGCTACTGACGTAATGGTTGCTGGTAAAGTTTGTGTTGTTGCTGGTTACGGTGACGTTGGTAAAGGTTCAGCAGGATCATTCAAAGGATTAGGCGGACGAGTTATCATCACTGAAATCGATCCTATCTGTGCACTACAAGCTGCTATGGAAGGATACCAGGTAATGAAAATGGACGACGCTGCAAAGCTTGGTGACATCTTCGTTACAGCTACTGGATGCCGTGACGTTATCACTGGTAAACATTTAGAGATGATGAAAGACGGCGCTATCGTTGCTAACATCGGTCACTTCGATTTAGAAATTGAAGTTGCTCACTTAAATAAGTCTGGTAAAAAAATCAACATCAAGCCTCAGGTTGATCAATACGTAATGCCTTCAGGAAAAAAACTGATCGTTCTTGCAGAAGGACGTTTAGTAAACCTTGGATGTGGAACTGGTCACCCTTCATTCGTAATGTCTAACTCATTCACGAATCAGGTAATGGCGCAGATGGAATTATGGGCAAACCATAAAAACTATAAGAACGAAGTATACGTTCTTCCAAAACACCTTGATGAAAAAGTAGCTCGTCTACACCTTGAAAAAATCGGTGTGTATCTTGATACTCTTTCTTCAGCTCAAGCTGAATACCTAGGCATCAGCCCAGCTGGTCCATACAAACCAGACCACTACAGATACTAATGATGAAGATTGCAATTGGTTCTGACCATGCTGCATATGAAATGAAGGAGATTGTAAAAAATCTCCTTCTCTCTAAAAATCTCGAAGTCATCGACTGCGGAACATACAGTGCAGACCGCGCCGACTATCCCGAATACGCCATAAAAGTTTCAAATGAAGTCCTTCAACAAAACATCACAGGAATCCTTCTGTGCGGTTCTGGTATCGGTGTTTCAATTGTCGCTAACCGCTTTAAGGGAATTCGTGCAGCTCTTTGTAGAAGTGCTAACGATGCTGAGATGGCCAGAAAACACAACGACGCCAACATTCTATGTCTAGGTGCCCGCGTGAGTTCAGAAGCAGATGTTAAAAAAATTATTGATGCCTGGTTTGCGAATTCGTTTGAAGGTGGAAGACACGCTGATCGACTTAAGATCTTTGAGAACTTGGGAGAAAAACCTGGAGTCAGCTGTTGAAACTTTTTGAAAAGTTGATGTATCCGGTGCTCGTCATTTTGATTTTTTTCTACATGTACCATGCGAATTATAACCCTGGTTATTTTGAAAACGTACTGGCACGTGAAGGCGGATCTCTTCAGTGGCTGATCATCTTTACATTATTTTTTGCTTCAGCAATGTGCTTTTACCGCGCCAGTATTCTGAAGCCTTTCAGAGGCGCGGGATTCGCCGGCTGCCTGGTGCTCGCTGGATTTATCTTCCTTGCTTTCGGCATGGATGAAATGTCGTGGGGACAGATTTTATTTCACTACAAAACGCCGGGGTTAATCGCAGAAAGAAATTCTATGGGAGAAATGAATGTGCGCCATCTGGTAGTCGCAGGATTTGAATTCACAGATATCATTTTCACGATCGGGATCAAGATTTTAGCGACACTTTATTTTATCGTGCTGCCATTTTTCTACTCTCGACTGGATAAAATTAAAAATTTTGTTAACCGTTTTGCGATCCCACTTCCAAGATACACGCAGACTGCAGCCTACGCTGTGGCCGCAATTTTGATGAGTTTTATTCCATCACCACTTCGTCACATTGTCTTCGAATTTGTTTTCTACTGGATTCTCGTCCTGATGATGTACAATCCTTTGAATGAAGAAGTGTTTTCAAGAGTCAGTCTCGTTCGCTAGATTTTATCTTTGATTTTTTTATAGATCATCTCAGCATAATTTTTGTGCCCTTCAGGCATGTAATGTCCTTCTAGTTCAAAATGTCTTAAAGGCAGAATTTCTTTTTCATCAAACATTTCAACATCAATATTCAGCTTTTTTAATTTTTCATATATTTTTTTATCTACTTTTTCCTCTAATTCAGATTTTTTTTCCGGATTGAAGAAAACTATGAATTTATTTTCCGGTGATGTCTGTGCGAGATACTTCTTTTTCACTTCATAAATTATTCTGGCCGTCAGTTCAATATGCTCTTCACTGATTTGCGGAAGATCCGGAAACAATTTTTCGGAGTAAGGAAATAAATCCAGAAAATGATAAAATTTCAACTGCCATGAATCCGTAAATGGCCCCATGTATTCTGGTATATCATCATCGTTTAATTTATATTGCGGACTTGCAGGGGACCATGCCAGAAAACTTTTACTGCCGATGATTCTTTGAATATAAAAAGAATGAAAGTCGAGGATTAGAGCACCGTCTTTATAATTTAGAGGCGCAATATTTTTTACCTTAAAAACTTCTAAAAATCTTAAAGTACTATTGGTACCTGCTCCTCCCAATCCAAAATTATAGACAGTCCTGTCCGGGAATTTTTTTGAAAGGTAATAGGGAAGAGTCTGGTCATCGTTGCATCCGACTCCGAAGGTATTTGAGTCTCCTGCAACGATAAGATGTTTCGGAAGATCAGGTTTTACGCCTGGAACAACTCTTAAACCTAATTCACCAGTATGGTAATAAACATCAAAAACGGTAGAACCATCTTTATTGGAGTATGTGAAGTCTGAAAGATTCATGTATGGTTTAGTAATAAAAGGATTTATTTCTTTGTGCCACTTTTCATATTCAGCAGCATATAAGGAAGCATGGGTAGCAGGATAATGAGTTGTCGTACGGGAACTTAACTGACTGGTGGTTGTAATCGTAAAAGCAGCATGCAAATTTAATGAAAGTAAAAAAAAATTTAAAAAAATCAATGTAGTCTATCCGTAAATTTTTTAATTCTTAAAATAAGTATGACATTAACAGCTTCCAGTATAATTCCAAAATTCATCTTGGATACACCCATGACTCTCTGTGAAAACAAGATCGGAACTTCGATGATTTTTAAATCCTTCGAATGAATTTTATAATTGATTTCGAATTGAAAAACATATCCTTTGGAAATAATATTCTTCAGGTTAATTGTCTCGAGGGCCTCAATGCGGAAACATTTAAATCCACCGAGAGCATCTCTGGTTTTTAATCCGGTAAATGTTCTCAGAAAAAATGCAGCAGTGTAAGAAAGCGCCAGGCGGTGAACCGGCCAGTCTTTAGTCCTGATTGCACTTTCACTATAACGTGAGCCAATGGCAAGATCAGAATTCTGGTTAATGAGTTCGTTAAGAAGGTTCTGCAGATCTTTTGGGTCATGAGAAAAGTCGCAGTCCATTTGAAAAATAAATTTAAATTTTTTCGAAAGGGCCCATTCAAACCCTTCAAGATAGGCAGTTCCCAGACCGAGTTTTCCGGCCCTATTAATCAAAAAAAGCCTTGGGTGCAACTTCTGCAATGCCTCGACCACCATCGAGGTCTTATCGGGCGAATTATCGTCGATAATGAGAATGGAAATTTGTGGATAAAGTTCAAAAAGCTTCTCAATCATCGGCTGGACGTTGAGGGCCTCATTGTAGGTGGGAATGATGACAATAGAACTATCGATCACGTGAATCCTTAATTGGCATCTACTTCTAAAAGTTTTCTTCCCGACGTGCGGTAACGAAGTGAGATGATCTCAAATAAGGGTGTATCTCCTTTTCTGATTTGTCCATTTTGTTTGGCAGCTGCATCAGCTTTTTGTGCGAACTCCAGAATCTTTGAATTAGTCGCAGCTTTTTGTCCCGGTTTTAATTTTGAAAGCAGGTCATCAGCTCCTCCGCCTTCATTTTTAGTATTTCCTTTATATCCAAGACCATTTCCGCCGGAGAAATCAACGATGTTGGATTTAGCTGGACCTACTGCGGCCATTTGATATCCTCCACCCATGCCGGACATTTTTGCAGTGGCCGCACTCAGTGCACTTTGACTTGGTTTCCCTGAAGCCATTAGTGTTGCAACGTTTGCAGGAATTCCTCTTGCCAACATTGAATCGGCCATGGCCTTCTGGTCTTTATTTAAATTTCCATCGATGTTACCAATTTGCGAAGCTGCATCTCTCAATCCTTTTTTTGCAATGGCAGAAGTAGCATCGTATGAAGAAGTATTAATAGTGCTTCCTACAAGTTCACCACGGGCCAGTGAGCGGATCGATTTAAAAGGAGAGTTGGTATAACCCAAACCTAAGTTCAGAGCTCCCTGACCTTGAGCTTCAAGATATGTTTCAAAACATGTATTTGTTTTTTCGCATGTACAGTTTGGATCGATCTTTAAAGTATTGGTCGTACAAGCTACGCGATAAGAAGTTGCAGCGATTGTATTTTTATGTAAATTTTGTGCACAATAAGTCGGATCATTTTCCGTGCTTGGTTGTGAACAGTAACAAAGATTATCAGTGATCGGGTTACAGTCTCCTTTTCCGGGAAGCGTATTTGCGATAGCACGAGTTTTATCAGCGTATTCTTTGTTCGCTGAAACTTCACTTTGATAAAAAGCTCCCAACAAAGTTGCAGCACCCATTTTAATTACTAAATTTTTATCGACGGCCCAGCCAGTAGGATTAGCAGCATTGACAGCATAACAGGCAGCTCCTCCCCACCATCCAGCGGCCTGGATCTGTGCCATTTTCGCTCGGGAGTCATGACTTTTTGCTGCTTTTAATAAAGCATCTTTCTGAGCAGTATCACCATTGGCAACTTCATCAGCAGCAAGCTCTTTGGATTTTGCAACCTGAATTGCTGTTGCAACTCCTTCAGTGACTGTTGGAATATACTTACAATAGTCAGAAACTTTATCATCTTCTTTGCTGTCAGCTTTTTTTCCTGCACCGGAAGTATCTTTAGCTGGTTGTTCTGACTGTGGATTTGCGGCCGCATCTTTTTTGGCAGCTGCAGCTTTTGAAGTGATACCCCCGAGAGAGTCACCGGCGAGAGAACTGAACATTGCATACGCCTGAGATACGGCCTTCACCATATTGGGATCCATTCCAAGAAATTTATGGTTCCCTTCATTTCCGGCACAAACCGTTTTCATGTCACCTGCACATTTTTCAGTGATGATGGCATTTGCTTTTCCCTGATGAATATAATTTTCGCTTAACTGTTTTTCCTGGTCTGTTAAATTTTTTGTATCGATTGTTGGTTTTGTTCCACCACCAATTGTTCTGATTTCCTGAGTGACCCCATTTGAATTTTTTGCATCAGCGGCCGCTCTTGCTTTTGTTGCATTATCAAGAAGAGTTGAATTGGTTGCAGTTTCACTTGTCGTTGTTGCCTGGGCAAATACGCTTGAGTTAATGACCGTCAAAAAGAGTAGGGTGAGGAGAAGGTTATTTATTTTCATATACTCCATTCTAACCCATGCCAAAATATTCACCTCTGGGCAAAAAAGTGGCGTTTGTTAAGGTCTTTAAAAACCATGGGTTAGAAGGACAAAAACCGGCCTGATAGTCACTCTTAAGTGCCTTGTTTTGTAGGCTTTTGTCTCGTTGACTAGGGCCTTCAAGCTTGCTACAAATTTGACTATATGATGACAAAACCAGACGCCCACGCAGACTCTCATGAAAACGAATTATCTCATTCGATGGTTCACTACCTTTTAACGATTCATAAGTTAAAAGAGAACAGAGGATTTGCACGTGTCACTGACATTGCCAAAGACCTGGACCTGACAAAAGGTTCTGTTTCAACAATGCTTAACAATCTAAAAAAGAAAGGTCTGATTCAGGAAGAAGACGAATGTAAATTTGTTGTTCTTACAGAATTAGGTCACGAAGAAGTTCATAGAATTTTATCATCAAGAACTCTACTATTTTATTTCCTTCGCGACTTCGTTGGCGTCGATGAAAAAACGGCCGACTACGATTCATGTCAGATGGAACATTTAATGAGCCCACAAACAGCTGAGAGATTTTTCAACTTCATGAAGACTCTTGCATGCACATGTGAAGACCTGGAGAAAAAAGGTGCTCTTCCAGCTGGATTCCAGTTTAAGACGACTTTAGATCTGTGCGCCTACAACAACGCATCTGATTTCATTCACAATCAAAAAGGCGACAGTCATTTACCGACTGATAAGTAGTCTCCTTTTCATACTTGTTATTCCTTCATCTTTTGCTGCAGAAGATCTCGCAAGTTTTTGTTTCGGGCCACAGGTCAATTTAGCTGAGGCGCAAAAATCCCTTGAGTTTCTTTTACTTCCACGTGAGCAGGTTTCCCCAAGACAGGGCGACCATTGTTTTGACGTCAATACATCGACCGATAGATCAAAATTATTGGAGAAATTCCTGCGTAAGCGCTACACTTTAGTAGCTGAAACTGAGGGGACTAAAGATCTCGCTTCTGGAATGTTGAATAATCAAAATTGCCAGCTGGAATTAAAAACCACAAAAAAGAAAAAAGTTGAAAGCACAAATGCCCGCGCAGGAAATACAAATAATATTTCCAGCGTATCAAAAGATTTTGCTGAAGTTTCTACTTCACAAATACTTTTGGGACTTGGAAAACCGGGAATACTTGAACTCGAAGGAAAATCTCTTTACGTAGAATGTTCCGGAGGGCCTAGAGGAATTTATCAACTGTTGTTTTCATATAGCGAACAATATAAAGCTAAGGTCAGCACACAGGTGACAGTGAGACAGGGCGAGCCGGTTCAGATTGCCCAGATCACCAATGACCTAAACAATAAAAGTAAGACGCTGGGACTGCCTGAATCGATTTATCAGGAAGCCGCCGGCAGCGAAAATATAAGTTACGAATTGCAGATTAAGTAGGAGACCGCATGAATATTTTATTAAAAAAATTTACTACACCTTTCGACACCGTTCCCTTTGAAGATATTAAACCGGAAGATTTTTTACCGGCCGTCAAAGAAGCAATCACAATTGCTAAAGGAAGAATTGCAGCGATTAAAGCTAACAAAGCAACTGAGACTTTCGAAAACGTTGTTGAGGCCCTTGAAAATGCCGGACCCGAGGTGGAGCTTATCTCAGGTATTTTCTTCAATCTTCATTCGGCAGAAACAAATGACAAGATTCAGGAGATCGCAAAAGAATTTTCTCCTCTTCTTACTGAATACGGTAACGATATTAGTCTTGATGCTGATCTTTTC
>JACMNL010000004.1 GCA_014378525.1 Bacteriovorax sp.
CGTACAAATTTCCAGATTCAATAAGGGAAGAGCGACAAGACAATTTCTTTCGTGATCGAATCCCGGACACTTTTCAGGAGCAAGCCCTGTGAACCAGTTATTTCCGAATTCTTTTTTAATCGTATTATCAAATGTTATATCTTTTCCCGACTTTGATAAATTGGGATTTCTTGTAATGGTAACGGCCATACTTTGCCTCTAATAGTAGTTTTTAATGACAACTTATTTTCCGCCTATTTTGAAGTTTTGTCATTGGAAGATTGAGGAAGCCTAAGCTAGGTCTAACGGAAAAAAGGTTACTAAGCAGTAACCTGACTAACCCTGATTATTTTGTTGGTTTAAGTCTGAGCAGTTTACCGCTGTCAGTTGAGAGATAAATGAGACCATCTGGTCCGGTTTTTACCTGCCTAAATCGCTCGCCTAAATCATCAAGAAGTTTTTCTTCTTTTATCATTTTCATATTCTTATCCATTACGACGCGGTGTAAATGACCGTGATTAAGTGTCGCCAGAAAAAGATTTCTTGAAAACTTAGGGAATACCGTACCAGTGTAAATCATGATCCCTGAGGGATTAATCGATGGTACCCAATGAAAAACAGGCTGCACCATCCCTGTTCTTTCTGTCGTACCGATTGACGGTCCCCAGTATTCTTTTCCGTATGTAATGACCGGCCATCCGTAGTTCAACCCTTTTTTAATCAGGTTTACTTCATCACCACCGCGCGGGCCGAATTCTGCTTCAATAAGATTTCCGTCCGGATCGATGATGAGTCCCTGAGGATTTCGATGACCCAGACTCCATATTTCAGGAAGTGCATCTTTAGTTTTTACGAAAGGATTATCGGCAGGGGCCTTGCCTTCTTTGGTTAAACGTAAAACTTTTCCCTGATGAGTAATGAGATCCTGAGCATGCTCTCTTTTATTTCTCTCTCCCACACTCATAAAAATAAATCCGTCTTTATCAATGACGATTCGAGAACCGAAATGTTCACCGCCTGTTGAAAACGCCTGCGCCTGAAATAATCTGGCGCCGGTTAACGTTTTTTTATCAGCAGATAATTTTCCTTTAAATAAACTTGTCGTCGCACCTTTTGGATCGGGATCAGAGTATGTCAGATAAACATCTTCTTTTTTATGATCGATATAAACATCAAGCAGACCTCCCTGCGATTCAATAAAAACCTTTGGAGCACCGGCCACATCAAAAGACTTGAGGGTTTTTAAATCCAGGTATTTTAATTTTCCGTCGCGCTCACTGAAAATCATTTCATTCGCAGCTTTCGGATCTAAAAAATCAAATCCCCAGATGACATCTTTACCTTCGTAAAGTTTTTCAATTGTAAACTTCTGCCCTTCAGAAATATAATCTTTGGCAAACGTTTGCGAAGAAAAAACCATTACTAAAAGTAAAATATATTTCATAAAGGAAGTCCGTTCACATTGGGTTTCAATGTGCAGAACGCATAAGAAAATCCGCGAAGCCAGGCAAGAAAATAAATTTCTTTCGTCTCAACATTCTGGCGTGCCCAGTAAACAAGTGCCGGGTATCCCTGCTCATCAAGAACTGCTGCTGTTGCAGAAGTTGAATGCCATGTAATTCTTCCGGCATCATGCCAGTCCGGTGACATTTCTCTTCTGGCATCAGCAAGCGACCAGTCGGCCATATCATTTCCATCTCCAAAAAACTGAAGTACCGGAGACATGAATGCGCCTTTTGCATCTGTATCTAACAGCATTCCAATGTAATGAGTTGTATCCGGATCAAGCGAAGCTGACTGATGATTACATTCACCGGAATACATTCCGGGAACAAATTTTGGAGCAGTCGGTGTACTTAAAAAATTGTTGTACATCGTCTCCATTTTTTCAGTACAGCCGTCGTAACAGGCATCTTCCAGAATTTCAGGAGCGTCCCAAGCGTGAGCTGAGACCGAAATGAGAACTGCGAGAGAACAAAAAACCGTGCGGATAGCATTTTTCATAAAAACTCCAATTAAACATTCAAAGTAAAAGCGAGTTTCTCTTCGCTCTTACCATTTACTTTTATATTCCAGAAATGCTTCCCGCTGTAATAAGTCCGTGTCGTGACGGCCTTAAGCGGAATATTAAATGACATTATTTTTTTCTCGGAAGGAGCTAGCTCAATACTCTTTCCCTTGAAACATTTAATATTGTGTTTATTATTTGCGCGAAGAAGATGGACTTCGTGATCGAGAATAATTTTTAATTTTTTCGAACTTTTATTTTTGAATTCAACTTCTACCTGCAGGACTTTCCCCAGCTGAACTTTTTTCGTAATAATTTTCTGAGAAAGTACTTCCACTTTCCCCGATTCCACCCCATGAAGTAAAAAAGCTTTCGCATGCCCTTTTTTAATCAGCGTTCGGCTGGCATGACGGATTACCCAGTCCAGGTTTTTATCGAAGTCGTCTGACTTCTGCCATTCTAGTAATTTTTTAACGACCAGATCAGGATGATTTTTCGAATGGTCATTTAAATGATTGGCCACAGACTTTCTGACATATTCAGATTCATCATTTTTTAAAATTTCAAGAAGCGACCATGTCGCCAGTGGATCTTTTACAAACCCCGGAAGTTTTTGTCCCCATGGAAGCAACGGACGCGAACCTTCACTCACTAAACGTCTCACATGCTCATCTTTATCTTTTACCCATTTTTCGAAATGAATCAGCGTTCTTTTTTCATCATTTATAAAAAAAGCTCGTACCGCAAACTCTCCGGTAAAAACTTTTGTCATCTCTTTCAGGACATTCAACGATAAATCAAATTCGGGAATTCCAAATCGCGAAACATATTCAGTCAAAGGCCAGACTGCAAATCCACTGACACCAATAGAATCTTTATCGTTTTGTTGAATCGCCCCTTTCAAAATTGGAAGTGACTTCTTCAAATTAGCAGGCATCAGTCCGTGAAGTTTAACAGCTAAAAAAATTACTCTGTCCTTCAATTCCAGCGGAGCTAATTCTTTATCAATATTTTTGAGAAAAGTTTTTTTGTCGAATTCTGGATAATTCCTGATTATTGCGGCCGCAAGATTAGCTGCCACTTTGTCATTGATCATGTTTTTGAATGGTTCCATAACAAAAAGTATATTCAATAAATAATTGCAATGAAAACGGGGTGCGCAATAATTTGCCTACGATTGTAATGCATTGGGGAGCATGGTAAAAAAACTTATCCATGAACAAAATGACCGGTTACCTAAACAGTATTTACGCTGACAATAATCTTCCTTCTTCGCTGCTAAGAAGAAGCGAGCTCGTACGCGAAATGCAGGAGCTGGAAGGTAAAACCATTCATTGTTTCACTTGCCCGGGCACCTGCTGCACACAGGCCGCGAATTCCATGCTGATCACTCCGATTGAAGCACTGGAAATTCTCGCAGGCCTCAACATCGAATCTTTCGATGAGTATGCACTTCAATCTCTCAAAGACCGTCTGAATGAAACTATAAAAAGCTACCGACTGAATGTTGAAATCTACACCGGCAAAAAAAATGTTTCTGAATTTCGAAAAACCTACACATGCCCATTTTTTAACAACGGTGCCCTCGGTTGCGGACTTTCAAGATCGAGTAAACCTTACGGTTGTCTGGGATTCAATCCCAAAACTTCAGAAGACAACGGTAAATCGTGTTCATCGAACACAGCTCTTCTTGAAAACAGAGAAAATGAATTTATAAAAACAGAAGACTCTGCCAATGCTCAAATCAGAAAAGACTTAGGCCTTTACTGGACGAAACAAAACATCCCGCAAGCGCTTTTAGATGTTTTAGAAAAAATCAAAAACTGATAACCTTATCCCATGTCTGAAAAACTCTCATCACGTCAGTTAGGATTTATACAGATCATTTTATCAGGTGCCTGTTTCGGCGCTCTGGGATTTTTTGGAAAAAAAGCTTTTGAAAACTCAATTGCTCCCGGAGAATTGTTAGCGCTTCGCTATTCAATCTCCGCCATCATCACAGGACTCATCATCCTTTTAACAAATCCAAAGTCACTGATCCTGAATCGCTTTCATTTACTCTCATCAATCATGCTCGGAATTTTTGGATATGCTCTTTTCTCTAGTTTATTTTTCATGGCACTCACAGGTCTTTCTGCTTCACTCACAGTTTTACTACTCTACACCTACCCAGTAATGGTCGCCGTCCTGTCACAATTTATTTTAAAAGAACGCTTGGGAAAACTTGGAGTCTACGCTCTCATCGTCGTCTCAATCGGTATGACCTGTTTAGTATGGGGTGAATGGGCCGTGAGCAGTACAGAGTTTTTATTATACGGAATTGGTTCAGCTTTTTTCTACGCTCTCTACATTATGTACTCACGAAAATATCTAAGAGACATTCCGGCCATGCCGTCTTCATTTTATGTTCAGCTGGGTGCCGGAGTTTGTTTATCACTTATTCACTTTCACAATATCGACAGGCCAAAAGAAATTCTCACCAATCACACCGTTCTCATTTTCAGCATGGCAATCATCTGCTCACTTATGGCGATGACTTTATTTCTCGCAGGCCTGCGAAGAATTTCTTCCAGCGAAGCTTCAATATTAAGTACAACTGAACCGCTGTTCGGAGTACTGATTGCGAGTTTATTTCTCGGAGAAAAATTAGCGTTGATTCAAATGGCGGGTGGAGTTTTGATATTAATCGGTATGATCCTGATCGCGAAATCTAAGAAATAAAAAGTTGAAATAAAAAAGGCCATCTTATGATGGCCTTTCTTTTCATTATTGTTTTTGAAACAAAAATTATTTTGTAGCTGGAGCAGTAGTTTCAGCAGTAGCTGGAGCAGCAAGTTTTGCTTTTACACAAGACTTCATTGCTTTTTTAGCTGTTCCTTCTGACTTACAAGCTTCCATAGCTGCTTTTCTTTCTGCTTTAGTTGCTTTAGCTCCAGCGAAAGCTGTAACTGAAGTAAGTGCAAGAGCGATTAAAAGTGCGTTTTTCATCTGAGATCTCCTAGTAGGTATGATTAAGGCCATTCGATATGAATGTCTTTGTTGTTATTTTTCTTAAAACTATAATCACATGTTGAAATTAATAAAAGATTTAAAAGAGATTAAAAGAAATTAATCTGCTGGATGCGGTGTTTCGTTCTGTGAATTCGAGCACTTTACCTATAGCAAAATGCCCTTTAAAAATAGGCTCGCCACAGTAAAATAGATGACTAAACCAGTTACATCCACCAATGTGGCCACGAATGGCGCAGATGATGTCGCTGGATCGAGTCCTAGGCGTCTTAAAAGAAATGGTAGCATAGATCCTGCGAGAGTTCCCCACAAAACAATTCCTACTAAACTACAGGCCACACTGAGTGCGACTAATACATAGTGAGCACCATAAAGAACTTCGCGGCCGGGCCACATTATAATTCTGAGAAAACCAATTGATCCAAGAATAACTCCAAGACTTAATCCGGAAACTAATTCACGGGACATTACTCTCCACCAATCACGTAGTCGAACTTCACCAAGGGCCATCGCACGAATAATTAAAGTCGTTGCCTGAGAGCCGGAGTTTCCGCCTGAAGAAATGACGAGTGGAATGAATAGTGCGAGTACAACTGCTTTTGCAATATCGTGTTCATAGTGGCTCATTGCTGTTGCCGTGAACATCTCCCCAATGAAAAGTGCCATAAGCCAACCAGCACGTTTTTTAATCATCGCCGGTAAACTAATATCCAGGTAAGGTTCGCCAAGTGCTTCCATACCTCCCATCTTATGAATATCTTCTGTCGCTTCTTCTTCGAGTACTTCAACAACGTCATCAACGGTGATGATCCCTTTCATAACAAGGTTTTCATCGACAACCGGAATCGCTAAAAAATTATGGTTAGAAAAAGTTTGCGAAATACTTTCCTGATTTTCATCCTGAAGAACAGTGACGAGATCAGTGTTCATAATTTCATGAACAGTGGAATGATTTTTTGCCAGGAAAAGTTCACGTAAAGAAACAACACCTAGAAGAACCTGAGTGCGGTCTAAAACGTAGGCGTAATAAATGGTTTCGATTTGTGATTTCGATTGAGCGCGAAGATATCTGATCGCTTCTTCTACAGTCATCTCCGGGCGAAGACGTGCAAAGCGCGAGTTCATTAATCCCCCGGCCTCATCTTCAGCATAGGCCATAAGAACTTTTACTTCGACTAAAGTTGCGTAGTCTAAATATCTAAGAGCTGCTGCCTGGGATTCTTCATTTAAGTTCTGAACTAAATCGGCGATATCATCGGGAGCTAAAAGACGAATCCACGAGCGCTTTTCTGCGTGCGGAATTTCTTCAAAGAGTTCGGCCTGATAGTCTGATGAAAGATTGATGAAAAGTTCTTCCTGATCGATACGTCCAAGCATGGCAAAAACGTCTTCGCGTTGAGAGAACGTTAGTACCTGCCAGTTATCAAGCAAGTTTTCTAAAGAGAAGTCATCATTTAAAAGTGTAGTAGTTTCCATTTAAGCACCAATTATTTTCATGGGTGGATCTTAAGTGGATAGAGGTTGGAAATTAAGCCGACATTTTCTCCACTGAGTTTTTTATTGTATTGAACTTGGGATCTTCGTCCATCTTGTCTTCTCTCAGTTGAGTTGCGGTTGATAATATTTACCGAAATTTAATCCCACTCTATCTAAATGGCAAACACTTTTATAAGATCGCATCAAGATGAGTAAAAAAAACACACCCGGAAAAATAGAAGAGCATCTCAAAGATTTGAGTCGCTGGTCTCATTATAAAAAAGGTATGTGCGATACTTGTGAAGGACTTTGTTGTTACATGCCGGTCGAAGTAAAAACATCTGATCTAATCCGGATGGGCATCTTAGGCGACTTTCATTTAGAGATGTCAATCAAGGATCAAATTAAGGATGCACTCAAACATCCAGGCGTTCAAAGATACACGGCCTCAACCGAGAAATTTACACTCTCACAAAAACCCGATGCCTCATGTTTTTTTCTCGATCAAAATAAGCGCTGCACTCAATATGATATACGCCCTGATACCTGCCGCAATCACCCTAAAATCGGACCACGCCCCGGCTTCTGTGCCTACATGAAAAAAGAATAATACTGGGCTTAATCTTTCTGGGAACTTGTCTAATGAAAAATCTACCATTGGCCATTCTAAAAGGGTTCTGATTGCGCTATTGTGGGCCCATATGACTACACAGAAACGCGACTTCATTAAAGATTCAGGCCCTAACCATCACATCGGCAGACGTCGTGAAATTATCGCTGCACATCCGGAGATCAGAAATCTTTACGGGCCTTATAGAATGTCTGCTTTGTACATTGTTCTTGTCGTCGCTTTTCAATTCGCTATCGCTTACTCGCTTCGCAACCAGGCATGGTGGTTAGTCGCAATTATCGCTTATGTTGTCGGTGCTTTCGCCAACCACTCTCTTTATGTCATGATCCATGAATGCACACACAATGTTGTTTTAAAAACTTCATTTGGAAATAAGGTGATGGGACTCGTTTGCGATTTCCCTTTAGTGCTTCCCTCTGCAATGGGTTTCAGAAAATATCACATGATTCACCACAAGCATTTAGGTGAATACTCATACGATCCGGACATCACGAGCTACCGCGAAGGAAACCTGGTTGGAAATTCTGCTATAAAAAAAGCAATCTGGTTAATGTTCTTTTCTGTTTCACAGGCACTTCGTCCTTTGAAAGTTCAGTTCTATAAACCACTCAATATCTGGACTGCGATCAATGTTCTAATCAACGTTGCAATTAACGTGGGCTTGTTTATCTACGCTGGCCCGATGGCATTCGTTTATCTTTTACTTTCTACTTTATTTGCCCTTGGCCTTCATCCGTTAGGCGGACGCTGGATCCAGGAGCACTTCATTACAAAAGAAGGCCAGGAAACTTACAGCTACTACGGGCCGTTGAATAAATTATGTTTCAATATGGGTTACCATAACGAGCACCACGACTTCATGAATGTTGCTTGGATTAATCAGCCGAAAGTAAAACAAATGGCACCTGAATTTTATGACAACTTAAAAAGTTATAATTCGTGGACCAAAGTTCTGTTGAATTTTATTTTTAATCCAGAGATTGATTCATTTACACGTATGGTTCATCCGGACCGCCACCCGAAAGCGACGGTAGATAATGAAAAAATTCTTTATTCTAAAGAAGTTATTGAAACGTTCTTTTAAGTAAGCTTAGTTTCCGTCAACACCTTCTACATCTTCTTTTTTGTTAAGTGCTTTATGTGCAGCTTTTTGTTTGGCACATTCTGATTTATCAGTTTTTAAATTGCAAAATCCTTCTTGACCAGCACGACCGATTTTTCTAAGGACTTTTTTTGTTTCACCTGAAACATTTTTTGCGGCCTTAATAACTTTATCATCATCTTTTTTTGCAACCGGTTTATCATCAGTCTTTGTTGTCTCTACAACAGTAGTCGTCGTCGTCGTTGTAGTTGTCTCAGCGTGAAGGGATACAGAAAGTAACAAAGTCATTGTTAGTGTGAATAATTTCATAAATATGCGTCCTTTGAAAAATCAGGTTTATATGTTTAAATTATCTTAACATCACTTTTATCAAGGAAGAAATATGTTTTCAAAAGCTGCAATGGTATCGCGCTACCTTCTGGGCCTCATGTTCACTATTTTTGGAGCAAACGGAGTTATGATGGTCTTCACTGGTCATGGCTTTATTCCAATGCCTCCACAGCCTGCACAAATGGTAACGATCATGACTGGGTTCATGGCGACAGGTTACATCATGCAAGCGGCAATGTTATGTGAGTTGATAGCAGGAATTTTACTTTTAAGTGGCATGTATGTGAATGCAGCCATCATTTTACTCGGGCCGGTTATTGTAAATATTTTAGGGATTCACTTTTTTGCTGAGCCTTCAGGAATTCCAATGGCACTTTTGACGGCCGTTCTTTATGTCATTCTTGTGGCATCGAGATGGTCTGATTTAAAAGTATTAGTTAAGAAATAATTTTTGATACTGCCATCTTCAGGGATGGCCTTTTATTCTTTCGAACAAAACGGCATTTGATCCAGGTGTTTTTTAAACCAGCCCACTAACAGCACTCTTCCTCTCTTGTCATTCTGCCTAAGCGGGCCCCATAACAAAATATGTTTTCCAAAAAGCTGTCCTTTTAAATCGGGACGAAGAAATTTAGTTTCAGATACCGGAGCACCTTTTAATTGCCATGCTAATAGTTTTACTCCACAACGAAGATGAAGTGTGGGGTCAGCAATATCTTTTGGGTCATTGATTCCACACTGCTCGCGTGCCGTTGCTTTTGATAACTGTAGCAAGCCGTAGTTGCCGTGAGTGCCTTTGTTGGCGCGCGAACGGGCCTTAGTATTGAATGCACTTTCTGCTCTAGTTAAGCTCGATAGAAATACAACCCAGAAATCTTTTTTGGAATCGACATCGGCCGAATTAAATCCCGGGCAGCCCAGAGAATTTAAATCATCCTGATCAATATACTCAGTGACCATGTCGATATTTTCTTTCTGATCAATTTCGTTTGAGATGGCATCATTCCAGGAATTATCCCAGAAATAATTTTTGCGGTATTGTTCGATTTCAACTTTAGCTGATACAGATATCGAGACTGTGAATAACAATAGGAGAACGAAAAAAAATTTCATTCACCTATTGTGAAGAACGTTCTATCGATTGTCTAATATTTTGAGTCTACTAGTTTATCTACTGGAAATCCTATATCTTTAGCGAGTGATTTATACTCATTTAATGTCGCAGGATCAATCGATGGAGTACGCGAAAGAATCCATAATGATTTTCGGTTTGTTGAACCGACCATTACACTGTCGTATCCATCACTCAATTTAATAATGACGTATTCACCTTTTATTTTAAAAAGGTTTAGCCAGAAATTTTCGAATTGAATTGAAAGTCGTGCATTGTTGGGAGCATCAGTAATTGTTCCTGCTCCGTAAATGGCGGATGTTTTTCCGTTCTTTTTGATACATTTATTTTGCACGCTGATTTCTGTTTCACTCAGGATTCCGTATTCAGCAGTCTGAGCGACACAGCTTAACGTAAAAAATTGAGGCAAAGATGTAATCGCATACCATTTTCCGATGTAGCGGCCAACATCTACATTCTGTGCCGTTGGAAGTGGATTTTGGTTTGCGAAAACATTCATAGAATAAACAATACATAATAAAATTAAAAAGTTTTTCATGGCGACTCCGTTTTTAATATTTAGCATCTTTTAACTGCATTACTGAAAATCCCAATTCAGTAGCAAGTTTTTTATAATCAAGGAAAGTTTGTGGATCCAGAGATGTCGTACGGGACATGATCCATAACGACTTACGGTCATTAGATCCAACCATCACAGAATCATATTTATCAGAAAGTTTGATGATCTGATAGTCGCCTTTAACTTTAAAAAGCTTTGTCCATTTTTTGTCGAACTGTACTAATAATTTTGAATTTGCAGGAGCATTTACAATCGTAGCTGTGCCATTGATATCTTTAGTTTTTCCATTTTCTTCAAAGCAGACATTGTGAACGCTGAATTGCTTATCATTCAACACTCCGTACTCAGCAGACTGGCCTGTACACTTGTTGATGTAAAATTGTGGAAGTGAAGCGATCGTAAACCATTTGCCTGCATAGCGGGCGACATCGACTTTTGATTCAACAGGAAGTGGTGCAGGTTTTTTTGCGAAAGCATTAAGTGAAAATAACAGAATTAATAGTAAGAAAAATTTCATGAAGACTCCCATCTTTTTTAAAGGCCATTGACTATGGTATACAGAGCAAGATAAATGCCATCATAATTGTCTAAACCAGGAAGGTGTATAAATGTTGCGGATGTTTTTTTATTCTGTACGTAACACAAAACTTTATAAAGCAATTCATTGCAGACATACTCACCAGCACTCGTAGAAAGCAACAGATCGCATCCTGATTTTTTCGCAAACATAGTAAGCTTTTCAAGATCAATCGTTGTGAAAAGACCATCAGGGCCGCTCTCATCAATTTTCTGTGATACGAGTGTCACTCCATCGTTATCCGGAATTCTCGCATCTACCCAATTGATACCGATGCGCTCGACTGTTAATTCTTTGCGATTTTTTGCAAGGCCGGTAAGTATGACCATATCGGGGCAAAATTCATCATAGATTTTTTTGAATTCTAAAAAACCACCATTGAAAGTTACAGGCAGAATTGCACCTCTGACTTCCCGATCATCAGAAATATTTTTTCCATTCATCCAGCTGATCCAATCACCAGAAGGATTTGTGTCATCTCTGTCGAATGGTTCAAATCCAGTGATTAAAAATTTTTTTTTCATATGTATGCCTAATTGGTAACTTGACGCGAGCGCTCAAAATGTCATAGCTTGACCTTTGCACTAGGCGCGTCTAGAAACGAGAACCTTATAATAAGTTGGAGCGCCTCTAATGAAAACATTTTTATCACTACTGCTACTTACCCTGAGCGTTTCTGCAACTGCTGCAGTCTGGGAAGACACAAACACCTGGTCGCTTGATTACGAAAAACAATTCACCGAATGGGTTCAAACCAACAACGTACGCGAAGGAATGTTCAACGACAGAAACTCTCCTTATTATGGAATCAGCACAGACTGCGCTGATACAGCTTATGCAATTCGTGCGATCTTCGCATTCGAACACAAACTTCCTTTCGCGATTTCAAACCCGTCAGGTTCACGCGATGTTAGCAAATCCTTAAACAACAAATCAAATAAGTTTGATTATGCAGGTCCGGAAAATAAACGTCTGGTTGCTTTGATCACTGAAATCGGTGATTCAGTTGGTACAGAAAACTTAACAAGACTTGATACATTTCCAGTGGCGATTAAATCTATCGTTCCAGGTTCAATCTTTACTTACAAAATGGCCGCTAAGTTTGGAAAATTTATCCGTCATACCTACAACATCAAAGGAATCAATCCGGTTGGAACATTCGATGTCGTTTACTCTACGCAGGCAAACCATAAATCTCGTGGTGATCTATTAAGAAGAAGAGACCGTGAATTCGAAAACCTTCCAAATGATCCATGGGGATTCAGAAGATTCAAATGGCCGGAACTTTTAAACAAAGATTTAAGTGCTATTCCTGCTGAGCTTGGACCTTCAATGGAGCAATACAATCTTGCAAGAACAATGGACACACGTACATTCTTTAAATACGTAGGAAAACAATTAGCAACAACGAATGAATCTTCATCAGAAAGAATGACGAGATTATTCGCTGCGATTTGTCTGGAATCACAAGCACGCGTTGGATATGTCAACGATGCTCTTAATCACCTAAACCAAACAGGCAATGCTTGTATGAACTACGAAGAGTTTGATGCTTATTCAACTCCAGCTCGTGATGGTGCTCTAAAAGAAATGTACTTAAAGTTTCAGCAAGCACTTTCTGAATCAACTCAACTGAGACTGACTGACGGAAATGCTTACGCTTTTGCTCAATATATCTTCAATGGAAAAGGATCTGTTCAGGCAGAACTTCAGGCCGCATGTCCTGTTGCTTACAAAAACGGAATGGTTATTGATTTAGCTGTCTTCTGGAAACGTATGTCTGCTGACAGAATGTCTTCTCATCCGAACGATACAGTAGAAGTTCGTTGGGGAGAAAAAACATCTCCGGCAACAAGATGCAAGCGCTGGTACTAGACTTTAATGAAGTCTC
Organism: Bacteriovorax sp.; assembly: GCA_014378525.1. Taxonomy (GTDB): domain Bacteria; phylum Bdellovibrionota; class Bacteriovoracia; order Bacteriovoracales; family Bacteriovoracaceae; genus Bacteriovorax. The sequence goes on from JACMNL010000004.1 coordinate 12,695, forward strand.
ATCAAAAACTTTTAATTAACATCGGGGCCTTGATTATCGTAGCGGTAATCGGGGCCTTTCTGTTTAAGAACTATCGGCCTCCTGTTGCAACCGTTAATCATGGTTCAACAACTTCAGTTGAGAAGGCTAATCCTGATGTCATTCTTTCAAAAACTCCAGCTGAAGCTGTGACAACTCATTCTAATACTTCTCCTAAAGAAGAAAATTGTAAGTCGCTTCGCTCGACTTACATGAATATTGATGAAGTCAAAAAAGTTGAAAAAGTGGATGTTCGTTTTGTGAACACTCACAAAAAAGTTGATGGAATCGTTTATCGATTGAGACTTTTTTATAAAGACACCAGCGAAAATGATTACATTAATTATCTCGTCTATAAAGAAAATCAGAACGATGAAGATATCCTTGTGGAAAAATCTCCTTATAAAAAAGGAAAACTTTACACCAAGATTGAAAAAGCTCTTGGTGAAATACTCTACAGCGAAGAAGGAATTAACATCGGTACTGAGCAGGATCTGTTCCTGCATTATGAAAATAAAGTTTTAAAGGATCTTCAGGGTGTCAGTCCTAATCCAAGAGAAAAGGACTATATCGAGTGTCGTTTCTAATCTAGCAGCCTGATCCAGCGGGAACAGCGGCCTGGGACTTACAAGACATATCTGTTTTAGGACAAGTTAATCTCATGTGAAAATGATTTGTGTGGAGGTCTTCAACACGCAAACGTCTTAAAGCTTCTACATAATCTTTATCTGTAAGCAGATTATTTTTTTTCGCATAAGTGCAGAAAGCCTTTTTAATCGCCACATCCACAAAAATTCTTTCCACTGGATGTGTTGTCACAAGATATCTAAAAAGGTTTAGCGATCTTTCTAAATCCAGGTTTTCACTGACGACACCATTTTTAACAAATTCTTCTTCCCAGAAAGCTGCATTCTGAGATTGCAGTTTTTTATTTTTCGTCAGATAAACAATATCGGCATCAAGTCCGTTCTGATGACTTCCGTGTTCTTTTAAAACACCACCGCCTTTTTGAGCGATGTCTCCAATTTGGAGTTGCTCGGCATCCGGATAAGTCTGTCTTACAAAGTCAGCAGCATCACTGATCGTATCCTGCATAATCTGTGTTCCGAAAAAACGACCTCTTTGCATGAAAAGTTTATGAACAGGAGTCCCTCTCTCAATAATCGAGTCTCCGTCTTTTAATTTTCCTGAGGAGTAATATCCGATAGCTTCTGATGCATTTGTATAAGTTGAAAAGATAAGCGCGCAGACAAGAATCATTCCTGATAATTTCATTGATCACTTCCTGTGATAAAATTGAATACTTCTATTCTATCGAAGAAGCGTAAATTTCACTGGGGGGGTAAAAATCTTCCTCAAAAGAAGACTATTCTAGTAGTGTAAAACCTTTTGGGTTCATATTTTAGATTTTTATCCCTATACTTTAAAAGTGAATACACTAATCATCATTCTTTGCGTCCTCCTCTACTTTGTTTTACTCGTTGCCTTTTCGCTGTTCAAAAAAACTTCGCAGGGAATTGAAAACAAATATATCAACCTGATTAAGCCCCTCATTCCTTCGTGGAAATTCTATGATGACTTTGAGGAAACAAGGCTGCTTTTTTTCCGGTCAAAAATTTCTGACGAAGAAACTTTCAGCGAATGGGCACCTCTTTATCAGACACCGACTCCAACCTTACCTGCACTCTTTATCAATAATCAGGGCAATCTTATTCTCGCGGCCCAGTCTCACATCCAGACATTGATTCATGATATCTGTGAGCACAATGATGAAACTGCTTTTCAGGATACACTTACCTATAAGATCACTAAAAATCTTGTGAGCTATGCACTTAGGAAAAAATATACCAAGGCCTTTATTTATCAGTTCAAGCTGGCCTCTGTAAGTGTCAAAGCAGAAATCATGGAAGACATTCTGGTGTCTCCTCTTTATGAAGAAGAGGAGTCACATGCCTGATTCTCATGAAGCCTTAATTTTGATCGGAAGACTGATGGGACTTGCTGTTTTTTTTCAGTCACTGGAATTTATCAAGATGAAAGAGAGCATCACAGAAACCGGAATCTGGCGCTGGAGTGAACTTCGTTCTGATTATCTTTTTATGCCTGATAAAATGCTTAAGGCCCTCGACTGGTTGATGACTCCAAAAAGATTCATGGAAATCATGACGTTAAGATTTTATACAGGTCTTCTCGCTTTTTTATACCCGCACTTTATTTTGATTTTTATTTTTTTGTTTCTTACGACTTTTTTGATCACTCTCAGATGGCGTGGATCATTCAACGGCGGTAGTGATTACCTGACTTTGATTATTCTTTTATGCCTTTGCGTTGGATTCGTTCATCCACTTCTCGGCAAGGCCGCACTCTGGTATCTGACGTTGCAAGTGATCAGCTCTTACTTCATGGCAGGGCTCTATAAATTAAAACAAAAAAAGTGGCGTGACGGAACTGCGGTTTACGGTTTTGTAACTTCAGCAAGCTACAAAACTCCCCTCTTCATTGTGGAAAAATGTGAGGACGAAGCCATTGCAAAATTCATTGCATGGTCAGTGATACTTTTTGAGCTCACTTTCCCGCTGGTGCTCGCACATCCTTACCTGACTATTTTTTATCTGGTTGCAGGACTACTCTTCCATCTCGGAAATTTCTTGACGTTTGGATTGAACAGATTTTTCTGGGTATGGAGTGCCAGTTACCCGGCACTTTATTATTGCAGTAAATTACTTAGATGAACGGTTGAAGAAAACTTCCAGGTCAAAAATTTGTGACTTTAAGTTTGAAATTTTCAACGTTCTTTGAACTGCCATCGATACACGGGATTCGTTTTCAATGACCATGTACCTCGGCATATCGGCAAAGTTAATGGTGATTTTATGAACTTCTGGTTCACCTCTTATAAGATAATAATGATACGAAGAAGCAGAATTTCCTTCGAAGCGAATTCTGTCAAATATATCCCATTCCATCAAGTCTTCACTCTCGTTTGTTACAGATGGAGAATTTGAAGTTGCGATAAAATCAAAAAATCTTCCAGACCAGATCATGTTCATATCGTTTTTTAAATCTTCCGGCATCTCCACATTGTGAAGAAATTTCTGACAATTGTAGAACCCTTTCTTCAGGTAACAATCGTAATGATCGGCCACCAGTTCCTTAAAACGATTTGAGTTCGCCACCGGAACAATTTCAGTATTGCGAACCAGGTCAGTCTTAACTTCCTTGAACATATACTGTCCGTCGAGTTTAACTGGTTCAACAGCATAAAGTGATAAAGGCAGGAGAACTGTAAGTGCGAGGATTATTTTTTTCATAGATAAAGTTTAGGCAATTGAGACTTAAAGAGTCAAGACGGGACCAAGCGAGTTCTGATATCTTGATTCAAAATTAACCTCAAACAAGGATGAATTATGATTACTCTTTATGGCTCTGCGCGCTCAAGTGCTGGAAGATGTCTGTGGGCACTGGAAGAAGCTGGAGTTCCCTACGAACTGAAGAATGTAGATATGAAAACTAAAGAACACAAATCAGAAGCGTTCTTAAAAATTAATCCTAACGGAAAAGTTCCTGCAATGACTGATGGATCACTGAATCTTTTCGAATCAATGGCCATCAACAATTATATTGCAGAAAAATACAAACCGGAACTTATCGGTACAACGATTGAAGACCGTGCGATTTCATCTCAATGGTCTTTCTGGGCAAGCTCGGAACTTCAAGACCCGATCATTCAGGTTTTTATTCAAAAAGTTTTCATGCCTGAAGAAAAAAGATCACAGGCAGTGATTGATGAAAACTTAGAAAAACTTCCTGAGTTGTTTAATATTTTAAACAAGTCTCTTGAAGGAAAAACTTACTTAAACGGAAAGACGTTTACACTTGCTGACCTAAATGTTCAGTCAGTTGTTAGTATCGCTCCGATGATTGGTTTTGATATGAGTCCATATAAGAATGTTGACTCGTGGTTAAAAGCTATCAGTGACCGTCCTGCTTTCCAAAAATACGCTAACCTTAGAAAGGGTTAATCATACAAAAAAAAGGGAGCTTTTTAGCTCCCTTTTTTCTAATAAATCTCAAATAAAAAACTACTTAATGCTTTCGTTCTAATATACCTGATCATTCGTGCATACTGATTTTCTTCTGCATCCATAGATTCCAGAGTCGCTTTTTTTGTAATCGCAGGATCAGCTATTTCTTTATCAAATACTTCAGTTAATCTCGCTGCAATTGCTTTTGATTTAATTTCAACAACGATCTCATCGCTCACACCAGTACTACCAGTTCCAAAATTGTGAGAACCGATAATGACGTGTTCATCATCAAAGATAAGAACCTTTTCATGAACATAATTAAGTTTCTGGTTTCTCTGCCATTGATATACATTCAGGCCTTTTTTTATCAGGTCAATTACGTCAGGGATTGAATAAATATAACCCCAGTTGCTTGAAAATTTCGCCGACTCAAGACTGTTGGTAATCATATCGATTGAGTTTCCGGCCGCCAGGTTTTTCTCAAGAAAATTACGCCATCTTGCAGTTGGAAGAACAAAATAGTTATAAGCGCGTAGTTTTTTAAAATCAAATTTGATAACCGTATCTAAAATGTCATCTTCCTGTAATAGACGTTGTGCTTTATTCATTCCTTTTTCGTACTGGTGTATTAAAGCTTCATGAGAAATGATTCTTGCATCTACACCATCTTCATAAATTTTCTGATCTGGGAAATATTTTTTATCGTTGTGTGAGAAGATGGTCTTACTGTAGGCACCGACACATTCATCCATCGTCTCTTCGCGCTTGCAATTTGATTTAATTTTAAGTCCTGTAACGAAATCAAACATCTTTTTATAGTGATCCTGAACCTGGTTAACGACCGGGCCTTCCAACTGGACTTCCATATCTTTACCGCTCAAGCTGCTGTCAGAAATATTTCTTCCACCGATGATGGCCTTTTCACCGTCAACCAGAAAGATTTTTTCATGCAGATTATGAGTAAATGAAAAGTGTGATCCGGGAGTCAGCGATACGTAAGCAAATGTTGCATCCGATCCGGCCTTAAGTTCTTTTCTTCCCGCACCAGTAATATCTGTTCCCAATGTCGGAATAAAAGTTGTGAGAATTCGGACTTCAACCCCACGTGCATTGGCCTTACTTAATTCAACGGCCATACGTTCAGGGATCGTTGAGTTGTCCCAGAAAAAAGTCAGAATGTTAATGTGATGTTTAGCGTTTCGGATCAGCTCCATTTTATAATCAGCTGAAGCGGCAGGATCTTCGAGTAGTGTGAGCTTATTTCCGTCCGTGTGTTCATACACTCTCGCCAAAGCGGAGTTCGCCATAAAGATCATTAATAAGAGCAGGTACACAAGTTTTATCATATTCAAATTTTATCAGAACTGTAAAATCCGTGGGCACAGTTGAAAAGATTACAGGGCCTGTATAATGGAAGCACCGCCCCCTGAAAATCAGGAACTTAGGGCCTATTCTAGAGCAGACTTTCACTTCAACCCTATTAAAGGCAGACATTGTTCATGAAAAAAGTATGTGTGATCACTGCGAGTACTGGTAAAAACTTAGAACTAGCGAATGCTATTATGGAACATTTAAAGAAGCATAATGCTGATGCCTCTCTATTAAATATCGTAAATCTTCATCTTCCACTTTACTCAACTCACACAGAGTCTCTTCATAAAGCAGAAGATTTAGTTTCACCTTTTAAACACCAGCTTGAGGCCGATGCCTTCATTATAGTTGCCCCGGAATATAACGGTGGACCTCCTCCCGTATTTTCCAATTTTCTTTCTTGGGTCAGCCGTTCAACAAAAAACTGGCGCGACACTTTCAATAAAAAAACCTGTATGATCGCAACAGCTAGCGGCGGCGGCGGAACAAATGTTCTGATGATTTTAAGAATGCAGCTTTCTTTCATAGGTATGACAGTTATTGGTCGCCAGATCATTTCAACTTTCAGTAAACCTGCTCCAGATGAAGAAGTTGAAAAAGTAGTTCTGGAATTACTGGAAGCGATTCCAGGAAAACAGAAGTAATAAATTTCTGTATGGCCGGAGTCTAAGCGCAGGCCTGTCTCTTTTGAGATATGGTCCGGTCATGAAAACATTTAACATTTTATTCTTCTCTCTGCTTTTTTCTACAACTGTTCATGCATCAGACATCCAGATTAATAATCTGAAGACAGATCTGCCGTCGGGACAATATGAGGCCACAACATATCAGCCGACTGATAGAGATATAAAAGCAATCCTCATTCTGACTCCAACAATTGCAGGCGTAAGTCTGATGGAAAAGGCCAATGCTCATTACTTTAGTAAAGCAGGATTTCTTGTAATCATGCCACTTCCATATGATGATGAAATCACCAGCACACAACCGGATATTGCAAAACTTGATGAAGGTTTTATAAGACCAGCTCTTGCAGTAGACAGCTTCATTGAAATTTCAGAAAAACAATTTCATCTTCCTGCCAATCTTCCCGTGTTTGCAATGGGCGCAAGTCAAGGGGGAATCAGAACACTCATCATCACTTCACATAGTCCGCGCATTACGGCCGCATGGTTTGCAACTGCAGGTGGTGATTTTGCATCCATCTACGCTCGCTCAACTGTTAAAAAGATTGCGACATTCAGAGAAAATCACATGAAGTTTTTAGGGCTGACAAAAGTTTCTGACTATGAAACTTATCTTAGAAATAATTTAAAAAATGATCCGGCCATTGCCTGCAAAGATATTAAAGTTCCATTCGTTCAAACAATTGCATTGAAAGATGACAAAGTACCAACGGAAAATCAGGAGCTACTTGTTAAGAATTGTCCTGCTCATAAGGTTATACGAATTGATACGGGTCACGTTGGCGGATCACTCACAACGTTAAAGTGGCGTAAGCAGATCAAGACCTTCTTTCTTAATTCAATATAATTTAGTGTGATATTTATAAAAGTGATTTGATCATTCTTAAATATAAAAATTAATCTTGAGCGCTTCATAAATTAGGTTTAGGTTTAAACTATGAAAGCGATGATCATCAGCATCCTATTCATACTACTAGCCCCATCTCAACAATCATTCGCTGAAGAAAAAAGCCGTTATTACGAAACATATAAAGTAACCACACTCATCCCGCCCTATAAATATGAGGCGATGATCTATGAACCTAAAATAGAAAAGATCAAAGCGATTCTCATCATCTCCCATACACTAAGTGCATCGGACTCTATCGAAGGTGCGGATGCTCAGTATTTTTCAAAAAATGGTTTTGTTGTTATCGTTCCTTTTTTGTTTGAGACAGAACTCAATAAGTTATTTCCGGATACAGAAAAACTTGATGCAGATTTTTTGCGTCCTATAGCATCTGTAAATAATTTTATCGACATTGCTGAAACAAAATTAAAACTACGACCAAATCTTCCCATCTTTGCAATGGGTGCAAGTCAGGGTGCAATCACTACGATCACATTAACGGCCAGTATAACGCGAATTAGAGCAGCGTGGTCTGCGGTTGGTGGCGGAGACCTTCCTCATATATTCGCGCGCTCAGATGTGAGCACACTGGTAAAATTCAGAAATAATCATATGAGTATTCTGCAAATTAATAATCTAGATGAATACGAAAATTATTTGCGCGATCATTTAACGAATGACCCTACCATTTTCTGCAAAGATATTAAAGTTCCTTTCCATCAGACGATTGCCACGCACGACACCGCCGTTCCGACTAGAACTCAGGAACTGCTGGCAAAAGAATGCCCGCCCCATGAAATACAAAGGTTAAATTTAAGTCATACTGGTGGATCGATGACGGTAGTGCGGGACCAGGAAAAAATAAAAGAATTTTTTGAAGCCGAACTTTAATATTTTTTAAAAAGGATTATAAATGAAAATAATGATGACTCTGACTCTCGGCTTTTTTCTCGCGACAAGTCCAGCCTATGCCGACAATGATTTTAAAACTTATGAAATAAGCACAACTGTCGATTCGATTACCTATGAAGCAACTGTTTATCAACCTATAAAGGTTAATGTAAAATATGCACTTATCATTTCTCACAATATCGCCGGAGTGACTCCACTCGAGACAGCAAATGCTACTTATTTTGCCGAAAGCGGGTATATGGTTCTGGTTCCACACCCATTCGCCAATGAGATGTCAGCGGACGTTCCAGATACTGCAAAAGTTGATGCTGATTACTTAAGATATGGTACTGCAGGAAGCAGTCTCTTAAACAGAATGATAGAGCAATTTTCGCTTCCACCTGCCATTCCTGTTTTTGGATTAGGATCAAGTCAGGGAGCAGTCACTTCAATTATCCTTGCCTCACAAATTCCACAGATAAAGGCCATCTGGACAGCTGTTGGTGGTGGAAATCTTCCTTATATATATTCACATTCACTCGTTCCTCAAGTGATCAACTTTAGATATCATCACATGAAAGCACTGGGTATTTTAGAAATCACTACGTATGAAACTTACCTGCACCAAAATTTAAAAAATGATCCGGCCATCTCTTGCAAAAGTATAACAGTTCCCTTTCACCAGTTGATCGCGCTTTATGATGACATGGTTCCGACTAAAACTCAGGAATATCTGGTGGACGAATGCCCGGCCCACGATGTGAAACGTCTTTCAGTTGATCACATCGTAGGAGCAGCGACAGTATTATGGGATAGAGAAGATATTAAGAAATTTTTTGAATCTTCTATTTAATTCTTTTAATTAAGTGGAAACCGAATTGAGTTCTGACCGGTTCAGAAATCTCACCTGGCATTAAAGCAAAAGCTGCTTTTTCAAATGAAGGAACCATCATACCTTTGCCGAACTCACCAAGGTTTCCACCGTCTTTTCCTGAAGGACAAGTCGAGAAATCGCGTGCCAGTTCTTCAAAAGTTTTTCCTTCTGTCAGTTTCTTCTGGATATCTTTAATTTCAAATTCCTGATTAACCAGAATATGTGAGGCAGTAACTTTCATAATTTTTCCTTAGTTAAAGTATTCTAAAAATGTCCACATCATCTCACGTGACTCGTTAACGATTGACGGGATTTTGTTATAGCTTGGAATTTTCTCTCTGCCAATCTCTACTGCAATCGCTTTAGTTCCGGTCTTCCAGTAAAAATAATCAGCGCTGCTTCCTTCCGCTACATAAATTGTCGTAGAGATCTGACCTGCCGTGTACTGATTATCTTTCGCCATCGATTGTACAATATCTTTAAAGCCACCGACATCAGCAGTATTAACCGGAGCTTTTTTAGTGTAGCCCCATGGGTACATAACAAGTCTTCCATAGGCATGTAGATCAAGTGAGCCGGTGAATTTCATTTTATTAGTGTAATTCATCATGGCCTCGATCACATCAACAGTTTTATTTGTAGGATTTTCCGGCCATGGATAACTTCTATTTGGATCCTGTCTTTGCACATAACGTTCACGGGCCTCAAAACTATCAGGGCTTACGACTGGAATAATATAAATATCACGAGAATCTAAAATTTTTGTTAAGCGCGAATCTTTCCCGTATCCGGCAAGAAGTTCATTGGTAAGTGAAAATAAAACTTCAGTCGTAATGAGTTCGTCTCCGTGAGTCGCTGCCGTCACCATCAGTTTTGGTTTATTTTCACCACCTGTAGAAACCTTCAATGAATAAAGTGTGCGTCCCTCTTTACTTACTCCATATGTATCAAGACTTGTAAGTTTGGGATAAGTTGCAGCGATCGTTTTTAAATCGCTTTCGACTTTTGCAAAGTCTCTGTATTGAGTTGCAGACTTCTCAAGATTTTGCAGTTCATTTTCATGAACATTTTTTTCCAGGAGAACCGCATGTGGTGCGATTTTTAAAAATGCTTCCACATCTTCTTCCAGAACATAAACTTCAAAACCGTGAGTTAGTTTTTGAACAACTTCAAATTGTCTTGCAATCTTATCCATCTTCAGAGGATTTTCTGAAACCTGATAGCTTCTGATTTTTTCAGCTGCAAATATTGTTGTTGAGAAAGTAAGGACAATTAAAAGTAAAACTTTTATAAACATGAAAATCTCCACCATGAGAAGTTTGAGTTCAACTAGTCTGGCATCGTCTTCATGAATTGAAAACTAACATAAAATCTCAAACAGGGCGGGATTTTACATATGCGTGACTCAAGTCACTGAATAATTTATTTACTCTCCTTCTTATTATCTGCAACTTAGCTCCCGTATTCCATAGGAGTGCGTTCAAAAAAGATGGAAAAACTGCGCACTTTCTGGCACTCTCGGGCCTAAATCTTTAAGGGCCAAACCACTATGAAAACTGCGATCATGCTTATCCTTCTTTCTTTGTTATTTATTTCGAAAGTATCAGCAATCGATATTAAAGACGTCGACATGTTTGGATACGTTCGCGCAGGTGTAGGTACCAACACTTACGGTGGTGATCAGGAATGTTTTTATAACCAGGGTGCCGGCGGTGGAAATGGCATCGGAAGAAATGAATTCCGTCTCGCTAACGAATGTTCAAATTATCTTGAATTAGGTTTCAGATTCAATCACCTGAAGTCTGAAACAAAAAACGTCTATACACAATTCAGAATTTCAAACACACATAGCGGAAACGATGCTGGTTACGATGCTCAAGCAACAAACTTCGTTGAGGCCTTCGCTGAAATCCAGGGTTACAACGATCAACCTTACAGCTACTGGGTTGGTAAAAGATTTTACCGCGACCAGGACGTTTACATTGATGATTATTATTACTTTGGAAGTACAAACGGAAACGGCGCTGGTATGGGGAACATTCCACTGTTCGGTGGAAAACTTTCTCTTGCTTACCTTCGCAGAGTAACGGACATCAGAACACAAAAAGGTTATCAGGGAATCACACTTTACGATGCACGTTTAAAAAGTGTTCCTATCGCAAAAAATATCAAACAAAACTTCTGGATCGCTGCCGGTCAGGCACCTGAAGGAACAAATCAGGTGAGTGGTGAAAAATACTCGAAGAACAACGGATTCGTTGTGGGAACACTGGTTGAGTTCAATATGTGGGACAACGGCTTCAACCACTTTGCCGCTCTTGCCGGCCAGGGTGTATTGAACAACTTCAACCTTTACGGAGACAGTACTCTACTACCAACCGACAGTGACAATGCTCAATACCGATTGAGATTCATCAACCACACTACTTATAACGTCAGCGAAAAATGGGCCTTCCATTTATCACTTAACCACGAAAGACTTTACACTCACGGTGAAACTACTGAGCAGTGGATGGGCCTTGGTGTCCGTCCGGTTTACAGAATCACTCCTACTTTTCACTTAGTCACTGAAGCAGGTAGCTCGATTGTTCAAAACCACGGTGCACACAGATTAATGAGATTAACTATTGCTCCTCAATTAAGTTTCAGTGACAATATCTGGGGCCGACCGGTATTGCGTGCATTTTACACTCAGTCATTCTGGAACGTGGCCAACAAAGCTAACGTTGCCCAGAACGCGCCGACATATGCCAACAAAATTTCCGGTGGTGCTTACGGATTTCAAATGGAAACATTTTTCTAGAGGATTGATATGCTAGAGCTAAAAAATATTAAGAAAAGTTACGACAACAAACTTACGATCATCGAAAACTTCAACCTGGATATTAAACAGGGTGAGTTCGTTGTCATCGTCGGTCCTTCCGGCTGTGGTAAATCTACGCTGCTAAGAATGATTGCCGGACTTGAAGATATTACCAGCGGGCAGCTTCTATTAAACAGTAAAGATATTTCAAACTATGAACCAAGTAAGCGTGATGTCGCGATGGTTTTCCAGGACTACGCTCTTTATCCGCACATGAATGTTTTTGAAAACCTTGCCTTCGGTTTAAGAATTAAAAACGTTGAAGACTCAGTCATTAAAGAAAAAGTTTTAAAGGCCGCAGCGATGCTTGACCTGACGACATACCTTGAAAGAAAACCTTCTGACTTATCCGGTGGCCAGCGCCAGCGTGTAGCAATGGGACGCGCGATCGTAAAAGACGCAAAGATTTTTCTTTTCGATGAACCTCTTTCAAACCTTGATGCAAAACTTCGCCACAAGATGAGAGCGGAAATTAAGAAATTCCATCTGGACCAGAAAGGAACTTCAGTTTACGTTACTCACGACCAGCTTGAGGCCCTGACGTTAGCTGATAAACTTGTTGTTATCCGCGCTGGTGTGATTGAGCAGGTCGGATCTCCTCAGGAAGTTTTCAACAACCCAAGAAATTCTTTTGTAGGTGAATTCATCGGTACTCCGGCAATGAACCTGCTTGAAGTGGATCTTGAATACAGAGATGGTGGTGTTTTCGCTATTGGTAAAAACCGCGCTTTCGTTTTCAAACTTCCGGAAAATAAAACTAAATTTAATACAGAAAAAAAACAGTCTCCGAAAAAAGCTGTCCTGGGAATCCGCCCGACGGATATCGTTCTTCACTCGACAGAAGAGGCCGGATGGAATGCGAAGTTCGAGGTTCTGTTTTCAGAACTCTTAGGCCACGAAGCGAATTTAATTTTAAAATATGCTGACGGTGAGATGAACAGTTTGATCCCTGCGATGCATATGCCACAAGATTTAAAGTCTGCGGAGTTTTATTTCAAGCTGCACTTTGCTCACATCTTCGACGTTACGACAGGCTCAAATCTTAACCTTTAACTCCTCCATGAGATAATCCATCGACGATATAACGGTGGATCGAAAAGAACGTCAGAGAAACCGGCAGTGCCCCTAAAATGGAAGCTGCCGCGAACTGTCCCCATCTGCTGGCAAACGATTCACTGACAAAAATCTGAATTCCTACCGCAAACGTCATCTTGTCCTGAGACTTCAAAAGAATCGACGGTAAAATAAAATCTGAAAATGTACTGATGAAAGTTAAGAGACCAATGACTGCAAGCATAGGCACGCACAATGGAAGAACGATTTTGTAAAAGGCCTGGAAGTGAGTGCATCCATCCATTCTCGCCGACTCTTCAATCGATTTTGGTAATGTATCGAAATATCCTTTTAAGAGCCAGATGTTGAACGGTGTTCCACCGAGATAAATAAGAATCAATCCGCCGTGGCTATCGATTCCGAAAGCAGGAACTCCCTGACCGATAAAATCCAGCATGAAATAAAAGGCCACCATTGCCATCATGTTCGGGAACATCTGCAAGACCATTAAGAACATAAGACTTACGTCTTTACCTTTGAATTTAAATCTTGAAAGTGAGTAAGCGGCAGTCGTTGAAAACAAGAGCATTAAAAATGCGCTGATCAGAGAAACTTTAAGCGAGTTAAAAAGCCATGTCATGATCGGGTAAGGAGAAACTACATGCTCCCCTAAAGCGTTTACATAATCGATTCCCAGAATGTATTTCCAGTTATCCAGACTTACGTGTTCAGGAATGAGTCCTGCTTTCAGTGATCCACTTTTACTTAACGAAACTGAGATGATTGAGAAAACAGGAAGCAGAACAGTCAGTCCGATCGTGATCAGCAGTAAATGCGACAGCAATTTATCCAGAGATTTTTTCTTATTGTTATACATACTATTTCTCTAATCTTCTTATTTGTTTATCAGCTTTGAAACTCTGAAATTTAATACTGTTAAAATGACTACGATAAAAAAGATCAGCATTGAAACAGCAGCGGCCATCCCAAAATTTTGTCCCTGCGCCCCTTCAAAGGCCAGTCGGTACGTATAGGAAATTAAAATATCCGTTTCCCCGATCGGTGCACTCACATTGGGTATAACCGGGCCACCACCTGTAAGCAGATAGATTCCGACAAAGTTATTCATGTTAAAAGCGAAGGATCCGATTAAAAGCGGAACCATTGCTCTTAACACCAGCGGGAAAGTTAAAAATCTGAAATTCTGAAACTTCGTCGCACCTTCAAGTGAAGACGCTTCGTAAATTGATTTTGGAATCGACTGGATAATCCCGGTGATCACCAGGAGCATGTAAGGAAATCCCAGCCACAGGTTGACCATAAGAACGCTGACTTTCGCCCACATTTTATTTTCAAGCCATGGAACCGGACTGATCGTCAAAGCATTCAGCCATGTATTGATTTCTCCGAAGTCTTTATTCAACATCCCTTTGAAAATTAAAACTGAAATGAAAAAAGGAATTGAATAAGGAATGATGAAAACCATTCTATAGATAAATTTAGATTTTCCTTCAAGGTCATTTAAAACAACCGCAAGGAAAGCTCCGAGAGAAAAAGTCAGTAACACAGAAAGTGCCGCCCAAGTGAATGTCCACGTCAGTGACTTTAAGAAAACAAACTTTGTCGCCGGATCAAAAAAGAGTTCTTTATAATTTTTAAGACCGCTTAATGTAAAATAACCGGGACCAACACTCTCGCCAGCAAGCTTAAACTGGCCGTCCTCTTTATCCTCCGTTAAATCCTGGCCGGTGATGCTGTCTTTAAAAAGTCCGTCACCTAAACGGATATAACGAGGCTGGATTCTCGCCAGCATGTCAGAGCGGTAAAATGAATACTCGCCTAGAGCAGGATGAATGATTTTGAAATCAGGTTTAAGGTCTTCCATGTCCAGGACTTCTCCCTTCGATAGTTTAACGATTCCTTTTGGAAGAAGCATTGTCGATCCAAGCTTCACAACTTTGTCGTCTTTTTTGAAATCACCTGAAAGATTATCTACGACTAAGAGAAAATCATTCTGGTTTTTATAAATTTCAAAATTTAAAAGTTCAGAGTCTTTGACAATCATCTTTTCATTTTCAAAAAGAGTGATGACATCCTTTCGCTCAAGTAAATGTCCGGTCTTTAAATTTGTGAATGAAACGTACACACTGTACGAGATGGGAACTAAACTGAAGAGAACGAAAAGTACGATAGCGGGATAAAAAAACTTATAAGCGTCTTTCTTTTGAAGTCCGTAAACCCAGACTCCAACGAGAAGAAGAATCAGGCCTGAAATGATCAGTGCATAACTTAACCACATGTGGACCTCAATAATTCTGATCTTTGTGACTCAACTGTTAAGTCAGCAAGCTTGTGCCATTTGATGGCCTTCAGGTCTTTGAAGTTCATTTTCCATGTCCAGTTAGTATCAGCAACTGTTCCTGGATAATTAAAACGAGCTTCTGTTCCAAGACCAAGAAGATCCTGAATCTGAACCAGAACAATTTTTGCAGGTGTATGGTAAAGAATTTTTAAGAAGTCCCACTGTCCAGGGCCATCAAGTTTTAATTCATTATCAACTTCTTGCCTTTCAACAGGAGTTAAACTTTTATACCAGCCCATCAGAGTGTCACAGTCGTGAGTCCCTGAGTAAGCGACAGAATTATAAGTATAGTTTTCAAGTTTATGTGGATTCGATGAATCTCCCATGAGAAATTCAAAAACTTTCATTCCTGGAAAATTAAACTGATCGCGAAGTTCGTAAACATCCTGAGTGATGTAACCTAAGTCTTCCGCAATCACTTCAGGATAATCGTGAAGATGATTAAACAGATCTGCACCCGGTCCAGGATACCATTTCCCACCGGAAGCATCAGGAGCTGTGACTTCTGAAATCCATGTTGCGCAAAAACCTCTGAAGTGATCGATTCTGATCACATCAAAATATCTTTTTAAAAAACTTAATCTTTCGTTCCACCATTTGTATTCGGTTTTCTTCTGGAATTCCCAATCGTAAATCGGAGTTCCCCACTTTTGTCCTGTGGCCGAAAATCCGTCCGGAGCTGCACCTGTTTCATATTCCATCGCGAGAGTTTCTTTGTTCAGAAAAAACTGCGATGGGTCTTTCCAGACATCCATACTATGGTAAGAAACGAAAATAGGAAGATCACCGACAAGCTTTACACCTTTTGAGTTGGCGTATTTTTTTAAGTCAGCAAGCTGAGTGAAACAAATATACTGAGAAAATAAATGAAACTCATAACGTGTTCTTTCATCCGGAAACATTAAAGCTTCAGCATCTTTAAACGCCGGCCATTTGGTCCAGTCATATCCACGTGTTTCTTTCAATGTTCTGAAAAGGCAGTATGGCTTTATCCACGCTGATTCAGTTTCCAAAAATTTTTCGTACTTTTCGTTCGGAGTAAATTTTTTATAAGCGATCTCAAGCATTTTCAGTTTGTTTTCCTGGATTTTTTTGAAATCAACTTTTTCTGAATTAAAAATGAAACTATTAAATTCCTGCGACTCAAAACCAAACTCTTTGATTAAGAGTTCTGGCGAGACGTAATAGTCGGCCGAACCAAAAGCTGAATCAGTCGCATAAGGACAACCTGTATCACTGGTATTTCCAATTGGAAGGATCTGCCAGTAGTACTGGTGAGACTCACATAGATGATCGATAAATTCGTACGCAACGGGGCCAAAGTCTCCTACACCGTAAGATGTTGGAAGACTTGTAATGTGACAAAGAATGCCGGAGTACCTGGGACCAGTCAGTTCCATTAGTACCACATCATATGGCCGTACTCGAATGGATGCGCCAGGAAGTTATCATGGCCATACACTCTGAAGCGCAGCTTTTTAGTTTTTGAATCGGCCGATTTGAATTTTAATTCAAAGTGTCCGACTCCATCTTCAAGTGGCCCTTTAATAGTAAATTTTTGAGATTCAATCTTATCTGTTTTAGAGGAAGCAATAACAGCTTCAATCACAACAGTCTGAGGATTGATGTCTCCTAGGTATAGACCTAAGTGAATATGTGCTTCGGCCGTTTCAAACGGTCTTCCCGGAAGAGTGTACTCAGCTGGGTATTCAACGTGATGAAGTGGTGACTTGAAACTTTTTTCAAAGTTAGAAGGAACTTCAACATTATTTCCGTCAAAGTGAACATAAGAGAAATACATCGTCTTCCAGTTCATTTTGAAATAACGACGGTTATCAACATAAGTTTTAATCAGGTCAGGGTTCTTGTTGAACTTCTCACCGTATTTAATCGCTTCGCTGTAAAACTTAGTCATATAGTCCTGAACCATACGATGAGTTGAGTAACGTGAAATATTTGTAATGAAAGAAACTTTTGCTTTTTCAATCCACGCTGCTGAAGAACCGTTCTCACCTTTTGCCTTATCAGCATAATAAAGTGGAAGGATCGTCTGCTCTAGAGTGTTGTAGAAGTCCTGAGCATCTTCTAAATCCTGAACATCGTCATTGGCGAAGTCTTTTTCTTCACCGATCGCCCAACCATTGTTTCCATCGAATGCTTCTCTCCACCATCCATCAAGAACAGAGAAGTTCAGACCGAAGTTTATAGGCACTTTCTGTCCTGACGTACCAGATGCTTCCATCGGACGACGTGGATTGTTTAACCATACGTCTACACCGGCAACCATGTGACGTGAAATGTTCATATCGTAGTTCTCAAGGATAATAATTTTTCCCTTAAACTGAGGCATACGTGAGAATTTATAAATGTCCTGAATATATTTCTGTCCCGGGATATCTGCAGGGTGAGCTTTACCCGAAAATACGAAAGCAACAGGACGGTCTTTGTTATTAACAAGGGCCTCAAGTTTTTTCATGTCTTTGAAAATCAAAGTTGCACGTTTGTAAGTAGCGAAACGTCTTGCAAAACCAATAACTAAAGTTTTGTCATCAAGGTATGTATCAACAGCATCGATTTCTGATTGCGGCTCTTTGTTCGCTGTTAATTGTTTTTTCAATTGCGTGCGCACAAGGTTAATCATCTTTGATTTCAATTCGATTTTCGTCGCTCTGATATCTGTATTGGCAACGTCACCGATTTTTTTCCAGTAGTCGTGGTTTGCCAGTTCATCTTCCCACTTGTCCCCGATTGTCTTCGTTAAAAGATTTTTCGTTTCAAGTGCCATCCACGTCTGAACGTGAACACCGTTAGTGATGAATGTCATCGGGTTTTCCACTTCAGGAACATTTGGCCATGAATCGCGCCACATTTTCTGCGCGATCTTTCCATGAAGTTCAGATACACCGTTATAAAATCTTGCAACGTTGATTGCAAAAACTGTTAATGAGAAAAATTTGTAATCAGATTTTTCAGGAACAAGTCCCAGTTCAATAAAACGTCTCCAGGAGATATCGAATCCCTTGATCATCTTGTAGAAATATTTGTGCATAAGAGGAAGACTGAACGCTTCGTTACCTGCTGGTACCGGAGTGTGGGTCGTGAATAGACAGTTAGCTGAAACAACAACTTTAGCTTCTTCGAAGTTAAGTTTCTTTTCTTTCATTGTATTTTTAATTCGCTCAAGCTGAAAGAATCCAGAGTGGCCTTCGTTCATGTGGAAAGCCGTTGGTTCGATTTCCAGAGCTTTTAAAAGTTTTACTCCACCGATACCAAGGATAACTTCCTGAGAAATTCTCATCTCTCTGTCGCCACCGTAAAGTTTTGCAGTTAACAGGCGGTCTGATTCAGAGTTGTCCGGGTGGTTAGAACAAAGAAGGTATAATTCACTTGTACCAACCTGTGCTTTCCATGCCTGAACTTTAATTGTTCTATCTGCAAGTTCAAGTGGGAAAACGATTTTCTGTCCGTTTTTATCCTGAACTTCTGTTAACGAAAGATTGTCCGGAGAAAATTTTCCGTACAGGTCAACCTGCTGTCCGTCTTCGTTAATTCTTTGAGTGAAATATCCATTTGAATAAAATAATCCAATGAATAGTAATGGAATTCCTAAATCAGATGCAGACTTAACATGGTCACCTGAAAGAACACCAAGACCACCAGAATAAATTGGTAGTGCTTCGTGAATCCCGTATTCAGCTGAGAAGTATGCGATCGGTCCCTTTAAATCAGGAAATGTCTTAGCGTACCATGTGGCTCCGACAATTTTTCTGTTTAAATATGTTTGAAGTTTTGTGTGAAGGGCATTGATTGTATTTTTTGTGTCTTCGTTTTTTAAAAGCTCTGCAATGTTTGCAGTATTTTTTAAAACGAGAACCGGATTTCTTGTTTCAGTCCATACGTCATTGTTAATTGAAGAAAATAAATTCCAGACATCCTGATTCCAGCTCCACCAGTAATTGTAAGCTAAATCGTGTAATTGTTTTTCAGCGTTCATGATTCAAATCTCTCTGTATAATGTTTTTTCTTAAAGTTTTTCTAAACTATATGTATAAGTTCTTAAGTTAAATCTGATTAAGTATTTTCCAGGAGTGATATTGGCCTTCACATTAGCCGAATTAGGGACGTAAGTCAGGACGTCCTGCGCTCTTCCAGCGGAAAGTTTTGTATCAGGAGATTTTCCTAAATCCACTTCCCAGTTTTGTGTCCCGAGTTTGAATTCTAAATTTGTTTTTGGAATATCTACACGGGCAATCAGTTCTTCGTTGTTTGCTGGATTTGTTTTTAGCAGTGTACTGTCATTCGTCACCCAGTTAAGTGCGTCGGTTCTGAAATAAAGGGCCTGTTTCATTGTGGGAGCGTTCCCCGACTTGAACATATAAAAGCCAGGACCTTTAAGTCTTAAAAGATTTTTTCTTCCACCAACATTGGCTATGATGTTCTGGTAAGTCTGGTCATTTCCACCGTACTTCGGGTCAGACGAGTTCATAACCTCTGTCCACCAGGTTTGAGAATTTCCCGGAAAGTCGACCCACATTCCACCATTGTCATTGTTAAAATTCCCGACCACCAGATAGGTTGCGTTCGGCAATCTAATTTCGTAGCTGAAAGTTTTAGCAATATTGTCGATTCTCACGTTCTGAGCGTCCTGAGAATTGATGGCCGGATTATCTTTTCTGAACTTGATCATGTCCTTGAAGAACTGCAGGTGTCCTTCAAAAAGTTTGGCGTCATCTTCCGTTGTGAAATTTAAAAGCGGGCCCTTTTTACCTTTTGCCAGATCCAGGTAGTACCAGGGCATGCGGTGAGAACGGACATATTTATTGATGTTCACATTCTTACTTGGAAATCTGTTTCCTTCAAGAGCATCAACATAGTCCCATTCGTTTTGTAAATTTAAGTCCTGTGCGATTTCTTCACCTTGATAAAAGAGTGTCGCGCCTGGCTTCGTAAAAAGTATTCCGTAAGAAAGTCTTGTGGCCGCGTGACTGAACTGATTATGAATTGTTCTGAACGGAATTTTTAAATCTCCTGGTTCCTCCAGTGGATTGACTCTCGAAAAAACATTATTCCCTTCCTGCTCTTCACTTTTATATTTGCTCACGATTCTGATTAAGGGATCTTTATTCCCAACGAAGTCATGGCTTCCTAAATAGTTTACCGTTCTTGCCGGGTCACCGAAATTGTACCATACGCCAGGAGACATCTGGTGATCACTGAAACCTTGCATCGACTGTTGTAAAAAAGTTAAATCAAGTGATTTATTTGTCGCTGAGTAATCGTCGAACTCAAGTTCAAAAAAGTTTTTGAAACGGTCGTTCCACTGGGCATCGAAGCCTAATCCGTTTTCTGAAGTTGGATAAGTTACCCATACGTCATTAGGAAGCTGCTCAGCTGAGTTATAAAATTTAGGCGATGTAACCTTGATTAAATATGTTAATTCCTGAAGGAAGCTGTAGCCGCCTTTAGTGCCGTTAAAAATTGAGTCCGTCATATCAAAACGGAATCCATCAAGATGGTATTCAGTGATTAAGTGTAAAAGAGAATCAGTGATCCACTTTCTAACCCACACACTCTCAAATCTAGGTTTTGGTCCCCATGGAGTGTCGCCAGAATAAAATTTTGAATTGTTGGTGATAGCGTTGATAGGCTCTCTCAACAAATTGTTGTTCACGTGATTGATAACAACATCGAAGATAGCGCGCATCTTTGAACCGTGAAGTTCATCGACCAGTTTTTTCATATCCGGTTTTGTACCAAGTGTACTTTCAAGAATGATTAATGAATCAAGAGCGTATCCCCAGGAAGCATTAAATCTGTTTTCCTGCACAGGAAGAAATTCAACAGCGTTGATCCCTACTTCATTCAGGTAAGGAATTTTTGAAAGAACGTCTGTAAATTTTCCCTGGACGTAAGCACCGTCGATTTCTTTTGGATTGAACACCAACGGCCACAACTGATAGATGATCCAGTTGTTGTAATCAAGTGGACTCATGTTAGAAAAACTGCTGTCATTTTTCCAGACGTAATCATTATCTTTGGCAACGATCCCGCGTGGATTAATATACCCGTTAAAACGTCCGCCCTTTGCATCGTACACAAGCTCTCTGGCCATCGGATCAATTTTCACCGGGCTGAAGGTTTTAAAATTTGCAACTTCAAGAGTTTCGTACTGACCATTTTTAATAAATTGAAAATGGTATTTATCTTTTAGATTAGAAGTCTTTACGTATGCGTAGTGAAAACGACGTTCATCATTCACTGGAAATTCAGAAAATAATTTTATTGGGTGAGCATCGTTGATGAACAGGTGAACTTCAGAAGATAACGGCTCCCAGATTTTATAATAAATTCCGCCGCCCACAACAGGAGTCGCACCAAACGATCCAAGTTCTATCCATGAATCGATATTTGTATTCTGAGTTAAACGATAAAATGGAATCAGTGAGTTCGTAATGCCTTTGAAAAAATACGGAGCGCTGTTATCTGCTGGATCGATTTCAAGAACGTACTTAATTCCATTAATGGTTGAGAGACCGTGAGTTTCAACTTCGTACCAGCAGAAGTCTGCGCGATTAAGCCCATAAATCTGAGGAGCATTTGCCTGAGGGATGACACGAAAATTTCCGAGAGAGTTGTCTTTATTGGCACTTTTACTTTTTGCTGAATCTTTGAGGTTGATTGAAATTTTTCCGATCTGCTGACATGAATCCGATGAAACGCGGATGAGTTGTTTGAATCCATCGGAGTATAAAGTCAGATAATTTGCGCTGTCGTCGGTGTAGAAAGTCTGAGTCCAGTTATCCTTGAATGGAATTCCTGCATAAGCATTTCCCAATGTATTAACACATACAATTAAGCATAAAAATTTACTGAGAAACTTCATCAGCTTTTCCCTAAAATAGAGATCATTAAAAGTCTCTTCTTATACGATGGATAAGTTTCTTTGAAAAATAAATACCCTCGACTGTGGCCTACCGGGTAATTTTTTTACTTTATCTGGTTAACTACAAGATTTAATGATTCTTTTGCGGGCATTTTTTGTTCCAAACTAAGGCTTAAGGCCTTCCCCATAGCGTTCCAGACAGAGGCCATCTGCGGGATGTTTGGCATAGCGACGCCGTTTTCAGCACTTCTCTTTAAAATGCCAACGGTTGTATCACTTTTGGATAAGGCGTCCAGAACATCAATTCTGGCCGGCGCACGGCCGTCGAATTTGTAAAAAGTCTGGATTCCTTTGTAGGATAATAAATATTTTTCAACAAATTCTTTTGCACGAAGTTTATTTTTACTCGATCGTCTGATCATGAATCCGTGAACACCAACGAAAGGCCTGGCAATTTTTCCCTTGAATGTCGGAAGAACAGCAATGCCGTAGTTTACTTTCGCTTCGTTCAGATCCTTGATGGCCCATGGACCGTCGATCATGAACGCGAGGTGATCTGATTTAAAATTTTCGAAAGCAATTCCTCTGTCAGTTGATGAAGGAATAATTCCTTTGGTATTTAATCTTTGTAAAAATGTCAGGCCGTCGATGAATCCTTGATGATTAATACCAATATCTTTGGCGTTCAATCCATTTTCATTTTCACCGAAGATATATCCGCCAGCTGCGTTCAATATCGGAAAGGAAAAGAAAAAAGTTTTAAAGTCATAGAGAAATCCGTACATTTTTGTTTTAGGATTTGTCATTTTTTCTGCAATCGTTTCAATTTCTTCGAAAGTTTCGGGAGCATTCTTCACTAAGTTTTTATTATAAAAAAGTGCGAGTGATTCTACTGCGTACGGGTAACCATAAAGTCTGCCTTTGTATTTGAAAGCTTTTAAAGAAACGGGAAGAAAGTTTTTTGTCAACTCAGGCAATTCATCAAGTGGTTCAATCAGACCAGATTGGGCAAGCTCACCGCTCACATCATTGGCCCATAATAAAATATCGGGACCTTTACCAGTGAGAGATGCTGTTCTGAAAAGAGACGTTAGATCTTTGTTCAACACTTCCACGACGACTTTTGAATTGTACTCTTTTTCAAAGTCACCTTTGATTTCGTTGATTGCTTTTGCAGCCCCTTCATTGGAAGTCCAGATAAGAACATCACTTGCGAAGGCAGAATTTAATGTAAGCAGGATCAGGATAAGTAGATTACGCATCAATAACTTCGCGGGCATAAATCATAGCTCCAAATAAACCAGAGCTGTCGCCCAAATGGTTGATGTAAATTTCCGGACAGTACTCTTTTGAAAGAAAAATATTTTCTTCAAGATCTGTTTTTAAGTCTTCGAATAAGACTGGCTGACTTGAAAGCCCTCCGCCGAAAACAAAATAGTGCGGATTAAAAAGATTATTGAGAATACTCATGAACTGAACAAGATTGATTCTGTAGTCGATCATAAATTGTAAAACGTCCTGTGAACCTTGAGTCGCCAGAGCAAGCAGGAGTTTTGAATCCATCGTTTTGTTAATTGCTGTTCCAGATAAATAAGTTTCTGCACAACCTTGTTGCCCGCAGTAACATTTATTACCGCCAGACTGAAGAACGATGTGACCTACTTCAAGGGCCGAGCCGTGTGCACCTTTTAAAATTTTCCCCATCGTCACAAATCCACCACCGACACCAGTGCCAAGTGTGATTCCAATAACGACCTGGTCTTCAAATGGAATACCTTTGTAAGCAGCGTAGTGTTTACCTGCTCCTCCCCATGCTTCTGCAAGAGTGAACAAGTTGGCATCATTCTGGGCAACGATCGGAGTTTTCGTATTTAATTTTTTTTGTAACATTCCAACGACATCATGGCCGATAAGAAAAAGTGTATTTCCATTGAGCATAATGCTGGTCTTAGGCTCCAGTGTTCCCGGAAGTGCCAGACCGATTGCTCTTAAATCATCAATGGAAATTTTTGCTTCTAATAAAAGATCAGTCACAAGAGTTGCGAGTGAATCGACAAACTCTGAAACATTATGAATACATGAAATTCTTTTTTTAGAAAAAACATTGATAGAGTGAGATTGCGAATCTAGTTCTGCAACTGCTCCCTCAACTTTTGTCCCGCCGACATCAAGTCCCAAAAAATATTGTCTTTTCATGGGAGGAATTTATCAAGATAAAGGCCATCTGTCCATAAAAGTTACCGGACTTACGTCTTACGTTAGTCCGGTAAACAATTAAATCTAGTGAGCTGTTACTTCTTTATCGTAAGCATCTACTTGAACCCAGTTCACAACATTCCAGATTGCTTTCAGGTAATCAGCACGTTTATTTTGGTATCCCAGATAATAAGCATGTTCCCAGACATCAACAGTAAAAATCGGTCTACCTTTTACAGTTGCAACATCCATCAACGGATTTTCCTGATTACCCGTTGTAGTGATCGCAAGTTTTCCACTTCCGTCTCTGTACAACCATGCCCATCCTGATCCGAATTGAGCAAGAGCAGCTTTTTCAAACGCTTCCTTGAATTTTTCAACTGATTCGAAAGTTGATTCGATTTCTGATTTTAATCTATCAGGCATTTTTGTTTTTTCTTTATCGCCAGATAAAAGCGTCCAGAAAAAAGTGTGATTCCAGTGTCCACCGGCATTGTTTTTAATTCCTTTTTCTTTTCCCGTTAACGTCGTAATAATTGTCTGAAGATCTTT
Source organism: Bacteriovorax sp. (assembly GCA_014378525.1). GTDB lineage: Bacteria > Bdellovibrionota > Bacteriovoracia > Bacteriovoracales > Bacteriovoracaceae > Bacteriovorax. Next base: position 37,358 of record JACMNL010000004.1, read on the forward strand.
TGTATCTTTTTTATCAGCAATTAATTTATTTAAATTATCTACGTAAGTCTGGTGATGTTTGTCGTGGTGAATTTCCATCGTCTTTGCATCTAATGCCGGTTCAAGTGAAGCAGCTGGATATGGAAGTGGAGCAAGTACGAATGGAGGTTGTAATTTTCCAATATCTGCCATCGTTAATGTTTTGCCGGTAACTTCAAGTGAATGTGATTCAGTAGTTGTTTGCATAATATGCTCCTGTAAAAGTGTTTGGAAATAATTGGTGCAGTCAGAAATGGCCGCGGTCTAACAGATATAGACATGCAATTGTGAATCCGTTTTGCAGGAATAACCGATCAAATCATTTGCGATGTGTTTGTGCCTGCTGTAAAAAGAGTAATTACAGGAGTTTTGAAAGGGAATCGATGTATTCTTTTGGTAACTTATTCTCAATCGCACCGCTCATTATTGTCTGCAGATAGTGCGCTGATGGTTTAAAATTCCCCGTTACCTGAACTTCATAGGTCATACACTTGATTATAGTTCGTCGTATTTTTTTGAATTGCCCCGGGATAATTCAACCGGATATTTTTCGGCATTCTTTTTCATTTTATTGATAACAGCTTTTTCCAGGTCGATATTGAGTTTACCTGTTAAACGAAGAAGGTAGACAAATATATCAGCTGCTTCATCTTCAACTTTCTCCAGTTTTGCCGGATTATTTTTTACCAGATTGGATTCTTCTTCAGTCATCCACTGGAAAATTTCAAGCAGCTCTGAGCTTTCAACTGATAAGGCCATCGATAGGTTTTTCACTGAGTGAAACTGGTCCCAGTCGCGGTCACTGGCAAACTTATCAACCTCAGTTTTTAATTTTTCGAGATTCATATCGCTCCTAAAAAAACCATGCGACAAAGCGGCTTATCTTCTGGCCCTGCTGCATTTCAAAAGTTCTCACATCTTTAGCGCCATTTCTTTTTAACTCACCGTAGATACCTGATAAATTTTCTTTCGAAGAGACTAATGTTGAAAACCATTTGCATTGAGAAGCATAGTTTTTACTTTCTTCAATCATGGTTTTAATGAAAGCACTTTCACCGCCTTCAATCCATAGTTCATTACTGACGCCACCGAAGTTTAAACCTTTTTTAATTTTCAGGTTTTTTGTTTTTCGGTTTGATGATTCGGCCGCTTCCTCCTGAGAAGAATGAAAAGGCGGATTGCAGATGGTCAGGTCAAATTTATCATCAGGTAAAATAACACCTTTAAAAATATTTGTTTTTGATGGTTGAAGTCTTAGTTCAATCATCTTTTGTAGATTATTTTCATTCACAATTTTTTGTGCTGATTCAATAGAAAGCGGATCAATATCTGTTCCAACGAAATGCCAGCCGTACTCTGCATTTCCGATCAGCGGATACACGCAGTTTGATCCCGTACCGATATCAAGGATGCGTACTTTTTCATTTCGATAAGGCATGTTCAACAAATCAGCTGCGTAATGAATATAGTCTGCTCTTCCCGGAATCGGAGGGCACAAATAATTTTTTGGGATGTCCCAGAAAGAAATATTATAAACTGATTTTAAAATCGCTTTGTTCAAAAACTTAACTGCATCAGCATTGGCAAAATCAATTGTATCTTCACCGTTAAATTTATTTTTAATGATGAACGATTTTAACTCCGGAAGAGCTGCTTTTAATAGTTTAAAGTCATAACGAGAGTTATGTTTATTGCGGTGATGGAGATTATCTTTTTCCACTATGGTCCTTTAGTTTTTGATTCACTTGAGTATAACGGTTCATTACCTGACTAATCAATGGCGAGTTGCTAATGCTTAGTGGCATGGTGATTGCTTATGTATAGGAGAACCGCGACTGAGTAGTCGACATTCTTACGGAGGTATTTCATGTATTCAACTAAGCAACAGGCATTAAATCATTATAAAGAACTTCAAGGTAATGTGCCTATGCACTCTTACAACACTGTTGATCCTGTGGTGTGGATTAATTCATCTCAAGTGCTGCCACTTCTTCGCGACCAGCAATTTAGTCTTGATCAGGAACCATTGAAAATGCCACCTATGGTTGAGGCAAATTGGGACACGAATGACACGAAAGAATTTGATCGTTTATTAAATAGAATTTTATTTGCTGATAAAAAAACTATTCATTAGTAAGAAATGATTCTCTCCAGGAGTACACCATAGTCGCCGGTGCTTGTGCCATTTGTAGTTGTCGCTTTCTGAACTGAGCTGTCGATATACCAGCCTTTTCCAAGCGAGCGTCGAATGCCTGCGGAGTTGAGGCCGTTACCGCTACCACCTACCCGCAGAGAATTTTTTGATCCCAATCCAATTTGTGCTGAGAGCACATTTGAATTGGGATTGTATCCTAAAGATTCAACAGGACTACCGGCAAAATAATATAGTACAGCGAGAGATAAAATTCCCTGTGAAAGTATCTGATTGGTGTTTCTCGCAGCCGACTTGTCATCGGGATCAAGGCCTTCAAGAGGTCGTCCGAATAAAATGACGGCGTAAATATCATCAACAGGAAGTGCAGGAATACTTGAGAAGGCCTGACGTGGTTTTGAAAGCGGTCCTTCAAGATCCAGTGTGATTAAATATTCAGGAAGATCAAACTGAATTCTTGCAATGATTTCCGGCTCAAGTGGAGCATTAAAAACAAAACGCACTGATTGAATGATAAGTTTTCTTTTAAAGACAGTCGTTCTGAATGGCAACGTCTGGATATAACCTTTTACGATTTGTCCGTCTGCGATTTCCAGATCAAAATTTAGTTTTAATACTTCATCAAGTAAGTTGGTATTGATATGTAATGCGTTTTCTCCCAGTGCCTGGAGTCTCATACTCACTTCAACTTTTTTCGCCGGTGCTTTTTTTACTTTAGGCGGAATCTTTTTTTCGTTGAGATTTTCATGAACCACTTTTACGGAATTTTTAAATCGCGAATCAGGTTTCAGTTGTGGCGGCAGTCTGGTACGTGACATTTGCGGCAATAATAAATTCACCTTTTGCAGTTCGAGTCCAATAGTCACTGCCCCAATGCTTTTGTCGTTTACCTTAAACGGAATTTCAGAATTGAGCGCCATCTTTAATTCCTGCTTCGGCCCTTTCATATCAAGTTCGCTTCGCACTTTTAGTAAAACAGAATTATTATCCTGAACATTGTCAGTTGTGATGATCAATTTCAATGAACCTTCCATCGCATTGATCGGCGCAGGCAGAACATTGAATGGCGGTCGCACGAGCTTGGCCACAGTCGATTTTAGTTTTTCAATTTCCATTGAAGCACTGGTGTTGAGAATCACCTGTCTTAAAAATTTTGGTTTACTTAAATCTTCTTTTAGTGATGCCCTTGAAATTTTTGAATTGAGTTTCAAGGTGGCCGATGCAAGTTTTGCTGTACCGACAACAGGAATATCCGTTTCCCCAATGGTAGCTTCAATTTTTATTTCATCGAAATATAATGGATTATTGGTTTTTAAATCATAAGGAAGAAGAACTTTTTTGGGAGCAGTCAGAGTAATTTTATCTTTTGTCGCATGAAGATTAAAACCTAAGGCTTCAGCGTCCAGATTAGATGGGTCTTTTTTTAATTTAAGATCAAAAGTAAGTGGATGTTCTTTTTTTAAAATTTCGATTTTTGCAAAGTGCACACTCATGTCCGGAACAATCGGGCTCCATAACATTTTCCAGTAAGACATGATGTCGGGAGGAGGAGTTTCTTCAGGATTATCCTTTGGAGTAATTTTTAATTTTGTCGATTCAACAACTAATGGCTCATAAATTTCGTATTTAAATCCGCTTTCTTTAGTCCAGTTGAGTTCAACGTTCCATGAAACTTTTTCCAGACAGGTATCAACAAAAACATCCGGATTGTCATAAACAAGGCAAAGGTCTTCGAAGCCTCCATAAAAACGTCTCTTATTCCAGGCGATCCATTGGTGATTAATGGCCGCTGATTTCCATGACCACGATTTTAGAACGGAAGTTTTTTTAAGAGCATAGTCCAGATTTTTTGGATTAATAAATATTGTGGGATTGTAAAAGAATGTGACTGCAATAGTAATTATCGCAATCAGAATCATGCCGATAAATCCGGCGATGATAAGTGAAAGGCGCTTTAGTACTTGTTTCGTCATATTCATTTAAAAAATTCCGCCTAAACCAAGGTAGAAAAAATTCCCCTGATCTCTTTCGGATTCATTTGAAAGTCCACGTGCTACATAACCCTGAACCATTCCTATGGGAGAAAGCCAGCGAAGTCCGGTTCCCGGTGAGTACCATAACTGGTTATCTAGCTTCCACGACTGTGCACCAAAAAAAGTTGTGTCTAAGAAAGTAAAACTTTCAATTGTCGGAATGAATACATAAGTTTTTCTGAATTCAAATTTCACGCTGAATTTTGTGAGTGCTCCCTGACCATTGTTGGCCGGAATCGAATTTAATTTAAAACCTCTGACATCATCACTTCCTCCTCCATAATATTTTACAGAAGGTGGAAGACTTGACGTCAGAACATCTTCTGCTACCCAGGTGGTTGAAGTATTGACTCTGAATCCACCAATTGCCATTCCCTTTCCAAGATTTCCCAGTCTCATGAGTTTTAAATAAGTGAGATCAAGCTTTAGCAAAGGATCTGTAAAACCAAATGAAGGATGACGAAAATCAAAATGGAACTGCAGCATATCTCCGTCTTCAGGATGTAAATCAAAAAGTTCATAGTCATGACTTTTGGTTTCCATCGAACCTTCAATTGCTCCGGTGTGAACAGTTTTTGTGTCAGAATCGTCGTTGTTAGTTTTGTATGAACCTGCAATCAGTGTCGGGCCGGTTTCCCACGTCCACAGTCTGTTTCTTCCATCCCTGGTCCATTGTATATGCGGTTTTAACTGAACATTGAATTCTTCAAAAGTCAGCTGACTGTTCTTTATAATATCCAGTGTTGTAAGAAGTGATCTTCTGGGAGCATTGGCCCAGAGAAAATTCTGCATTAGAAAATTAATGTTTTGAGTTTTGAAAGAGAACTGAGCGCTCGCTTCCAACAGTGAAGCCATCTCTCCCCATCTCTGGTTGGACCACTTTGCTCTTACCATCGGGCCGACTTCCGTACTTGCACCACCCCCAAAACGAATCGTTTTGCTGTAGCCGGGAATAAACTGTTGTGCGAGAGAAAATTCATGCTTTTTTAAATTACATTTTTCCTGAAAATAAGTTCCCTGCACGACACCTGATCTGGTGAATCTTTTTTCAGCGAGTGTAAGTTTTTTTTCAGAAAAAAAATCTGTATCTACGAAAGGATAAAAACGTGCCAGAGCTCTGTCGTCTACACCTTCGATGTGTTCTTTATCGATGGGACCGAATTGAAATGATTCAAGGCCGGAAACTTTAATTGTAATTTCTCCGGTTGAAGCATCCACACTTGATTCCAGTTTCGCGCATGGAAAAGTATTGTTCCTTAAAATCGTCAGGGACTCAGCTTCAATGTTGTCGAGAAGCTTTGGTGTGATGAGATCTTTTTTGTAGTGTCTCATAATTTCTTTTTCAACAAGCTTGTTGTTGACTTCGCTGTCTGAGATCACTGTAACTTTTTTTACGAAAGATTTTTCTTCGGGGTAAACTTCCAGCAGATCATCTTTGTACTCAAATCGTGGAGAAGAATAACCACGGGACTGCAAAAATCCCGTCAGCATATAACTGGCCTGGTAACTTGGAATGACTTTATAGGCTACAGAATCAGGGTCACCACAAATCAGTCTTTGTTCGGTTTCTGTCAGCTCAAATTTTTCCGGTGAATGGATTGTGATCTTAGGGCATATTTTTTCATCTCTGGGTCTGTGAGCACAAGACTCAGTAGTGAGGATGATTAAGGTAAAAATGAGAAGTTTGAAAGAATTCATCAGGCGTATTTATACTTTAAATGGCGTGTTTTTTACAGAATATTCTAAGAAAAGACCTGTTTATACTTCAACAATCTGTAGTCATTAACCGAGAAGTCCGGATCTTTCCTTTTCATTGAGAGAAATTCCTGATTTTTAACCAGCCCTCTCACTGCATTAGGAGATGGGGAGTATAAAATCGTATGCGGAATTTCCGGAAATTTTCCGATGTGTTTTCGGAATTCCTGATAGACATGTTTGGAGGTAAAAATAAGTTCAGAGAAGTTCTTTTTACGGATAATTTTTTCCAGTTCGTGATTATAAGTTTTATCGTACAAAGCAGAATCCAGGGCACTACCGTTTTTTCTTCTGCATGATAAGAGAATGTCAGCAATGGCGATATGATGTTCTGTTAAAAAAGATTTTATACTGCGTACACTATCTAGTTTTAAGTTGAAACATTCCCCGATGAGTCTCCACAATTTATTAGTGACGCCACCGTAATAAAACTCAATTTCATTTTCTTTTTTTTCATGATGTCGTTGAGGATTAGTGAATTTACCAATAGGAAAATTCCCAATAATTATTTTATCTGCATTCATTGGGACAAAAGGTTTATAGGGATTATATTCAACGATATCCATCAATCATTATTCTTTCATGTTAAGAGCTTTTGTCAAAAAATAAACATGCAATATTGTGGGGCATGATTTTGCGGTTTTTTACCCCTTTGATCCGTAAGTAGTACGAAAATCCATACCTAATACCTTCGAAAAGCTTGGCACAAAGAGTGCAGCATAAAATGTGAGTTATCACAAAGCAATTTGTGATACGGGACGATAAGACAAGGCAACTATTTTATTATGATCGCCATTGTGTAGACCTGAAACTCTGCTCCCAATCATCATTAATAAAATGCCACCTTCGGGTGGCCTTTTTATTTAACAGGAGGAATTTAATGACTAAGACAAAAACATCAATCAAACCGGGACTTAAAGAAATTGTAGAAAGAAAAATTTCTGCAAATAACCACACTACTAATGAAAAAATTAAAAATAAAGAACTGGCGCAACTGAAAGAATCCGAGGTTGCAACTTCTTCAGATCATCTGGACAATAAAATTTTCAAAACTACACGCGTTGGTTCCAACAGAGGCAAATGATTATGAACTATATGGATATCATCGATTTCTGGTTCGAAGAAGTACTTCCTTCCCAGTGGTTCAAGGTGGATGATGCCCTCGATCTGAAAATGACTGAAAAATATATTGCACTACACTCTTCTGTCGTGGCAGGGGAGTATTCCTATTGGAGAAATGAACCACTTGGAAGACTGGCCGAAATTCTTGTCATTGATCAATTTTCAAGAAATATTTATCGTGATGACCCCAAATCTTTTATCAACGATCCAATGGCACTGGTGCTGGCGCAGGAATGTATTCGGGGTGAATACCATAAAAATTTTTCACCTGAGCAAAAGTTATTTCTCTACTTGCCGTTCATGCACAGTGAATCGAAAGTCATTCACAATACAGCTTTACTTCTATATTCTGAAACTGGTCTGGAAGACAATCTCGACTTTGAATTACAGCACAAAGAAGTCATTGAAAAATTCGGTAGATTTCCGACAAGAAATTTTATTTTAGGACGCCAGTCTACTTCCGAAGAGATTGAATACCTGAAACAAATCGATGCTGCTTCTCTTGGTGAAAATAGCTGGCAAAGTATTTCAATCACCCAGGAAACAATCTCAATTCATTAAAGCTTCATGTATCGCAGTGGTATGATATCTTTCCAGGAAACCTGCGACTGCCGTATTCCAGCTCTCAGGATTTTCCATGTTACTTAAATGTCCTGCTCCGTGAATTATTTCCAGTTTACTCTTTTTAATCCCGCGATTTAAAACTTCAGCATCACTAATTGTAACAATTTTATCTTCATCACTCGCTATAATCAGGGTTGGTACATCAATCGTTGTGAGCATTTCAGTGCTATCCATTCTTGACGACATTCCCACAAGACCAGCAGTCAATCCTTCTTCAGTGTTTTTTGAAGCGATATCAAAAAATTGTTTTTTAAGCTTCAGATTGTCCTGCGAACTTTTCCCGATTAATGATAGCCATTGTCCATCGAGGAAATCTTCACGGTCATTAGTTAAGCTTTTAATCGCACCCCAGCGTTTATTTTTAGCGGCGTTGTCATCAGCAGGTGCTTTAGTATTTGAAAGAATAAGTCCACAGCAAAGCTCCGGTGCTTTTTCATAGAGTCTGAGAGCGACGTACCCTCCCATTGAAAGTCCGCACCAGATAGATTGTTTGATTCCCGACTCTCGTAAAAAACTTAAAACTGAGTCGACGTAATGTTCAAAGGTCACTGAGTGCAATGGAAGGGCCCCCTTACCGAATCCTGGAAGATCGGGGGCCAGTGTATAGTGTGTTTTTGAAAAAGTTTGCATTTGTCCTTTCCACATATCTGATGACATGGGAAAAGCGTGAAGAAAAATTATCGGCTGGTGACCGAAACTTCCCTGAGTCTGTACATACAACGTATTTACATACATCATTCTAAACCTCCTGTTTCAAGAGCAAATGCAGCTCATCCGCATTCGTGATGATTACTGCTTAAAAGATTTTGTTAAATCTTTAGCGGCCAGCTCTTGCGCTTGTTTAGCTTCTTTTAGAACCGGTGCCATTCCGAAAAATTCGTGAGTCACACCATTATAGTTTTTGTATTTAACATCAACACCTGCAGCTTTTAATTTTTCAGCAAGCTCCATCCCTTCACTTCTAAGCGGATCAATTTGCGCTGTAATGATAGTTGCATCTGGTAGGCCTTGAAGATTTGCAGTTAAAAGATTGATACGCTTATCATCTTTTTGTTTTGGATCTGCAAGATAGTTATTCAAAAACCAGCTCATCATTTCTTTGTTAAGCGGTTTTGCATTGGCATTTTCTTTATACGAAGCAGTTCCCATGTAACTTCCTGCTACCGGATAAATCAGAAGCTCATGAGTTGGTAACTGGTATTTTCCATCGCGTGCAGCGATAGCTACGTTAAGGGCGAGGTTACCACCTGCAGACTCTCCAGCAACGGCCACTCTTTTCGGGTCTCCATCAAATGAAGCTGCATTTTTTAAAACCCATTTATAAGCAGCAATGGCGTCGTCGTGAGCAGCGGGGAATTTAAACTCCGGAGCTTTTCTATATTCGACTGAAACAAAAATTGCTTTTGTCTGTTCAGCAAGTGATCTTGGTGTTGCATCGTAAACATCATTGTCGGCAATCACAAATCCACCACCATGATAATAAACTACAACTGGTATAGGTTTGATTGCACCAGCTGGAGTATAAACGCGCGCTGTGATTTTGCCTTGTGCCCCGTCAATTTGAATATCTTTTGTAGTTACATTTGATGGTGCTGTAATATTTTTTTCTGACATAACAGTTTTTACAGCATCAGTTGGTGTAGGTTGTTTGCGGGCCTCTTTTGCATCCAGCTGCTCAATGGGTTTTCCACCTTTTGCAGAAAGTGTAGTTAAAACTGTATCCATTTCCTTGTTTGGCGTGGGCATTTTTGCCGCGTAAACACTTTGAAGGGATACAACGACAAGAACTGGTAAAATTACTTTTTTAATCATGACTTATTCCTCTGAAATTGAGTTTGTACTATAGATAGCACGTTAGTTAAGTATTAGAGTTGCAATTCCCGTTCCCTGAATTTCCCATCATAATACGCATTTCTTGAGGATTTTTTCCCCGAGTCATGAAACACTATACGAATGACGGACAAAAAAATAACACCTCAAGAATTTATCTCCCTATTGCAAAAACTTTTAAGTGAAGGCATTCCCGCTGCTGATTTTGTGGCCCTTGGTGGTGCAATCACAATGCTGAAACCTACAGACTGGAAATCGGTAGCAGGAAATGTTTTTGTAAAAGACATGAAACCTATTTATCATTCAGGAAAAGCAAAAATAATTTCACTGAAAGAGTTAAAGAAAAATATCAAACAGGAAGGTTCTACTTCTTTTTTTAAAAACTTTGCGAAGAATTCGAAGAGTTTAATCAAAGGCTCAATTCAGAATGCGACTGTAAGTATTCCGGAAGCAAAAAACCGTTTAACAAAATTCTCCGGAAAAATTATGGGTGATTACAATCAGCTCAAATCCAGTGAAGACCGCGGAAGATATATTCTGAAACTTTCACTGTATGCTGGTATTTTTGCACTGGCCTTTCAAAAAGGTGCCAAACAAAAAATGCTTTCTAAATCCACACTGCCGTTAATAGCAGTTGGACTCACTATGGTTTTTATCAATCGTATTTTAGAACAGGCAGAATCTAAACTGAATGAATCACCTGGTGCTTTGAAATTATCTCAAGACCTGCGCTCTCTGCTTCGCACTCTCAATATGGGATTTAGTTCCGGCATGACTTTCAATGTAATGGTTGATGGAATTGTTGATCAGAAAATTGAAATCAGTGATTTGGATGGCAAGACCATTGGTTCACTAATGCCCAGATCAATAATCGACAGTATGATCTACTCAACTTTAATGGGTTTATTTTCTTCTGAAGCAAAATCTTAGTGTCATGACTGTTACCTGCGCACTGACTTCTGGCACGGTGTTTTTCTTTTCCAATTCAGTTATAGTTCACCTATGAATGCACCTAAAAAAGTTAAATATTCTATACTCGATCTCGCACCAATCATTGAAGGACAAAATGCAGCTGATGCATTTAAAAATTCCGTTGATCTAGCTCAACACGCAGAAAAAATCGGCTACAACCGTTTCTGGCTAGCTGAACATCACAACATGGATGGGATAGCGAGTTCTGCAACATCAGTTCTCATCGGACATATTGCCGGCCAGACAAAAACGATTCGAGTAGGATCAGGCGGAGTCATGCTCCCGAATCACTCTGCACTAATTATCGCCGAGCAATTCGGAACTCTCGAGTCACTCTATCCAGGAAGAATTGATTTAGGATTAGGAAGAGCTCCCGGAAGTGACCAGGCCACAATGAGAGCAGTGAGAAGAGATTTATCTTCACAAAACTTTGCGGAACAGGTTCAGGAGCTATTTTCATATTTTTCTGAAAATCAGGAAGGTAAAAAAGTTATCGCAAATCCAGGATGCGGATTAAAAATTCCTGTGTGGTTACTTGGTTCAAGTTTATATAGTGCTGAGCTTGCAGGACGTCTTGGTCTTCCTTATTCTTTCGCCAGCCACTTCGCACCGGAGTTGATGATGGAAGCAATCCATGTTTACCGCCAGTTTTTCACACCATCAATTCACTTAAAAAAACCATATCTCATGCTTGGTGTTCAGGTTGTCGGCGCACCGACAGATGAAGAAGCAGAATTTTTATCGACGAGTGTGTATCAAAGATTTTTAGCTTTAATTCAGGGACGCTCTCTTAAAATGCAGCCGCCTGTAAAAAGTATGGACGGCCTTTGGAATCCAAGTGAAGAGCAGTATGTGAAAAGCAGATTACAGACATCTGCCCGTGGTGGGCCTGCGACTCTGAGGGCGCAGTTAAATCATCTCGCAAATTTCACTGGAGCAGACGAGCTCATGATTGTTTCTGATTTATACAATCACAAAGACCGTCTACGCTCATTTGTTATGGCCGCAGAAGCACTAATCTAATTTTTTTTCTTTTATAAGTCGTTCGACAAGTTCGTGGTGTGTTTTTTGAAAAGCATCCAGCTTGTCGTGAAGATTTCTGATTTCCATTTCAGCTTTCAAATTAATCATGAAATCAGAACGTGCGCGGCGACGGTCTTTTTCTTCCTGACGATTCTGGCTCATCATAATGATTGGTGCCTGCAAGGCCGCAAGACATGAGAGCATCAGGTTTAGTAAAATGAACGGGTATGGATCAGCTGGTTTTGAACCCAGCCATAGAACGTTGATGAGAATCCACACCACGATAAAAAATCCAAATCCTAAAATAAAAGTCCAGCTCCCGCCAAAATCAGCCACCTTGTCTGAAACTCTCTGGCCGAATGTCGCTTCATCTTCTCTTTCCACTTCATGGAGCTTGCTGCTCAAAATGTGATCTTCTTCAATCGACTTCGCAACGATACACTCGAGGTCTTTTGCTTCTACTTCTTCTTCCTGTAATAATTTTCTAATTTCGATACTCACGAATTACCTCTTTTATATTTTAAAACCAGACCTGCAAGACTTCCGGCCACGAGTCCCCAGAAAGCTGCACCAATACCTAATATTGAAACACCAGATGCAGTCACAAAAAATGTGATCATTGCCGTTTCTTTTTCTTCTTTATGATCAAAGATTGTCGTGAGTCCGCTGTTCACTGTATTCATAAGTGCGAGACCTGCAATGGCCATAATCAGCTCTTTTGGAAAAACTGCGAAGAGACTTGCAACGACCCCCGAAAAAATTCCAGCGACAATATATATTGCTCCCATACTTACGGCCGCAATGTATCTTTTTTTATGATCCGGATGCGCCTCATGCCCCATACATATGGCAGCAGTTATCGCAGACAAGTTGAGCGCGAATCCGCCAAATGGTGCAATCAGAAGATTGACGAAACCAGACCAGGAAATAATTTTTGAAACTTCCGGTTTGTATCCGTAGGTTTTCATCACAGCTATACCAGTTAAATTTTGCGAGGCCATCGTTACCATGAACAAGGGAATACCGATGCTGATGAGAACTGTCAGATTGAAAGTCGGCTTCGTAAAAACTGGTTTTAGAATTGTAAAATCCAGTGGAGAAAAATGCAGTAAATTTAAAAGCCATGAAACCATGACTCCTGTAAATAAAACAAAGACGATGTTATATCGCGGAAAAAATCTTCTTCCAAAAACATAAACGATGAACATCAAAAGTATCGGCCAGAACATCGTCTGCATCGACGTAAAAATTTCCAGCACCAGATGAAATAAAATACCTGCGAGCATGGCCGAGGCCATCGCAACCGGAATTTTATTCATTACTTTTTCAAATAGTCCGGTCACACCGCAAAGAAAAATTAACAGTGCAGAAAAAACAAATGCGCCGATAATATCAGAAAGAATGAGTCCGTGAAGACTGGTAATAAGTAAGGCGGCCCCCGCAGTCGACCATGCAAACATCAGTGGTATTCTGTATTTCAGCGAGAGGTAAATTGTTAACGCCCCCATACTCACACAAATAATACCAAGCCATGAACTAGCTTCGGCAGGCGTTGCTCCTGCTGCAATCGCTGCCTGGAAAACAATAACCGCTGAACTCGTATAACCTACAAGAACTGCAACAAATCCTGCGATAAAAGCAGATAATGTGTAATCTTTTAAAACTTTTTCCATGAGATGATTTTAATCCTCATAAATTCTTTATGCACCTAAAATTGACAACCGTTCGTGGGCTTAGTTACTGTAGGGACACTAATTTTTATGGAGGCCATCATGATTTATGAACTAGTAATTCCTCAATTCGTTAAAACGCTAAAGAACCTTGATTCTATGCTTGATAAAGCGGCGGGATATGCTGATTCAAAGAAATTTGAAACAGACGTTCTTCTTAACTCTAGACTTGCTCCTGATATGTTCCCGCTTACTCGTCAAATCCAGATCGTTTGCGACACTGCAAAACTTGGAGCTTCACGTTTGACTGGTATTGCTGCTCCGGTGAATGATGATTCTGAAAAAACTCTTTCTGATGTAAAAGCTCGAATCGCTTCTACAATTTCATACCTTCAAACAATGAAGCCTGAAGATTTCAAAAATGCGGAAACTTGTACTGTGACAACTCCACGTTGGGAAGGGAAAACACTTACAGGAGAGCAGTACGCTGTTCACCATGTAATTCCAAATTTCTATTTTCACGTGACAACTTCTTATTCGATTTTAAGACACAATGGTGTTGATGTTGGTAAGAAAGATTTCTTAGGTGAAATGCCTTACAAGCTTCCATAATAAAAAAGGCCCTCTTAAGGAGGGCCTTTTTATTGAGATTAATAAGTTTTCTTACCTTTCTCTTTTTTCTTATCTTGTTTTTCTTTTGTCGATAGTTTCGGCTTAGTTTTTTCCTTACCTTTATCGTTCCCTTTATCCTGTCCCTTTGCCATTTGAGTTCTCCTACGTTTGGTTAATGGTCAGACTTTAGGATACTACGAAAATTTATTTATGGTATCTAAAAAAACATTGCCATAATTTTCCAGCTTATTTTGTCCAACACCATGAACTAACAGGAACTCGCTGGCATTCCGCGGTTTGATCGCACACATGTCATGTAGCGATTTATCATTGAACACAATATAAGACGGGAGATTCTTTTCTTTGGCCAGTCTGTTGCGAAGATCTTTAAGGGCCTCGAATAAATCATCCTGTCCATGCGCTGCTTCGGCGCCCTTACTTTTTGAAATGCGTTTTTTGTCCTGCTTCGCTGCCGTTTTAATTTTAGCAACCGACTCATCCTGCTTGCGCAGAGATAGTTTCAATTTTCCCGTGAGTATTTCCTGCGACTTGTTAGTCAACCCCAGGCTTCTATACTCCCAGTTTTTGATCGCAATATAATTTAAATTTAAAAGCTGGCGTAAAACAGAGTTCCAGTGATCTTTCGGCTGATCCTTCCCGATTCCATAAACCGATAACTGATCGTGACGTCGCTCTGTAATCTTCGCATTTTTACTTCCGCGAATGACATCGATAATGTGGCCTGCCCCAAAAGACTGGTTGGTTCTATAGATCGTCGACATAATTTTCTGGGCATCTACTGTTGCATCCCAAAGTGTCGGCGGTTCAATACAAGAATCGCAGTACCCGCAAGTCTCCGCGCCAATCTCTCCGAAGTATCTTAAAAGATAACTTCTTCTACAGGCGGCCGCTTCACAAAGGGCCAGCATGCAATCAAGTTTAAAGCGTGCGACTTTTTTATAATTTTCATCCGCATCAGTTGTCTCCAGCATCTGTGATAATTTTACAACGTCCTGCAGACCGTAAATCATCCACGCCGTCGATGCTTTTCCATCACGGCCAGCTCTACCCGTTTCCTGATAATAACTCTCGATACTTTTTGGTAAATCAAGATGGGCCACAAATCTTACGTCAGGCCTGTCGATCCCCATTCCAAAGGCAATGGTCGCTACGACAATAATTTTTTCTTCGATGTTAAAAAGTTCCTGGTTCATCGCTCTTTCATTTTGAGAAAGACCTGCGTGATAAGGAACTGCTTTATATCCTAACTTAGAGAGGGCCTGCGCCACTCGTTCAACTTTATCGCGAGATAAGCAGTAAACTATCCCCGTATCATCCGGGTGGTGGGTTTTAATGAACTCATCCAGCTGCTTAATTTCATCGTGACGTTCTAGGATCATGTATTTAATGTTTGGTCTGTCGAATGATGAAACGAAAATCTGAGGGGCCTTCATGTGAAGTTGATTCGTGATATCGATTCTCGTTTTCGCATCTGCTGTTGCAGTCAGTGCAATCACAGGGACATCGGGAAATCTTTCTTTCAACTCTCCCAGTCTCGTATAATCTTTTCTGAATTCATGCCCCCACTGAGACACACAGTGAGCTTCATCGATGGCGATAAGTGAAACGCCGATGTTATCGAAAAATCCTGCCAGGTTTGGACTTAAAATTCCTTCGGGCGAAACGTAGATGATTTTAACTTTGCCATTTAAGATTTGTGCTTTTGCTTTTTGAGATTCGCTGTAGCTTTGTGACGAGTTTAAAAAAACAGAATTCACTCCGTACTCTTTCAGGTTCATCACCTGATCCTGCATCAGTGATATCAGCGGAGAAATAACTAACGTCACTCCATCTAAATACAAAGCAGGAATCTGATAACAAAGCGACTTACCACCACCAGTAGGCATGATTGCAAGTGTATCTTTACCGTCGAGAATAGAATTAATAATATTGTACTGCTCGAACCTGAACTGATCGTAGCCGAAAGTTTCTTTCAGAATGTGCAGTAGTTTTTCATCACGCATTTTTAAAATCTCATTTCGCGAAGTGGATTGATTAAGTCTTCAAGTCCGTTGAGCTTAATTTCATAGAGCAGGCCTAGAAGTTTTCCCAGATCATTTTTCGGGAATCCCTGATCGTAAAACCAAAGGACGTAACTTTCAGGAAGATCTATGAGAAGCCTTCCCTGATATTTACCAAATGGCATAGTGACTGTGGTGAGTTTTACGAGATCGTTTTGTTCAAAATTCATAAGGGAAATTATCTTATTTTGGGTACGTATTGCCAAGCGCTATCAATTGTTTTGATCGCAAATTGCGTCCAAATCGATAATCTTAGGGTGGAGATTCTAATACGTTACAAACTTGAGGTCGCAAATTGCGGCGTCAAGATTGTAAGTTGTCAATAATTCCTATGCGGCCATTGCCTGAATCAATGCAGAGATTGTAGAGAGCTCAGGATTAAAATCTTTTTTCGGATCAATTAAATCATATAATGTTCTTCTGCCGATTCCGGCCTTCTTTGCCAGCGCAACTTTATTCACTGTCATTAAATGCGTATATAGAACATCTCGAAAAGTTTCAAGATCCCCACTTCTAATACAATCCAATAAAACTTCAGCAACCGTTGAAGAGTTTTTTAAAATCTTGCTATTAAATGGAACGTGCTCCACTAATAATTTCTTGCCTGATTTTTTTGGCCTTTTTAATGTCGTAGTTTTGACCATTTTTATTTCCTCCATTCAAAGCAACTATTAGCGTTTTATTTCTGGAAAAAAGATAAATTCTTATCCCATTTTTCCAACGTAACTCAATTAGTCCTTCAAATTTTTTATAATCTCCAAAATGTCCAATTGAGAGCATATCGAGTCTGGAGATAATTATGACCTGAGTTTTTGGTGGTTGTTTATAAAACCATTTTAAAAATTCAAATGTTTTTAGAACTTGAATTTTTTCATTATTTGAATTGTACGGTATATTGCACACATTGTCAATGCTCCTACACTGGTAATTCAAGCAAAGAGATTCAGAAGATCATTTTTCTATCTGCTTAGAAATAAGAGCAGTTCAGAGACAATAGTTAACAAAACTAATAGCCCATAATCACTCTTTGAAAAGAACGGTGTTAACGCTACGTCGCCACCAAAAGTCTAGTGGAACCTTTTTAGGAGTTTATTTTGCAGAGGTAACCTTGACACTTCTGCTTTTGATACCATCTTATTAAGTAGAAATGACGTGATTCAAAACGTTTGATCTAAGGGAGGAATATGAATAAATTTGATAGTATCGTTGAGGGCTCGTTATCCGTTGCCCAAAGTGAAGCACTGAAAAGAAAAAATAGCGAATTAGCGCCGGAGCATTTAATTCTAGGGCTGATCAGCAATCCGCAAAGTTTTTCAAGCAGAGCTTTGAAAAAATATTCAAAGGAGCTTGAAGCACTTTTAAAAAATTTACCGACGACAAAAAACAAACTTGAAATGGATCGTCTTCAGGCGAGCAGCAAACTTTCCGAGTGGCTGACGTACGCATCTTCTAATGCCATTCAAAATGGTCGTGGTGAAATTACGGAAACTGATCTACTGAAGTATCTTCAGCAGATCGTTCCCGATTTTAAGATTGATTACAATTCACTTAAGACGGAAAATGCTGAAGGTGTAACAGAGAAACCTGGTTTCTTAATTAACTTAAATGAACTGGCCGAAAGCGGAAAGCTTGATCCTGTAATCGGACGCTCGAAAGAGATTCGTGCGGTGATGGAAATTTTAGGAAGACGTGGAAAAAACAATCCGGTGTTAGTGGGGCCTGCTGGTGTTGGTAAAACCGCCATCGTTGAAGGTCTTGCTGATGCAATTGTTAAGGGAAAAGTTCCGGATGTTCTGGAAGGAAAAACTGTTTATTCATTAGAGCTTGGTGCTTTAATGGCCGGAACAAAATACAGAGGTGAATTCGAAGAAAGACTTCAGACTCTGTTAAAATTTATTAAAGACCAGAATGGCCAGGCGATATTGTTCATCGACGAGCTTCACCAGTTAGTTGGTGCGGGCAGAACTGATGGTGCAATGGATGCGGCCAATTTATTAAAGCCAGCTCTTGCGCGTGGAGAGCTTCACTGTATTGGGGCAACGACGCCCGAAGAGTACCAAAAATATATTCTGAATGATTCAGCATTAGACCGACGTTTTCGTGCAGTTCCAGTAGATGAACCGACGAAAGAAGACGCGATCGAAATTTTGATGGGTATCAGAGAAAAAATGGAGATCCATCATGGAATCAAAATATCTGATCGAGCTATTTACGATGCTGTCTTCCTTTCTAGCCAGTATATTCCTGATAAAAACTTACCAGACAAGGCAATTGACCTTATCGATGAAGCAAGTTCAGCACTCAAATTATCAGCAGAAGCAATGCCCGCCGACCTCGCGGAACTAGAAGGTGAAATCAGAACGAAAAAGATTTATGCAAAGTCGCAGAACAAGTCTGCTGACATTGAAAAAGAAATCGTCGCACTGGAGAGCAGATTTAAAGAAGGAAAAGCAAAATGGGAGCAGGAAGTTTTGAGTCTTAAAAAAGAATCAGAATTAAAACTTTCATTAGAGAGAACTAAATTTGAGCTGGAGCAAGCTCAGAGAAACCAGGATTATGAGACAGCTTCAAAATTGAAGTACCAGACGATTCCGGAAATTGAATCGCAGCTGGCCAACTCTCAGACGACATGGATTCTCGATACGAAACATGTGGCATTGGTTATCTCGAGACAAAAAGGAATTCCTGTTGAAAAGATTTTAAAATCTAAACAGGAACAGATTCTTGAACTGGAAGCTTACTTAAAAAGAAAAGTTTTCGGACAGGACTCTGCTCTTCACGAGATTGCAGAAGTTCTGGTTACTGCTCATGCAGGCTTATCAGATCCGTCGAGACCACTTGGATCTTTTTTATTGAAAGGGCCATCGGGTGTCGGTAAAACTGAAACGGCAAAAGCACTGGCAGAATTTTTATTCGGCTCACAAGATCACCTGGTTCGTTTTGACTTATCAGAGTTTTCTGAAAAACACTCTGTCTCAAAACTGATTGGTGCCCCTGCAGGATACGTAGGTTATGAAGAAGGTGGTGTGTTGACTGAAGCGATCAGAAGAAAACCTTATTCGGTCATTCTGTTTGATGAAGTTGAAAAAGCTCACCGCGATTTTTCGGACATCCTCCTCCAAATTCTGGACGATGGCCGATTAACAGACAACAAAGGACGTACGATCGATTTCAAGAACACGATTATTTTAATCACAACTAACTCGAAAGATTTGGAGAATGATTTTAAGCCGGAAGTTCTTGGACGATTAGATGCCATGTTAACTTATAACCCACTTGATAATTCAATCATGACCAACTTGATTGATAAACAATTGCAGATGTTAAACGAAAGACTGGAGAGCAAAGAGCTTTCAATTAGCCTTTCCCCAAAGGTCTACGAAGAATTGGCAAAACGCGGATACGACCCGCGCTTTGGTGCTCGCCCACTACAGTCTGTCTTCTCACAAATAGTCACTCGTCCTCTTTCTAAGAAAGTACTAGAAGGGCATTTAGAAAAAGGCCAGATGAAAGGCGTTTGGAAGGATGATGGTTCCCATCACGTTGACTTCGAAATGCTTCAATAATTTTCTTTTCGGACCCGCTGCCCCCCGGCGGGTTCTTTAGGTTCCAGCAGACTTGCGGAGACTGTCAATTGAGTTGTCGCTTTTCTTGTCGCATTATTAATTATTTTACAATAATTCTACCCAAATTATTTCTTTCATTTTCTAATTTTTTTGATAAATCTAAATTTAAGGTCATAATTTTTAATTTTACATAAAGAATAATTTGATAATTGTCAGGCTTAACATTGTCGACATAAAATGCACCATCTCTGCCGGTAAAAAAAGCAATTTCGGATCCAGTAGATAAATTTATTAGCTTTGCACCGGCCAGTGAAATGGGCTTACCAGTTTCATCGACGAAAATTCCTTCAATTGTTTTAGTAAGTACACTTCCAAGCTTTAAATAAGAGCCTGATTTATTATGAGATTTTACCCTATATTCTTTATTAGCAAGTCCTAAACTTTTATTGTCGTCAGAAATAACATTCACACTTTTTGCCATGTATGGCTGAACAGCAGTTAAGACAGTTCGGCCATTGGAAGCTATATAGGCTTCATGATTATCCTGATCACCATTTATTATGACAGGCTCTCTTAATTCATTATCTACAACAATAAAAGATTGTTGAATTCTTTGCCCCAAGCTAAATTTATTATCAATAAAAGTTAATGATCCAGAAGGATTAATATTAATTTCTTTTCTTTTTGTGGCATTATCATAAGCAAAATTAGCAGAAAACTCATTGTATTGAGTATTTAAATAACTTCCTACGAACGCATTTTTATTGTTGCGATCTCCGCTTAATCTTGCAGAATAAATTCTATTATTAACGGCTTTGTTTTCATTGTAAGAAAATTCACTTTGAATATTATTTAAGTCGTTAGTTCGATTAAACGTTGTATTTAAACTCTTTTTTCCAGAATCAAAATTATAATTTAATTGTAACAATATGGATTCACTTTTACTTGAAGAAACTG
The DNA here is from genome assembly GCA_014378525.1 of Bacteriovorax sp. GTDB lineage: Bacteria > Bdellovibrionota > Bacteriovoracia > Bacteriovoracales > Bacteriovoracaceae > Bacteriovorax. The sequence continues at coordinate 57,773 of JACMNL010000004.1, forward strand.
AATTCTTAGTAATAGTATTTGTCCAATAGAAATTAGAAAAGAGATTGTTTGCAATTCTATAGTTTAAGCCAGCGCTATACTGTGAAGTCATAAAATTTTTAAAATCTAGAGTTGAAAGACGTCCTTGAATGATTCCTGCAAGTGAATCACTTAATTTTTGGTTATAGGTCATGTCTACGTTGTGTCGTAATCCATCTTGTACAAATGTTGGAATTACAATATTTGATAAAAACTTTGGTGATTGATATTCATAACTGAAAGTTAAGCGTTTTATTTGATCATCGACACCACAAGGGCAAGTCCAAATATAACTGAATTTAGATGCTACTCCTGATCCATTCTGATTTATGTTTGATAATGATAAATTATGAATGAATAATCCACGGTCAGTTCCAAATTGATTTTCAACTCCCAAAATTCTTTTTTTGTTCATTAATTGAGAATTAATCCCAGTAGTCCAATAATTACTTACTCCATAGCGATGATAGAAGCTTGCTATAGAGTCTTTTTCGTACTTGATTTTATCAGTTTGAAATTTACTTATTGACCCCACTTCGTAGGAAAAATTACTTAAACCTTTTTTAAGCATTGATTCACTACCGGTGTGCTTAAAATAGACAAACTTAATCCTTCCAGCATTATCTGTGATTCTTAAGGCTACATGGTTTATTCCCTGTGATACAGGTATTTCCTCTAATACATGCTTACCAGCTTCTAAATTTATTGTTTGAATGAGAAAACCGTTGATAAAAATTTCTACAATAGATGGGCTTTCTAAAAAAATTTCTCTTTCACCAGTTGGAGTATTAATATTCATAGGAGAAATATCAAATGCACTAGCTACACTAAAACCTAAATATTGATAAGGTGTTTGAAATGTTCTAGGAAAATAATTTAAATCCCCAAAACTTAGACGTAAATTACTTGCTATAACATCTTTAGTCACTTTAGAACCACTGCGAGTCCATGTTCCATTTTCATTTAAGGTGTGATGACTTTCTAGCACATTACCATCAATATTCACCACAGGGTCAAGCACACCAGAAAGATGCGATTTTTTATCAACTTCAATTTGCTCTTTTACATAGCGCCCATTAAAAGAATAATTAACAAATGAAGAAAAAAATGATGGATAAACATTAACTTCATTTTGATCGACGGTGCGATCTGTGATGGAAACATGGTTTGGATTTAAGAAAGAATCTGGAGCTCTGACATCTAATTTAAAATTATTACTGTCAAAATGTTGATCCAAACCAAAGTCTAATATTTGTTCATTATTTAACAATACTAGTTGTTCATACTTAAATACAAATTCATCATATTTTTCTTTTACTAAAAATTTCTCCATTAATTTTTGAAAAGATTTTCTATCAATAGATTGGATTTTTCCATCTGAAGTAACAAAAGCATTGAATTCTCCCAAATATAATTGATTACTATAAAAAGATAAAGTCATTCTTTGAGCCGACAATGTTTGAAATTGTGCGATAGTATTTTTTGTTTCAGCAACTGATAAAGAAATTGAATTAATCACTAGCAAGATGAAAAATAATAATTTATAAATTTTCTTAGTGAATAAATCCATTTATCCTCAAAAACAAAATTTTATTGGGACTGTAAAGTAAAAGTAATTACATCTTGATAGCTGCCGGCCGTTTTACTGCCATTATTAACTCCCGAATATCCCATCGTAAGATTTCCGAGAAAAGATGAACTCGAGTACATTGTAGCGTTAGAAACTGTACTGAAAGTTGTTGGTGTTGTGGTTAATGTAAGGGGTGTTGCCGCAAAACTTAAGCTATAAGAAATTTTATCATTTGCACCCGGTGTAGCCACGCTGGTATTAACTAAATTACCAGAGTTGGTACTGCTGGCCATGAGCAAATATCCATTTTGACAGTTGGCTGTAATATTAACTGAGCCTACATTTAAAGCTGATTGGGTAGATGTTAACGGTAGGTTGGAAGCTGAAGCTGTCGGGGTAATTGTTAAAGTTATTGTATCGTTGATAACTGCAGCACTAATAATTAAGGTCTTTGTTACCAGAGGATTTATAGTGGTAGTTAAATTCTTTGCTTCAAAAGTTAAGACATCAGTGTAGGTCCCACTATAGAGTTGAGCTGCGGGAGTCCCGGTAATGGAAAATTTTAATGAACCAGTCAAGCCAGGTGATCCACCTTCAGTTGCAGTAAAGAATAAGGTTTTTGTTGTCCCAATCGTAGTTGTATCTAAAGGCCCTGAATTAACTAGTGCAGATCCAGCTGATATAGTGAATGACATAGTGAAGCCTTTTAAATAAGTAGCCGAAACCCCACCTTTAGTAGCCGCATTTGAATTTTTTAATCCACCGTTTTGACTTGTCATCGAGACTTGAAAGTTTTGATTTGTTCCACTTGAATTTTTAAGAGTAAAACTTGAAACACTTAAGTTTGTTTTAGTTGTAGTAATATCAATCCCTGTATTACCAGAACCGGTGACTGTTAGGGTGTCGGTAGATGCATAAGCATTGTTCAAGTATAAAAAACTCAGTAAGAAAAGAAAAATTGTAGAGAGTGTTTTCATAGAGGATTCCTTATTTATTTATCATAAGAAAATTTCCACTCAAAACTGTCATATCCTTGAAGATCTTGAGGACGAACTATATTAATTCTTAATTTTGATTTAGCTAAAACATTTTTTCCCTCAACTAAAACAAGTTGAGTTTTATCCAAGGTAATTTTTTTCTCGGCTAAATTACCAACAGATTTTGCAATTAGTTCAATTGATGGAGATTTTAAAATAGCATGGGCACTTCCATCATTACTGAACAAGAGAGATAACTTCTTCTTATCTTCGCTTAAAGATTCTACTTTTTCTAATTTTAAATTAGGCTCTGTGGCATCAGAATTTACATAAATTGAGCCAACATAATTAATCATTATGCGAACGGCTCCCCTATCTTGATTTTTAGCAGTAAATACTATGGGAACTTCTTCGACGATTATCCGATATGCTTGCTCGGTTGCTATTTTTTCTTCACCTTGCCAAGATATTTTGATTGTTTTTGTTTCTTTAGGAGAGAGAAGAAATTGATTTGGAAATGCAGTGACTTCAGAAGTGTCAGGGCGATCCTCTTGACCATTTTCTAAGAGCTTCCTTTGAGTCACTTTTACGATGATTGGAACTGCTTCATTACTTCGGTTGATAACTTGGGCAATAGAGTGAGAGCTTTTGCCGGTTGTTGTAAGAGATATTGATATAGGAGAAAATTCAAAATGAGCTTCGGCTTTGATGGAAACAAGTAGCAGTAGTGGAAATATGAAATGTTTAATCATTTTTATCATCCTAAGAAACTTAAAAAGTAGATATATATATTATATGGACTATCCTAATAGAAACAAAGTTAATTTTTCAAGTATCTTAATATTTGTTTCATTCGTTTTAACTAGCAGCTGTGCTTGTGAATTTGTCACGAATGAAGCTTTAATTGTAAATAAACCATCAATCAAAATAAATCCTGCACCTCGTTTTGTAGTCAATGGTGAATCAGACACAAACTCTGCTGGAGGTCTTCAAAGTATTTACTTCGAATACAAAAAATCTAAAACTAACGAACTTCAATCACGTTTTCTCGATCAAAATGTCCAAATTCTATCTGATAATCCTGACGTTAGCATCATACTAGAAGCTTATTGTGACCCTACAGGAGGCAACGAATACAACCTCCGCTTATCTAAGGAACGAGGTCTGTATATAAAAAGCTATCTAGTTTCTAAGGGAATTAAGTCGGAGAGAATTTTAATTAAGCCAGTTGGTTCAAAGTCTAAGGCTTCTGAGATATCAGAAGTAGACTTTAAAAATGAAAGAAGGGTCAATATCATAATTCACTCAGTTACTCCTCAGGACCTAGTTGCACCTCCAGACAAAGTTAATCAAACTAAAAAATCAACCTCTCAAGAAAAACCTGATTTAAATAATGCATTAACAGATATATCGAACACTGTAACTCTATTGAGAGCTCCAGCAAAATTATTATTAAATGGCGAATCTGATCTTTTTACTGCTGGCGATCTACAAAGTATATTTTTTGAATATAAAAAACATAAAATAGTCAAAGAGCAAAGAGAGATATTAGACAAAAACATTCTATTTCTAAAGGCAAATCCAAAAATTTCTTTTGCCCTAGAAGTTCACAGTGATCCGATTGGAGGCGATGCTTATAATTCAAAGCTTGAAGAGAAAAGGCTTAATTATATTATAAGCTATCTACACAATCACGGTATAAGTCCCCAACGAATCAGTAATAAAATTATTGGCCCTAAACCTACTAGCAATTCACAAAATAATCTTCAAATCAATAATTCAAAACAATTCTACAAAACTGAGCGTAGGATGAATTTTGTTATCACAGACATTCCCTAAAAATCATTGACTTTGAACAGTGAAAGTAATTGTATCAGTATATGAACCAGCTCTTTTTGAGGCAGCGGTTACACCTGTATAACTGATAGAAACAGCTGATGCTACGGCCGAATATACTCCACCCGTCGCTTGTGTTTTAACAGTTTGATCTGTTGCTGTTAATGTGACCGCAGTTCCACCTGCATACTTCATAGTATATCCAACAGTCTGAGTTGCATCTGTTGAGTGGACTAATTTACTAGCATTAGCAGATCTCGCAAGGATTAAGTAACCAGCTGTTGAGTTACTAGATTCAGCAACACTTGCCACAACGGAATCGACGGCTGTTGTTGTTAGCGTAAGGTTATTATAATTACCTGAAGGAGTAACGGCGATACTCACTGAATCCGTAATTGTACCAGTTAAAGCTAAATTTGCATTAGCAGTCACTGCAAAACTGGTAGATTGAAAACTTAAAAAAGATAAGGCTAAAATTGCTAATAGTTTTGTTTTCATAACACTTCCTCCTCAGGAAATTGCTTATTTACTCTCTATAGTAAAAGTTATTACATCGTTATATGCACCAGATTTTAAATTAGTAGCTGGTATTCCTTGAAAGCTTATAGTTACATCTTTATTAACAGCATTATATGTTCCGCCAATATTTTGTTCACGCATAACTTGATCGTTGCTGGTTAATTGAACAGCTCCACCATTTCCATAACGAAGCATATAAGGAACATTATCTGCACTTTTAGTATTTTGAATTTTTCCATTATTAACTGAGCGAGCTTTTATTAAATATCCATTAGTAGAATTAGAAGATTCATAAATGGTTGCAACTGGAACATCGATTTGTGTGCTATTAACATTCAAGTTACTATAGTTCCCAACTGGAGTAATCGAGATCGATATCAACTCACTTATATAAGCAGAGATAGTCAGTGTCGCCGTAGTTGATTGAGCGTTTGAATTTGAAATAAAACTTAAAAGAACTAAACTTAGTAAAAACTTAGATGATAGTTGATTCTTTAAGTCTACAGTATTCATTTCACTTTCTCCACTTTCTAAAGATTTAATGTCTTCTTGTCGTCTGGATCTTCTTTTATCTTAACACGCATCGAGTCACCAATTCCTCCCCCTACGACCAATCGGATACTTACGCCAAAACAAAAGTGCAAAACATCCTGAAATCTATGAATTCTTTTGAATATTTAAAGAAAGCACCGAATTCTTTAATTACTAAAGTTTTCACCATTAATAGCCCCTTTTTTACGGCAACCACCCTAAAGGTTGCTGAAATAGCAAGGCCAGGGACCAATTCAAAGAATTCAAAGAATTCAAAGAATCTAAAGAATGTGAAACCATCGTCATTAGCGCATATTTAAAATGACTATAGTTAATAAAGAAGGAAGATGTTTTAAGTTAATAATTATTAATAGTTCTTTTTTTGCTTAATCAAAAAATTGCACCAACAACCATAGATTGATAAAAATTAAGATTAAACATAAAATAATAGAATGAATAAATATAAAATATTAATTATCGAAGATGATAAAGGAATTCGAGAAATTTTAAATATATTGTTAGAAGATTTCTATGACGTCTCTTTAGCCGTTAATGGAATCGATGGTTTAAAAAAAGCTATTCGTAATCCTCCAGATTTAATTCTCTTAGATTTAATAATGCCTGAACTGGATGGCTTTCAAGTTTGTAAAGCTTTGCGAGAAGATGATGAATTTTCAGATGTACCCATTATGATTATAACCGGTTTAAATAATTCTGAAGACAGAACAAAATTATTCGGATTAGGGGTTGATGATTTTATTTCTAAACCGTTTAATAGTGATGAATTACTTGCGAGAATTCAAAGAAGAATCCAACGAAGTTCTGCTTTAATTGAAAATGAATCTCAAAAATCTCAAATTAAAAAATCAGTAATTAAGCCAACTGCTCAACTTGTTTCAGCTGGAAAATTAAAAATTGAATTTAGAAATCAAGAAGTGCTAATAGATAATTTAAAAATTCCACTTAGTGCTATTGAATTAAAACTTTTTCATTTTCTAGCTAATAATTATAACAATCTTGTTAATCGTGAAAATATAGTCGAATGGGTGTGGGAAAAACAAACAGTTTCGCCTCGATTAATTGATCCACATATCTTGTCCCTTCGACGAAAGCTAAAAGAATCAAATCTCACTATCCAAGCTCTATACGGCAAAGGATATATTTTAAAAAATATATGATCTCTTCGTATGAAGCCAAAAAAGGGTGTTGGAACCACATCTGGAAAAACTTTCTCGGCTTATTCTTTGCATTCTTTCTTCGAAGTTAATCTAAAACAAGGAAGAGATGGATGATTAAAACTGTTGGTTAGACGATAGGAAGAATTAACACTGTAACTAAAAAAATAATTCGAACTCGGGGACGCCCTTATTAATTCAAGGAAGGGCTATCGCCCACTTTTTTGTGTCTTTTTTAGGTTTTAAACTACAAAATGGCGTTGTGAAATATGGTCTTTCTTATATAAGTAATCTAGCTCTTCATGGAGTCTTTTTTCAATCTGACTAACATGATTAGAGGCTTCAATATTCCATTTTGCTATAGGGCTTAATTTTGAGCTTAAGGCAGCGAGCTTAAGCATTCTAATCTGATTCAGAATGGTTTGGCGGACTTCTGGGTATTGAATTTTTATGGCGACTAGATCGCCATTTTTAAGCTGGGCCTTGTGAAGCTGGCCAATAGAAGCTGCAAATATCGAATTACTTAAATAGCTAAAATGTTCATCAAAATTTATTTGAAGTTCTTTTTCTATCAAAAAAATGACCTTGCGATTGCTCAATAATTGCTTTTGAGATTTTTTGGAAGATACCTGCTCAGGGTAGAGCTGTTGAAGTAGCTTGTAAAGAATTCCTCTTTCTTCTGAAGCTAGAGCAATGAGCTCATCTAGACCATTGTCACTGTCGCGAACTTTAAGGGCATGAATAAACCTGAATGAATTAATAAAGTTTTTGATCACAGTTTGCCTAGAAGGTGTAGTCTATTAATTAATAATAAATCCAGGATTTCAAATCATCTGAGATCTTAAGCCGACGTGCTTTATCTGCACGTTTCGGACTTCTTTCAATCCCTAAACTGTTGAGCCCTTTCTTTTCTGCTGCTGCCAGAAGGCTGCCTTCTCCACAGAATGGATGTACAACCTTCTTCGATTTTGTTTGTGTGGCAATGAAGTTGGCAATCATTAAACAGTTTTCAAGGCCCATTCCTCTCACCCATGTTTTTTCTCCCAGTTCGGGAATCACATCGGGAGTTGATCTGCTCATATCGTGAAGGCGGATATTTTTTGAAAAACAAAGTATATGTGAGTATGCAGGTTTTCCGAATGTAACAACACCGGGATCTACTCTGCAGACTATTTTATGCCACAAAAGTGCGAGGTCATTTTGTTCTGCTGCTTTTTGAACCAGATAAGCTTTATCAACCCACGTGCCTTCATACTTAATATCTGACTGATAAAAAACAACGACACCATCATCCGGAGTACGTGACATAATTAATGAGGCCGTGTTCGTGAACCATTCTTTCCATTGCTCTAATGTGTAATTGTTAAATTCAGAAATGTCGGGCATTGAAGCGACAAGTGAAGATCCAGCGAGTGATTCTTTTGACTGCGACTCAAGCCATACGAGTGCATCTGCGCAAAGGACTTCGCGAGATGGATTATTTTCCATAAACTTTTTCACCGGCCACATAAACTGATTCTGTCGCGCGGTCATCACCAAGTGTCATGAGAATAAAAAGCACTTCATTGATATCTTTGCAGAAACCCATTCTGAAATCCATCAATGGTGTTGATTTCAAATCGAGAACCACTAGGTCTGCTTCCATTCCAGGTGCAATCGATCCTACTTTATCTTCCATGTAAAGCGACTCTGCTCCGCCTTTTGTTGCCAGATAAAAAGCTTTCAAAGATGAAAGTGAGTAACCGCTGAGCTGGCCGATCTTATAGGACTCGTTCATCGTCTGCAGATGAGAAAAACTTGTTCCTGCACCTATGTCTGTTCCGAGTCCTGTTTTCACTGGACGCGTTTTGTCTTTTGCTTTTTCGAATGAAAATAATCCGCTTCCTAAAAACTGGTTTGAAGTTGAACAATGGCAGACTGCAGCTCCGCATTTATGCATGCGGGCCCATTCTGATTCTGTTAAATGAACTCCGTGAGCGTAAAGTGATCTTTCACCTAAAAGTCCGTAATGATCATAAACGTCGAGATAATCAGAGCGCTCAGGAAATAATTCTTTTACCCATGCAATTTCTCCCAGATTTTCAGAGATATGAGTTTGCACGTAAGTTCCAGGATGCTCTTTCCACAACTCTCCTGCCATCTTTAATTGTTCAGGCGTTGATGTCGGTGCAAATCTTGGAGTGATGGCATAAGAAAGTCTTCCTTTGCCGTGCCATCTTTTTATTAATGCTTTTGATTCGTCGTAACCTTTTTGAGCAGTATCAAGTAAAGCAGGCGGAGCATTTCTATCCATCAACACTTTACCGGCGACCATTCTCAGGTTTAATTTTTCTGCTTCTTCAAAGAGAGCGTCGACAGAATGTTCGTGAACAGTTCCGAAAACCAGTGACGTTGTTGTACCAGAGCGCAAACTTTCTTTGATGAAAACTTTTGCCACTTCTGTCGCATGATTTTTATCCGCAAATTTCTGCTCGGCCACAAAAGTATAATTATTGAGCCAGTCTAGTAACTGCTTGCCATAGGCGCCGATAATTTCGGTCTGCGGGTAATGCACGTGAGTGTCGACGAATCCCGGAATGATCAGCGAGTTTTTATAATCCGTGACTTCGCTTCCCTCAGGAATGGAATCTTTTAATGAAGCATAACTTCCAAAGGATTTAATTTTTCCGTCTTCAATCATAACCAGAGCGTCACTCTCATATTGAAAAGATTGATCGTCCCCTACAAGAAAAGGGTCTGCTTTAAAGGTAAGCGCTTGTCCGCGCAGAATTTTTGTCGTCATAAAGTCTTTATACCAAACTAAAAAGGGTTCCACCAGATCAAATGATCACAGTGGAACCCGCTTATAGATATTAGATTACTTAATAGTTTTTAAGTTCGTATTAATAACACTTGATACTGAAGACTCATCAAGAGTTTCACAACTGATTGCTTTAGCAACGTTCACAAAACGATTAGGTGCTACTTGAACGAATGTGTAAGCAAGATCTAGTACTGAATCGTTAACTTTTACTTCTGTATATGTTTCATTCCCAAGTTTAACAGTTTCTAGTGTTGCTGTTTCTACTACTGAGTGAATTCCTGATTTCGGAAGGCCAGTTAAACATGGCTCACAAAATTCAATAATTTTTGCGTTCGTTTGTAATAATAGAAGAGCTCTCTCTCCTTCTTGACGAGAAATTGCCTGACACTGATCGGCCATAGCGTTGATTGAGAAAAGAGTAACGAATGTAAAAAGGATTGCTTTCATGTTTGTCTCCAAAAAATATTGTATCAATAGTTGTTGGAGACGCTTTTAACATAAATTATGAATTGCCAATGTCGATTGTAAAAATTACAGAATGCTTATTGCAGTTTTCCAGCGTAATCAATAAAGGAGTTAACCAGCTTTTGTAACTTTGAAACCTGGGCCGGGTCCTTTAGATTTTCTACTTCATCAAAGGCCTGGTCGGCATGCATGAATCCCATCGGCTCCGGATAAAGAAAATTTCCCAAAGTTTCTATTGGTTGTCTAGCGTGAGCTAGACCTCGTGTAGCACCTAATGCCCCAGGAGATGCTCCTAACATCAGGATAGGTTTTTTTGTAATTGGAAGTGGCTTCACTCGCGACAGCCAGTCCAGAGTATTTTTTAAAGGACTCGACATCGAGCCATTGTACTCAGGTGAAGAAATAATCAAGGCCTGAGCTTCTGCCACATGTTTAGCAAGAGTCATCACTCCTTCAGGAATTCCTTTTGATTCAATATCAGCGTCGTAGACAGGAATATTTAGAGTCTGCAGATCGACTACTATTGTTTGCACTTCAGTATTGCTCTTTAAAAGTTTGTCCGTAAACCTTACAATTTTTTTATTCAAAGAATCTTTTCTCAAGCTTCCTGCAAACAATAGAATTTTCATACGCATCCTTTTTTAATATTATTACTAACTAAAACAATCAACTAATGTGAATAACTTAGCCAATGAAAAATAATTCTTGGGGAAATTACTTCTCTCACCTTTTTCGCCACAAGACTCTCACCAATTTGCCTCAATTGCTTTAAAAAAAGTGCAATAACATACAAAATCCTTGGCATGGATCATGCTTTAGTTTTTGCACAGGTAATTAAACCATGGAGGATTTATGGTACAAGACAAAAAAAACTTTTCATCTGGAAAAAAACCAATGTCACAAGATCTTGATAAAAAAGCTGGAGCTGCATCAGACAGATCTGCAGACTCATCAAGAACTGGAAACATGAAACAAACTGACCCAAAAGATAAGTCAGGAATCGCTGGAAAACGCGATGTTGGTTCTCGTAAATAGTTAACTAATGCTATACGCTGGGGTGAAAACCCCGGCGTTGCAATTTAAAGAAAAAGAATTTTGATTAGCTTAAATAAAACTCAAAAAACATCAGTCCTTCGTACCGCCAACATCTTTGGTGTCGGTGTTAATGCAGTGTCGTTGGCAGCTCCGGCTGCTCTCTTCACTGCATTCTCGAAAACTGAAAAACCATATTTATGTAAAACGGGTTCAACAAATAAACTCCCAACTTTTTTATTCGGACTCGTTTTATTCTTAGCTGTGGTCACAAGAATGACTGCAGCTTTGTTCAAAGGTGCCTTACAGTTAATCAATGCGGTATTAGAGATTGCTCCAAGAGGGATCCTTTTCTTCTTATCCTTGCTTAATCTTGTTTTCTCTCACTGGACACTGTCCTCTGCCGAATGGTTGATGAAAGCGAATGATGAAGAAGACAATTCACTCCTTTTTACAAATGATCTGCCTTTATTTCCCCTGTATGTGCAGCACGATTTTAATCTTTACGAGTGATAGACTTCATTTTAAAAGCCAAAATAAATGCTGCACTTTTTTACTCTATCATAACAGTTTGTCATTCTTGCTAAAGGCTTTTTGCCTCAGATTTTAGAAATGTATGCCCCAACTTCCTCTGATAATTGTTAAATTCAATAATTTATACCGACAAAAAACTGGCACAGAAGATGCTTTATATATCTTGAGTAAGAATAAGGAAGTTTATATGTCACAACAAATTAAAAAAAATTTAACTGATAAAAATAAGAGTGCTGAGTTTGAAACTGAAATTGAATATCAGGATACAAAGCAGCCAAATGCAAGACCAAGTGAACCGGCAAAAACAAAAAGTTCACCTTCATCGATTAACAAAGAAAAAGTTAATCACGCTGGAGCGGTTAAAAAAAACGTGTAGTTGTTCTAGTACAGAGAAATCTGCAGGAAGTGTAAGGCACATGATGTGTATTAAAGCTTAGGTATAAATTGGCTTTGAACACAACAAGATGTATGACAATTCCAAAAGGGCTTAGTGATGAAACAAATAATCAGTCTAATGTTAAACACTCTAAGCAATTATCTAAGAACAGCACAAGTACGACTGATGAACGATAAATTGAGTAACGAATTATTAACAACGACATTCAAGATTAAGGAGGATTACATGTCGCCAGAAAGAACAGAATACTACAGAGCGAAACAAAGAAGAATGGCCTTTTACATAGTAGAGAATGATAGCAATAACGAAGAGAATCCACCCACTGTATCAGCAGTCATAGGTTTGGATAAAGAACTTGAAGCAGCTTTTTTTGCGGCGAGAAGACCGCCAATTGAACCAAAAACGGCGTTGAATACTGGAATGAGAATCAATAGAGATATCATTTCAGATAAAAAAGAAAAACAACCTGTGAAAACTCCGGCAGTGAAGAAAAATGGAATGCATTGTCCTAGTTTACCAACACAGTGGAGAAATAGTTTTGATATCATAATCCCTAAAGCAGAATTTGGACATTTTTCACCTGAACGTAAATCGAAGTAATAAGTAAGAGGTATATGGTAATAAAATTGAATGATCAAAAATTCTAGAAGCGCAGAAGACCACGATGAGAACTCGTCTGTATTCCGCGCTTTTTTTATACCTGCCATCCACAAAAAATAATCAATAAAATTCAAGGAAAAATTTATGCGCATTGAAAAAGATGGTATCGGTGAACTTTCTATCCCCGACGATGTTTTTTATGGCATCCAGTCCTATCGCGCTTCAAAAAATTTTCCGATTAGTGGAACTCAGGTTCACACACAGATGATAAAAACTTTTTTATTATTAAAAAAAGCTGCGGCCATTGCCAATACTGAAACGGGTGCCTTAAGTTCTGAAAAATCTGAAGCGATTTCCACTGCTGTAGATGAATTATTATCAGATGATTTTGAGAAACATTTTATCGTCGATGCATACCAGGCCGGGGCTGGTACTTCCCAAAATATGAATGCAAATGAAGTGATCGCCAATAAAGCGAATGTTTTACTGGGGGGCGGGCTCGGAACCTATGATCACATCAATCCGAACGACGATGTGAATATGTCTCAAAGTACCAATGATACATATCCTACGGCCATGAGACTTGCGACCCTTACGTTGTCAAAAGATCTGGTGATTGAACTGCAAAAACTCGGCAATGCTTTTAAAAGTAAAGCACAGGAATTTGACCAGGTCATAAAATCCGGACGCACTCATTTGCAGGATGCCACACCCATTCGTCTAGGGCAGGAATTCCAGGCCTATCAAAAGATTATTGAAGATCTTACAGTGCTGGTCATTCAGGCACAGGATTATCTGCGTGAACTTGGTATTGGCGGATCTGCAGTGGGAACAGGAATTAATGTTCCTCATGGATACAGAGACGCCATCCTTGATGAATTGAAAACTTTTTTTAATGATAATGATTTGTTTCTTTCAAATAATATGTGCAAGTCGATGCAGTCGCAATTGCCTATGATGGTTTATTCAAATGCAATGAGATCAATCGCCATTGAACTCACGAGAGTATGCAATGATTTGCGACTTCTTAGTTCGGGACCTGCAAACGGGTTTGGTGAAATTGTATTACCCTCTTCTCAACCCGGCTCTAGCATCATGCCCGGAAAAATAAATCCTTCGATTCTTGAAATGAGTAATCAGGTTTTTTTTAAAGTACTCGGCAACGATACAGCGATGGCCTTTGCTGTTTCCGCAGGACAACTTGAACTCAATGTTATGATGCCAGTAATGGCACAGCTCGCTCTTGAATCAACTCACATTCTGACCAATGCGCTTAAAGTAATGCGAGAGCTTTGTATCAGCGGAATAAATGCGAATGTGGAAGTGTGTGAGAAGTACGCTAGTCAGACATCTCAAATCGTCACGGCCTTGAATCCGGTCATTGGTTACGCTAAAGCAGCTGAGCTTACCAAAGAGTCATTGAAGTCTAAAAAGACTGTTATTGAGCTTGTGCGAGAACAGAAATTATTGTCAGAGGAGCAGATCAAAGACTTACTTGACCCAATGAAACTCACTGTCCCACATTAGGTGTCGCGAGGCAAAAATCTTGGAATTCTGCCTCGAGTAAAAATGTCAGGAACGGAGTTTCAAACATTTCACTTCACTTTTTAATGGCATACTCAATGCATTTAGTCTGGTTAAGAGAAATCTTCTAATACATTTTTTCTCTGGCAAATCATCATAAGTGTTTGATGATTTGATCCCATCATACGATTTGGGGCCGTCTCATCAGCGGCCCTTTGTATTTCAGGTCTAAGGGCAGAGCAAAATATTTCACTTTAAGTGCAGTTTCTTACATTTGGTATCTAATTTGCTCTCTCTATAATTAACAACTGAAACGACAATTTAAAGGAGTGATTTATGAGCGAGAATACAACACAAGAAAAAGGACTATTCGAAACTCTTGAAGAGCACACTCCTGAGGTACATATTCGAGCAAATTCAAAATTTGAAAATTGCGAAGAAGAATTTAAATTTGAATTCCTGGTTCAGGATATGTTTCTAGATCATTTTTTTCCTTAGAATATTAACGCACGTTCTCCTCATTCAACCATCAACTAAAGGTCATCTTAGAAATGACCTTTTTTTATAATGAAACAGACTAAATAAATCGGGATTACGGGGCAAAATTTTGTGGAAGTTTGCCACAAATATTATTTCTGGAATGTGATTTCAGTTTTTTAGACCGACAAAAAAATTGGCACACGAGATGCATTTAATATTTGTAGGAACGTAAGGCAAAAGCGAAAAATGAATTGCGATAGCTTTTGCACAAGACCAATGAAAGACGAAGATATGCCGGCAACATGCGAGCGAACGAAAGTTCAACTCTAAGGCAGGCAGAATATGGGAGGCGTAAAGCTTCATCCACTCTTCAACTCGATAGTAACCTTGATTCCTAAAATGCAGTTAGAAGCCGTCCCTCACGGGGCGGCTTTTTTAAGAAGATCGCTGAGAAGTATGCATCAGCAAAAGTAGAGGAAAAAATTAAATGTTAAAGTCTAACTTATTTTGTGCACTCGTGGCCTTCATAACGGCTTTGACTATTTCGTCTGCTTTTGCTCATGGATACTTAACATCAACTTCAACTGTAGCAATGAACGAAGCAATTTCAAAATCAATCAACTAAAGTTTTATAAGGGACGCAAGACTTGGATAAACATATCAATACACCATCTGTGCAAATTAACTTTTGATCCCTAATTATTGATATAGAGGCCACTTGCAAAAGTGGCCTTTTTTTTGCTCATCATAACATTAAGACCAATCAATTATTCATGAAGGATATTTATGATTCAAAACACGAAACAACCTATTAAGACCAATCCAAAGAATATAACCGAGTTTAAAGACGATGATCTTGCTCCTAAAGGCAAAACAAAACACATTGTAGAAACTGACTGGCCTGTGAAGGAGTCAGTTCCTGAGAAAAAGAGAAAGATCAAAAAAACAGCAATAGCAAGGTTTCCATAATGGAGGGTACTTAAATGAGAAATGAATCTTATTTGACAAGTGAAAAACCACTAGCAGTGGTCGCCAGTAATTTTAATATGGATGGATATGATTTAGCAAAACAATTTGCTGAACGTGGATATGATCTTATTCTCGCAGCTTCAAATCCTTCAGTAGTAGAAGAAGCGCAGGACTTTAAAGAACTCGGTGTGGATGCTGTAAGTTTCCAGCTTGATCTTTCTACGACTGAAGGCGTGGAACAGCTCTACAGTCGTATTATCGCGACAGGACGACCTGTAGAAGCGATGGTGATCAATACTGGACTGTCAGCGAATTTTTCCAATGAAACAAGTCTTGCTAAAAAAGTTTTAAAAGACATGGCCCTTAGAGGGCATGGAAGAATTCTTTTTGCCGGTTCGGAAAATCAGGAAGACACAACTCAGGTTTATGAAACGATTTTTGAAGAAGCAAAAGGCTCTGGTGTAACAGTGACTGCTATTAAGGCCGGTAAAAATGAATTGTATTTTTTGAAAGAAGGATATGAAGAACCCTACTTACTACACTAATAAAAAGGCCCTCAAACGAGGGCCTTTTCTGTAAAGCTCTCGCTTCACTTATTGGGATAAAGTATTGCGTGATCTTCGCCTTCTTCACAAATTCTGTTAATTGAATTTGTTTTCTTGATTTTTTCTTCTAATGCGGCCCAAATTTTAAAATTTGTATTCTTTGGATTTCTAAGAATAGCGATCGTTCTTGGATCTACCCCTTGAGCTCCTCTGATAATTCCTTCAGTGAAGGCCACAGTATAAGTCTTGAATGGATTAACTTTTTTTCCGTTAACAGTGAAGTTTCTAAGTTTGAAGCCAAGTGGTCCTCGTTCGTAGTCCATTTTAATTCCAGAAAACGTCAAGGGTTGCCCTACATATGATAAAGCATCCATAGTCATACGAAGCCAGGCACCTTTAATATGTGTTGTATAAATATCCCAGCCGAATTTTTGCTCTACTTCAAAAACTCTTGGAATTGAATTTAAAATAGATCTGCGTGTAATATCGCCAACCGGGTAATTCGATCCACTCATATCAGGAGAGTGAATCGCAATGTCAGCTTCAGCTTTTTCCTTCATCGTATCTGCAATGAAGTAGGCCCATTTGCGTGTACCAAGAGCATCATTTGCCTGTAGGTCTGAGAATCCTACTTTTTCATTGAGCCAGTTTGCTCCGTAGTAGTTATCTAATTCAATATCAGCAGACTTCACCAGGTCAGCAATGTTGGGGTCAACTCTGCCTTCTTCAGTTTTTACAGGAATCAATTCGTAGCTTGCAATCTTTAAAGGTTTTCCTTTTTCCAGATCCAGAACTAAACGCCCTAAATACTCAGTGTGCATTCCCGCTTGTACGATAGGAACAACATTCTTTTGTTTGTTGATAGCGTATGTGGGTTCATAAAGAGCAGTGTGCGAATGCCCACCGATAATTAAATCGATGTACTTAGTTTTTTCTGCAAGTTTTATATCTTTAAGAACACCGATGTGTGTAAGTGCAATGACGAAATCGTTTCTTGCGCTTAATCCAGTTTCATATTTCTGAGCAGCTAAGATCGGGTTTGAGATAGCTCCACTTTGAAGGCGCCACTTATAAAGAATTTCATCTGTCGTTAAACCCAGAATTCCGATTTTAATTCCATCGATGACGATTTCTTTATAAGGTTTAATTTTATCTTTGATGTTTTTGTACTGAGAACCTGCGTCTATGTTTGCTACGATCAGCGAAAACTTTAAGTCCATTTCCCCGAGAAGTTTATCTAGCTCAGTCGATCCCATCTGGTAGTCGTGGTTGCCGAGAGTTCCGATATCATATCCCATTTCGTTGTGGACATCGAAAGTCTTGCGTCCTCCGTCGGCCATGAAATAAACGTTTCCTTCAAGAAAATCTCCGGCATCAACTACGAGAGTTGAAACACCTTCAGCAGAAGCTTCTGCTTTGTACTGATCGATCATTGCTTTTAAACGGGCAGCGCCACCTTTTGTCGTTGAGTGGTCTGAGTTATCAAGAAATGAATGTGTATCATTAGTATGAAGAATCTGAATTAATTTTGCGGATGAAATAGCAGGGACAGCAAGATATGCAATCAGAATGAATGTCTTTAGTATTTTTGAATTTTTCATTGACTTTGAGATATCCGAAAAGTTAGTACGCCGTCAAGCGACTAAGGCCTGACGCCGTAATTTTTATATTAAATATTAGTACCAGTATTTAAGAGCAAGACCCGCAGAGAATGAGTCCTGTACGTTAGTTGTGTAAAGGTATTTAGCAGTTAATCCTAGCGACAGGAAATCACTGTGTTTGTCCTGTAATGGAATGTCGAAACCAGCAGTAGGCCCTACAGACCATTCAGTATTTCCACCTTGTGACTGGAACATTGGCCCTGTAACTACACCAATGTATGAACTCCTTAATACAGGGATATCTCCACCGAAGTTATAAGTTCCGCGAGCAAGAAGGTTAGTTCTTTGAAGATTTGTATTATCTAATTCTGTAGTTGTGAGTTCTGCTCCGACACCGAAAGGTACATATGGTTGGAATCCAACGTTAATTCCGTATTCTGGTGAACTTGCTGCATCTCCATTAGGATTTGATACACCCGCGGTTAGACCCATGTGTATTCTGTATGAACTTTTATCATTTACCGGACCTGGATTTGGCATAGTTCCTTCAAGTCTAGTTTGAGCGTTTGATTTTTCTTCAGATGACATTTGTGCATATGATGCCACTGAAGAAGTAAGTAGTGCCAGGGTTACTAAAGTTTTAAACATAATGGATCTCCGTGTGTTGCCCCTTATGCTATTCGCAAAAAGGTATTAATTGAAATCACTAATTGCAATGCCCGTACCAAACATTTTGGGTTGAAATCGGGGGGCAGTAGCGGAATTTTGTACCAAAGTGCCTGATTGAATTGGGGCATTAATTCAGCTGCTATTATGATAACGACGCCATTTTGTGGCGCGAATGTTGCTCTTACGTTTTAAGGGGTACTACTAGATATGCGTTTAAAAATTCTTTCTTACAACATTCACAAAGGTTTTGACTGGAACAATAAAAACTACTGCCTGCAGGAGATGAAAGATCTTATCAATGCATCAGAAGCAGAAATTGTTTTTCTTCAGGAAGTCGTGGGGAAAAATGACAAGCATAAAGAAAAAGGAATGATCGATTCGCAATTTGAATTTTTCGCTGATGAATTGTGGCCGCACTTCTCGTATGCACAAAATGCTCTTTACGATCACGGCCATCATGGCAATCTTATTCTAAGCAAATATCCTATCGAGTTTTTTGAGAACTATGATCTTTCGACAAATCCTTGGGAAAAACGTGGAATGCTGGTCTGTAAAATTAAAATCCCTAAAAGTGAAGATCATCCAAAAGATATTGGTTTCTATGCGGTCTGCCTGCACCTGAATCTTTTTCACGCCGGAAGAAAAATACAGTATGGAAAAATTCAGGAGTATATTTCTAAAAAAAGCAAAGAAGATAATCTTCCATTTATAGTTGCGGGTGACTTCAACGACTGGAACCAGAAATCATTTCAGGTTTTCGAAGAGATTATGGGAATGCATGAAGTTCATAAATTTTCCAATGGAAGTTTTGCGCGTACTTTTCCTTCAAAAGTTCCCATTTTATGCCTCGATCGGATTTATGTAAAAAATATGGAAATCATCAAATCAAATGTCGTCTTTTACGATCAGCATCTCTCTGATCACCTGCCGATTTTTTGTGAGGTGAATATTTAATGAAACAACATTTATTTCCCGTCACAAATCACAACCATGTTGAGTTTTATAAAGACGGTGAAACTTATTATGAAAAATATTTAAGTGCCATCAGAAGTGCTCGTGAAAGCATTCATCTTCAGACTTATATTTTTGAGCTGGACTCTTTCGGCAAGCGTGTGCAGACAGAGCTGATCTATGCGGCAAAAAGAGGCGTAAAAATTTATCTTCTGATCGATAGTATCGGTTCGAGAAACATGACTCCGGAAGCTGAGCAACGGTTTAAGGATTGCGGGATAATGTTCTGCCGCTTTAACGGCATCGGTTTAAAATGGCTTTACCGCTGGGGGCGCAGGCTTCACCATAAAATTCTATTGATCGATGAAAAAGAAGGATTTATCGGTGGTATTAATATTCTTTGTGCCTGCCAGCCGGAATCGAAAATTCCCCAGCTGGATTTCGCGGTCTACATCCACGGCCCATCAACTGTTGCTCTTGCTCACTATTGCAAAGTTATATTTAAAAAAGCGTGCAAAAAAAATCTGCCATTTGCAACCACAAAGGATTTTATTCATTCTGAACAGGGTTATGAAATCGGCATATCAGTCAATGACTGGATCCATGGACGCTCAAAAATTACTAAACAGTATGCTTTAATGACGACTCAGGCCCAGCATCAGATTACTATCATCAATTCTTATTTTTTTCCGCGTAGAAAATTCATGAATCAGCTTACGGACGCTGCTGCACGTGGAGTGAAAGTCAGGCTGATACTTCCAAAGTATTCAGACTGGCCAAGTTATATTCTCGCTTCTGAGTATTTATATAATTATTTCCTGAAAAGAGGTGTTGAGATTTATCAATGGAAAAAATCAGTTTTGCATGGAAAACTTGCTACAGTTGATAATGACTGGTCGACCATCGGTTCTTTCAATCTGAACTATACGAGTTACCAGCAGAACCTGGAAATGAATGTCGATATTTATTCGAAAGAATTTACTGAATATTTAAATAATGAGATTGAACAGATTGTTTATGAAGGATGTGAAAAAGTTGAACTCAGAGACTTCAATGAAAAATATCCATTCAAGGTAAGATGGTCAAGGCTGTTTTTTTACCTGGTATTATCTTTGATTGCTAATTTTTCCATCGGGCTATCTTTTCAGGAAGACCATAATAAAGAGCACCGCTTTTTTCATATCTTGAGAATTGTCGGATCTATTTTCTTTTTTATTCTCGGAGTACTTGGATCTCTGCTTCCAATCATTCCAGGCTTCCCTTTCTTTATTATAAGTTTTTTATTAGTGTATAAGCAGATCCTTCTTAATAAAAAAACGGCGTAAAGATATGAATAAGAGAAAAATTTTTAATACTTTATTTTTTGCCATTGCGGTATACGCACTTTATCTTCGAATGCCTTCTATCGTTACTCATTTTAAGTATCAGGATCAAAAGGCCTCTGACTTCTCCGTTAAAATGGTTAATGGAGAGGAATTTAAACTAAGCTCACAGTCAAAAAAAATAATCGTAGTTTTTTGGGCAACATGGTGCGGCCCTTGCGAAGTGGAATTGAAACGTATCAATACGATGATTCTCGATAAAAAAATTTTTCCTAATGATGTCCTGGCCATTTCAAGTCAGGAAGATGAAAAATTAATCCGCGAAACTATAAAGAAAGAAAATTATTTTTTTAATGTTGGTATCGACGCTGATGGCTCTGTCGCAAAATTGTTTCAGGTTTCTGGAACACCTACAGTCATTTTCATTGACGAAAATCTCATCATCAACTGGATGACGGAAGGAATCAGCCCTACACTGCAATATAGAATCTCCTCTTTTCTAAAATAAGAATTAAATGTTGTTATAAGGATCATTGCCTCAGCATTTGACTAAACTGCCTCATCATTCAAAAAAATTGGTGGTAATACCTTCAAATGTGTATGCATTTTTTGGCATCGATCGTGCTTTTATATAATTAGAAACAATCCAAGGAGGATTATATGGAAAACAACAGAACAGATAAAAATTTTTCAGGGCAACCAAAGAAAGCAGATATGCCTTCTAAAACAGCTTCAACTACAACAAGACCAGAAATCGATCTACCACTTAAAGGTGGCAGAGCAGATTCTGACCTAGCTTCTAAAAATGCTCCGAAGAGGGATGACAAAATCGGATCTGACAAAAAATCAGTTCGTTAGTTATCTTTCCTAAATGCATTTTAGGCGTCGGCAGACTTTGAGGAGTTTTAGTAGTACTTCTCTAAGTCTGCCGATTTATTTATATACCTTCTTAAATTGGCAATTCCTTTGTCTATTTTCTGGACACCTTCCATGCAATTCTTTCAACTAAGCTAATGACCCCCCTTTAAGGTGTAAACTGTCTTTCAATGAAAACTTTTTACACTAAGTGCATGCTGGTACTGGCCGTCCTTGCTCTAATTCAAGGCTGTGCGACTCCTCCACCTGCCAAAATCGCCAAGCATAAAATCCATCACGAAAAATTCGGGAACTTCGATAAGGTCTATATACCCAACGAGGCTCCGCTAATCGCTCAGATGATTTCCATCGTTCAACCGGAGCTGGAAACAAACTCACGTAACAGATTTGCCAACGATATATTCCACGCCATTAAAAAGTATAAAGTAGAGCCGCAAATTGTAGTGGCATTGATCGATACAGAAAGTAATTTTATGTACAACAAAATCTCTACGACTGGAGATGTTTCTCTGGCGCAGTTAAATGTTGAAGTATGGAATGCAGAGTTTACCCGTATGAAACTTCCAGTGATAAAAAAAGAATTGTTAGTATGTGAAGACCAGTCGTATGCGATGGAGAAGATGGCCCAGATTCTGAGCATCCTTAAAACACGTTATTCGAAGAGAGATAGAAGATGGTATGCGAGATATCATTCGAATACCTCTAAGTATAAAACGGATTACCTGCGCAAAATAGAAATCAGAATGAAGATGCTTGCCAAGGCAACTCTAGTTGTTCCAAGCAAATCACTTGCTCTATCAAGTCAAATTTCCCCATAGATTAACTTATGATTAATTCTTACTTTATTAATTTACAATGGATTACCTATTAATCCATTTCGGCATGGTATTTGTACAGTCCTTCTGCAACAGGAGGAATTATGAGTCATAATTCAAGCTCTCATCAGGACATTCCTTTAAGCGAAAAAGTAAAATCTCTTCCTGGATTTTTCGGTATTCACTTAGAAGAGCAGGCCCCATATGACGTATTAAAAACTGAAGCTGGCATCGAAGTTAGATGTTACAGACCTCAGACTCAAGCTCGCATAACAGTTTCCGGAGAATTTAAAGAAGCACAAAAAGAGGCCTTCAATTCACTAGCTTCATATATTTTCGGCGAAAATACAAAGAATGAGAAACTTCTGATGACGACACCTGTTTTACTGGAAGAAAAAAATAAAACAAAAGAGTGGACGATGACATTTATTCTTCCACCTGAATTTTCCCTGGCGAATGCTCCAAGGCCTGACAATAAAAATATCAGCCTTCATGAGCGCCCTGTTCAACTTGTCGCGAGTATCAGTTACCCTGGTCTCAATAATCCGGAAAAAATAGCTGAGTTTAGTGAAGTTCTTAAGAAGTGGCTTAAAAAACGTCCGTGGTACACTCCAGTTAGCGAATTTCAAACGGCACAATTTGACGGACCGTTAACAATTCCTTTTTTCAGAAAAAATGAAATTCATATTGAAGTAAAACACATTCATTAAGAGCTATGATTGTTTGATGAGCTGGATATCCATTTCAAACTGGATATCATCACCTATTAATACCTCTCCTGCTTCCAGAATCGATCCCAGTTCAAGTTTAAATTTTTCGCGATTGATAAACGTACTAGCAGTAATTCCAATTTTAGTTTTTTCAGTATTATCTGGTTTCTCAACTTTCAAGAGTGCTTTTTTCGTAATATTTTTTACTGTTAAATCACCCGTGACTTCAAGTAAGCCCTGCCCGTTGTCTTTAAATTCCTGTGAAATAAATTTTATCGTTGGAAATTTTTTGATGTTGAAAAAATCTTCACTTTTAAAATAATTGTCGCGCGTACTGTCGCCGGTGTCGATGGTTTTAACATCGATATAAGCTTCAATATGACTTTTTTCGAGATGATCGCTGTCGAAGGTAAAGCTACCCGAGAGACAGCTGAATTCGCCTTTTATATCGGGAATGAGAGAATTTTTTAACAGGAAATGAGCGCTGCTCTGGTCAGGGTTTGCTTTATACTCACTGATCATCCTCTTCTCCTTTGAAAAGTTTAGGTCAATCAATAAATTGCAATTAAAGTACCAGAGCACAAGCTATCGATTAGCGGTTGCCGTTGAAGTCACCTTTAGGTTTATTTGCCCCGCCGTTGTTTTGTGGGCCGGCTATTTTCATTGTCTCACCATACTCTCTGCGGAACATTTTTTTTATGGATGTATCACTTTGAGCTGTCAGTCTGAATTTATCTAAAATTTGCAACTGATCAGCACAACGGACACAAATCCATTCCGCTTCAGTTGTTGGATTTCTGTGTTTATATTGTTCAACATCCGGACGAACCTGATTGCACTCTTCACAAAAATTTCTCTGAGACTGGTGAGAAATTTCATCGGTCATTTTTTTCTTTTTTATCTGCTCACGTTCGTTTTCTTTTTTCGGCGCTTCAGTTGGTTTGATCCCTGCTTTAAGAAATGCGTCTTTTAAACTTGCCATATGCTCCACCACAAAATTTTTTTTGATGGCCTATCATAACTTTTTCATTGGGAATTCACAAGAGAGTAGTATCAAGAGTGCGTTAAATTATTTTTGCCTCACATAGTTGACAAAAATGCCTCATCTCCAATGAATAACACCTAAAAAATGCCCTCTGCGTTGGCATGAGTTATGCTTCATTTTTCTATTGGTATTCTCAATGGAGGCAGCATGGCCCATGATCAATCACAACTCTCCATCCCACTCAGCGAAAAATTAAAAGGCATACCAGGAATCTTTGGTATTCGTTTAGGAGAAGAACCGCTGTATGAGGTCATCCAGTCCATTGGAGATAAAGAAATCAGAAAATACCGTCCATTCATCACGGCTTCCATTTCTGTCAATGGCAGCTTCGAGGAGGCCAGAAAAGAAGCTTTCTTCTGTCTTGCCAATTATATTTTCGGAAAAAATAAAGATAAAATACAATTGAAAATGACTGCACCTGTTTTACAGGAAGAAACCAGCGACTACATTCCGATGACATCACCCGTTCTTCAGGAGCCGACTCAAAACGGATGGACAATGTCGTTTGTGCTTCCTCTGGAGTATACACTCGCCTCTGCACCGACTCCGAAAGATAAAAGAATTCATCTTTCAAAAAATCAGGAGCGATTCGTGGCCACTCTCCGTTATTCCGGGATCAATGATCTGGATAAAATCAGAAAACACTCGGCCGAACTTATTCAATGGTTGAGTAAGAGTTTTATATACCGGCCAGTTGGTGAAATTCAATCCGCTCAATACGATGGGCCTGCAACTATTCCATTTCTACGAAAAAACGAAATTCATCTCGAAGTGACAAAAGCACACTAAGCTAAGGACGAAAAAATTATGACTGATCCGTATAAAATTCTTGGAGTCGCAAAAGCTGCAACACTCGAAGACATAAAAAAGGCCTATAGAAAGCTTGCTAAAAATCATCACCCGGATTTAAATCCCGGGAACAAGGAAGCTGAAAAAAAATTCAAGGAAATATCCCACGCTTTTGATTTGATCGGAACCAAAGAGGCCAAAGATAAATTTGACCGCGGTGAAACGGATGAACATCAACAGCATCAGTACGAAGAGTATAGAAAACGTCAGCAGGCCGGTCCCGGTGCGGGAGGATCACATCGTTATTCATCGAACTTTGGAAATGGGGCCGGGTACGGTGAAGGTTTTGATGCTGAAGATTTATTCGCCAATCTTTTCGGCGGTGGCGGAAGACGTGGACGTGGTGGGTTCGATCATATGAATCTTCCCGGTGAAGATGAGCTTTATCAAATGGAAGTAGATTTTGCAGAAGCAGCACTCGGTGGTGAAAAAACCATTACTTTACCCAATGGGAAAAAGCTTTCCGTAAAAATACCGGCGGGAATTGAAAGCGGAAAAAAATTAAAATTTAAAGGACTCGGCGGTGCTGGTACTGGTAGCGGGCACCCAGGGGATGCCTACATTCAGATCAATGTGAAACCAATGGCGGGATTTACCCGTGTTGAAAATGATATTCACTCGGAAGTTCCCATCAGTTTTTTTGAAGCGATTAATGGCGCTGAAATCCAGATACCGACTCTCGATGGAAGTGTCATGATGAAAGTTCCGGCAGGTGTTTCAACCGGATCAAAACTTAGAATTAAAAATAAAGGTGCAGGTGCCGAAGGGCATCGCGGAAATCAGATCGTGACACTGAAAATTGTAATGCCAAAAGATTTACCGGAGGATTTAAAAGCCGCCGTAACAGCACTTGAAAAAGATTATGCCTATAACCCGAGAGCCCACCTATGAAATTACCACTGCGAAGAAAACTTGAAGAAGTCTCACTTATCTGCGGTGTCGCCGATGATGTGATTGTGCAATTTATACAGGAGGAATGGATTCACCCAATCGATTCAGAAACGGGAATGCTCGATGAAGAGGATGTCAGAAGAATTCTTCTCATCACTGATTTACGAGAAAAGTTTGGTGTGAATGACGAATCTGTTCCGGTTATTTTACATTTAGTAGACCAGTTAAATTTTATTATCGATCGTGCTTCAGGAGAACAAGTATGAATACATTGCTGGAAAAATTAGCGCTGGCATTATTTTTACTCATGGGTCTGAGTGCTTATAGCACAACTCATGCTGCGAGGTCTGACATACTCAATGAAGAAGTGGTCGCAGTCGAATGCCCGATAAGCGGACATGTGAGTCTTCGCCTGAATGGCCCGCTTGAAAACGGCAGGCTTGATGGATACATCGACTCGCAGTTTGTTTTCTGGCCTGTTACCAATGGTACAGTGACGGGATTTATTAACGGCCATTATTTTAATCTAAAAATTGAACCCGAAAGAAATGAATACCTGTTAAGCGGATGGATCGGAACAAATTATATCCGCTGGACCAGCTTTGGCGGACAGTTCAATGAATGGGTTTACTGTCACTAATTTCACGGCATAAAAATTGTAATACATAAGTGCATTAACATCATAAGGAAAACTTGATTTTCCGTGTCAACAATATGAGTAATTAAATAAATTTGAGAGGTAGTTATGCAAAATTCAACTGAAGTAAATCCAATTCCAAAAATGTTTCATACAGTGACTCCTTACATAATTGTTGAAGACCCGAGAAAGGCGCTGGATTTTTACGAAAAAGCTCTCGGAGCAAAAATCATTACAAAGATGGAGCTTGCACCGGGGCAGATAGTGCATGCAGAATTTAAGGTTGGTGACTCAATCATCATGCTTGCAGGGAATTCACCAGAGATGAGACTCAATCCTCAGACAGGAGAATTTCGATCAGTGAGTTTTATGGTTTATGTTCCAGACGTCGACGAAGCTGCAGAAAAAGCTCTGGCCGCAGGAATGAAAATGATGAAAGAAGTACGCGACCAGTTTTATGGCGACCGCACAGGTACATTTGAAGATCCTTTCGGGCATGTATGGACTCTTGGCACTCATGTGGAAGATGTTAGTGAAGGTGAAATGCGTCGACGCATGGAAAAAGTGTATTCTTAAATAAACTGAATTATTTGGTTTAGTTCATAATTATAAAAAATATTCTTTCAAACCTTGACGTCCTCCTGATTGATTTCATCTTTATTGTATAAATATTGATGTTGAAGACAGTTATATTCGCATCTCAGCTGAGAGAAAAGATACATTCAAAGATAATATTGTAACAAAAATATATGAGTTCACTGTAGGGCTTCCAAAAAATGTAGATAAAGAAAATATATCTGCCCACTATGAACAAGGCGTCTTGAATCTTACCTTGCAAAAGTCTGCTGAAGATAAATCGAAAAAGAAAATTTCAGTGTCTACTGGTGAAAAACCTAAAGCTTGGAATGATTTTTTGAACTTTAATAAGAAAAAAGATGATTCTAAAGTCGATGCGAATAAAAAAACTAACTAAAATGATTCAGGCCCCTTTTACGGGGCCTGTCTTTTAATCCCCTCTGCTAACATTAACTGCAGTTGATGCAAGAGAAGTCCCAGGAAGATTCACCACGTACTCAAGAGCACTTTCGCCGACTGGATATGTAATCCATAAAGTACATTTAGCAATTTTAGCAGCGGCCATAATCGTGCAGACATTTTCTATTTTTGCACCAGCATTCACCGCATTTTCATAAATTTCTTTGACTGTTTCTGTTGAGTGGACATCACCTTCTAAAGTGATCTCGTTTGAACTGCTAATCAGTGACTTTAGAGCATTTTGCTCAATGTCGTCAGCTAATGCTACCGTCGTAAGTCCCAAGGCCATAACAATTGCCAAAAAATTTTTCATAATGTTCTCCGTGGATACCTTTTTATCATAGTTACTAAAAGCTACGTTAAATACTGTAAACTTTACGTAACGATCCAGCTTTACATTGGGGATTTGGCCATTTAACCTATTAACCATTATGAAATACGTAATCGAAACCGAAAATTTATCACGGGTCTATAAGACTTACCAAAAACCTGAAGGCCTGAAGAATTCCATCAAGGGTATATGGGAGAGAAAGTACGACTCTAAAGTCGCACTTGCTCCTACCAGCCTTAAAATTGAGTCGGGAAAAATTATTGGTTTAGTTGGTGCCAATGGTGCAGGTAAAACCACTCTTCTTAAAATTCTCTCCGGTCTGGTCACACCCAGTTCTGGACAGGCCACGGTTCTGGGGTATAAACCTTGGGAGAGAAAAAATGATTTTCTGAGACAGATGAGTATTCTTCTGGGACAAAAAAATCAGTTGTGGTGGGACATCTCACCGGTTGATTCATATGCACTACTCGCAAGAATTTATGACCTGGATATTGCAGCGACCAGAAAAAAAGTAGACGAGCTCGCAACTATGCTCGACTGCAAACACGTTCTCATGACTCAGTTGAGACGTCTGAGTCTTGGTGAGCGTATGAAGATGGAAATTATCGGAGCTCTTTTGCACGACCCGAAAATTTTATTTCTCGATGAACCAACAATCGGACTCGACATTGTTGCTCAACAAAACATCAGAAACTTTTTAACAAATTATGTAAAAGAAAAAGAGCCTACAGTGATTCTAACCAGTCACTACATGGATGACATCGCGACTCTGGCAGACAGTCTTTTGTTGATTTCAAAAGGAAATATTGTTTATCAGGGAACTGTTGATCAGTTCGTCGCTAATACTAACAGTGAACTTGCCCATGACGAAAAGGTAGATTTTGAAGAAGTCATTCGCCGTTTTCTTGAGACGGAATCTCGCATTCGCTAACCTCGCCATCGTCACTAATTTAGAATACCGTCTAAATTATTTTATCGATGTGCTAGTTCAGCCAATCCTCACAACGGGAATTGAAATTCTCCTGTGGATTGCTGTTTTCAAAGGTGCCAAATCAACAACCATTGCTGGATTTTCTGAAAATAGTTATTTGAGTTATGCCTTATGGTCTGCATTTTTCTCAAGAATCGTGACGAGCTGGATGTATGAATTCCGGATGATTGAAGAAGTGAGTTCGGGAACAATTAATAGTTTAATTGTAAGGCCAATGACTTTTTATGAATATTACCTCTCACAGTTAATGGGTTATAAATTTGTTACGACAATTATTTCCCTGATCGTTCCTGTTGTGGCCTCACTTTTTTTTGATCTTCCGACTATTCTCTCCAGAGTTCCTCTGGCCACTCTGCTGGCCTTTTATTACCTGATCCTGGTTCACACGATAAGCTTTATTGTTTCATCAATGGCCTTTCACTTTACAAAAATTTCTTCCATGACTGTCGCTAAAAATTTACTTATGTGGATTTTAACCGGAGAACTCTTCCCTCTGGATATTCTTCCTCCTTTCTGGAAATCAATAGTGATAGGGCTGCCTTTTGCCAGTGGAGTATTTGTTCCTGTCGCTTATATCACCGGACGTGTAGGAATCGAGTCCATGTACTCCGGGTTTATCTCTGTGACGATTGGTATAATTGTTCTCAATGCAATCGGTGCATATATGTGGAAAAAAGGAATTGATAGTTATGTGGGGACCGGCGCATGATTGTTACAATTAAAAAATACGCTTTACTGTATATCGCAATGTTTAAGGCAAGTTTTATTGCTGACCTTGAGTACCGTGCAAATTTTTTTTCCAGAATTATGACAGATGTTTTCTGGTACATCGCTCAAATCTTAACTTTCGAAGTGCTTTATCAGCATACGGATAAAATAGGTGACTGGAATAAATATGAAATGAGAGTTTTTCTAGGACTTCTGTTTGTCATCGATGCCTTTTACATGATCATCATTCATGAGAATCTGGAAAATATTTCTGAAAAAGTAAGGAAGGGCGATCTCGATCTTCTTCTGGCAAAACCTGTGAACTCGCAGTTCATGCTGACGTTGCAAAAAGCCAATACGGCGATCTTTGGAAATCTTATCCTTGGATCGGCATGGTTACTTTATTCACTGATGCATTTGCCTGACTTTAATTATTTAAGACTTCTATGGCTGATCATTCTCATTCCATGCAGTTTATGTGTGGTGTATTCGATGAGATTTATGTTTTCAGCAACGGCCGTTATCTTCACGCGCTCTGAAAATTTACAGTTTTTATGGTGGCAGGTTTATCGTCTGGGTATGAGACCGGACTCTATGTATAATCCGTATATCAAGTATGCCATTTTGACTGTGCTACCAGTCGGAGTCATCATTAGTATTCCTGCACGTGCACTTTTAAATCCACCGAATTTAAATTATTTATTATGGCCACTGGTGCTTGCGCCGATTCTTATTTACGGAACTCACCGCTTTTGGAATTTTGCGCTTAAGTTTTACTCAAGCGCAAGTTCTTAACCCTGACCTATCATTTTTTTTCTTTTCGCCGTAAAATTCCACCACGGTTGTGACTTACCACCTTCCATGAAGTCTACAGCGGCCATTAAAGTGTCGCACACACATGGGTCATGTCTTTCACCCATGACTTTTTCCAGCTTGCGATAGAGGGCCACAGGGTCTTTACCGATTAACTGTGCCGGTCGTTTTATACCGATAGCAACCAGATCGTTGGCAATTGATTTTCCGACATTGGGAATCTGATCGAGAGAAATTGCATCTTTTGCTGTTTTTGCTTTCACAATAACCCTACAAGTAAAACGCCATTAGCAACGACAATCACGATAAGAAGTAACCAGGCAAATATTTGCGTGACAGGCAGCAGACTAAAGTCTCCCATCAGTTTTTTATTTCTTGCGAATAACAGTAATGGAAAAATTGTAAACGGAAGCTGCAGGCTTAAAATAACCTGACTTAAAACCAGAAGTCTTCCGGTTGAATTGTCGCCGAAAATCATAACTCCAATGTACGCTGGGATAAGCGCGAGCCCTCGGGTAATCACTCTTCTTTGCCAGCAGGGAATTTTCCAGTTCATGAAACCTTCCATGACTACTTGTCCTGCGATGGTTCCGGTAAATGTTGAACTTTGTCCTGCGGCCAGAAGTGCGATTCCGAATAGAAGCCCAGCGATTGTTCCACCGACTAAAGGATCGAGTAAATGGTAAGCTTCATCTATTCCCGCGACAGTATTGTTTCCCGTGTGATGAAATGCGGCCCCTGCTAAAATAAGAATTGCGCAGTTGACGAGAAATGCCAGAGATAAAGAAACCACTGTGTCGAAAGTATTTAATCTGATCGCCGATTTTTTTTCGGAAACACTCGGACCGATCTTTCGTGTTTGTATAATTGATGAATGTAAAAATAAATTGTGAGGCATAACTGTCGCACCTAAAATTCCGATGGCGAGATACCAGGCATCATGATGAGCGAGTGTCTGCACACGCGGAATAAATCCGGCCATAACTGAAGGCCAGTGAGGTTGTACGAAAATAAGTTCGCCAATAAAACATCCACAAATAGTAAGGATCAGTCCCAGTACAATGGCCTCGATTCTTCTAAAACCATTTCCCTGCAATCCTAAAACTAAAATTGTATCGAATGCAGTTAATATAATTCCGAGTTTTAATGAAACTCCCAATAGAAGTTTGAAGGCCAGGGCCGCTCCTAAAACTTCTGCCACATCACAGGCTATTATGGCCACTTCAGCAAGCAGCCAGAGAATTGTATTTAACTTTTTGGGAAAATGATCGCGGCAAAGTTGCGCAAGATCTCTTTTAGTGACAATGCCGACTTTTAAAGTAATACATTGAAGAAACATCGCCGCTAAACTTGAAAATAAAACGATCGATAATAGTGAATAACCAAATTTTGATCCGGCCTCAATATCAGTTGCCCAGTTTCCCGGGTCCATGTAGCCGACAGAAACCAGAAGTCCGGGACCTACAAAAATAGCGAGCTTTTTCCAGAGTGATGCTTTTTTAGGAACCTCTATAGAGCCTCCCGTTTCTGAAGGACAGAAAGGAGCAGTGGCCGTAGCTGGTAGTCTAAAAAATTTTCTCATCTCACTTCACAAAATTTAAACGGGTAAAAACTAATGTACGGTTGTTGGCCGGCATTTCAAAATCTTTATAAAGTGTAAAACCATTTTTCGTCATGTTGTTATTGATATCTTCAAAAGCGCGTATACCGCTTTCAGGATTTCTTTCTTTCAGCCATTGATCAAATTTTTCATTGCTTTCACTGGTGAATTTTCCATCGTAATTAAACGGCCCGTAGATCACGACCTGTGAGCCTTCTCTTAAGCGATTGCCTAAATTTTTCATCAAAGTCTTGCAGTTTTTCCACGACATAATATGCAAAGTGTTTGCTGTGAAGACAATATCAAAAGGAATTCTTGGAAAATCATCCTTTCCTACTTCAAATTGAAAAGGTCCTCTGATGTTGGGAATTTTAGCGGCTTCTAGACTGGCCTTAATCATTTTGTGATTTTCTGTAATGTCGGAAGTGATCCATGTCACTCCAGGAAGTTTTGGAGCCATGTAAATGGCATGCTGTGCGGATCCCGATCCTATTTCAAAAATATTCCTGTCACCTTCAGTGACAACTTCTTTTAAAATTTCAAATATGGGGGCCTGATTTCTATCACTGGGTGTGTCTGATTTATTCATAGATAAAAACATAACATAGCACTTATATTTTCACCATAGTTAACATATCATTGATGCATCTAAATACACTGAGGCATATGTGATTATTGCAAAATCTTTAAAAAAATCTTTCGGTGACTTCACTGCAATTAACGGCATAGATCTCGAAGTCAAAAAAGGCGAATGTTTCGGACTTCTGGGCCCCAATGGCGCAGGGAAATCTACATTTATCAACATGACTTACGGTACTGTCAAAAGATCCGGCGGAGAGCTGTCTGTTTTTGGATATGATCCGGATAAAAACAGCCGCGAAATAAAATACCGTCTTGGTGTGGTAACTCAAGACAATGCACTCGATGAAAGTTTAACTGTTCTGGAAAACATGCAGATCTATTGTGCGTTTATCGGAGTGCAGAAATCAGAAAGAAAAAAACGTATTGATGATTTACTTGAGTATATGAATCTCGCACATAAACGAGATGCACTCATTCAGACACTTTCAGGCGGTATGAAACGAAGACTGGTTTTTGTTCGTGCACTACTTGGAAGGCCTGAACTTTTAATTCTTGATGAACCTACAACCGGTCTCGATCCTGCTGTTAGGCATTTATTGTGGGGAAAAGTAAAGGAGCTTCACCAGCAAGGGACGACTATTGTTTTAACAACTCACTATATGCACGAAGCAGAAGTTTTATGTGACAGACTTGTTATAATGAATCAGGGTCATGTGGCCAGCGAAGGTTCTCCCCAAAAAATGATTGAGGATAATGCTCCCGGGTATGTCGGAATTTTTAATACAAATGATTCTGCAAAAATAAAAAGCATTACTGAAAATAATCATTCCTACCATCTGCATGAAGATATTTCCGGACTGTATTTAAGAACAAAATCTTTAAAAGACCTGACTGCTTTTCACTCTGATCACGGCCTGCAGCCATTACAAATCAGGCCCTCAAACTTAGAAGACGTCTTTTTAAAACTTACGGGTAAGGAGCTGTCGATCGATGCTTGATTCATTAAAATTATGTATGCACATTACGCAAAGAAACTGGATGGTTTATAAAAAAGACCTCATCGCAAATATTTCTCCAACAGTGGCAGACCCTGCACTTGTTCTCGTTTCACTGGGCCTTGGCCTAGGTGCTTTTATTACTAACGTTGAAGGAATGACTTACATGCAGTTTCTTGCTCCGGGACTGACAGTTGCTACGGCACTCTTCACTTCATTTTTTGAAAGTAGTTATGGATTTTATGTCCGCATGACTTTTGAAAATGTTTACAAAGCTATGCTCACAACTCCGATCGGAGTTGGTGAAGTTGTCATGGGAGAAATGATCTGGGTAGGATTAAAAGGCGCCGTCATGGCCGTCGGAGTGGCGATCGTTCTTGCTCTTTTTGGTTTAATGACGAATCCATGGTTGATTCCAGCACTTGCTTCTGTGGGATTTTTAGTGGCGCTGCCATGTGGTGCGATGGGTTTAATTTCCAGCGCAATGGTGAACAACATGAATCAATTTCAATCTGTGTATTCATTTTTAATAGCCCCTCTTTATTTTCTTTCAGGAATATTTTTTCCCATTTCACAAATGGCAAAACCTGTAAGAATTGTCGCCGAATTTTTCCCGCTTATTCATGGCGTACGATTGGCTCAGGCATTATTCTGGCAACGCGGAATTGGGGAAGCTTTCCTCTACAGTGGCAGTATTCTTGTGATTCAAAGTGTGGTGCTTTGTACCATTGCTTATATAAAGATTCGAAAGAAGCTGATTGATTAGTAAGTTTGATTATCCAACCGAATTAAATAGTTCTGGCATCGGGCTTGCTTGGTATCAGGTGACGTTTTAATTTCTCTGGAGGAAAAAAGTGAAAAAACAATCATCATACGAAATGCAATCAGAAGAAGGCGACATCCTGGATCTTATAATTGAAGATCACAAACCTCTAAAGCAATTAATTAAAATTATGAAAGATGCAGATAAGTACAGCATAGGCCAGAGAAGAGATGCGTTTGAAGACTTCGCTCCTTTGCTTACAATTCACGCAAAACCTGAAGAGCAATCTTTATATATCTTCATGAAAAGTGATAACGATACAATCGTCGAAGGTTATGAAGGCGATGTTGAACACGGAATTGCTGAACAATTAATGGAAGAAATTAAAACAACTGAAAATGAAGATCTATGGTCTGCAAGAGTGAAAGTTCTGGCAGAGATGGTTGAACATCATATTGAGGAGGAAGAAGAGGAGATGTTCCCTGATGTCAGAAAAAATTCTGAGTTAGCGGAACGTGCAAAGCTTGGTACGCTCTACATGCAGTTAAAGACACAGTTTGATGCTGAAGGAAACTTCATGCCTGTTGACCGCGTCTCTGAACAGTATGCTGAACGCCATATGCAACACTAATTTCTTTCCTAATCACTTTTTTTAAAGCGGGTCCCATAGGCCTGCTTTATTTTTTTACTTTAAAAATGTCCTGTAGCTCTTTATATCGAGCTGACGGTGTGGACTCCTGATAGTCCTGCATTTTTACATCCGCAGGTGAAGTCACTTTTGCAATTTCTTTTTTAGCTTTCGCCTTATCTTTTGTTTTAACTTTAAACTGCCCCACTTTTCCTTTTATAACAGTTTTGTAAACGGGACTTCCATCTTCATTCAATAAAACTTTTCCATCCACGACTTCAGGAATGATTTGTTTCACCATTCCACCTTCTTCAATGTAAAAAGGCTTACCGGATTGAGAAGCAATCAAACCGTTAATTGTTTCATTTGCTTTTGAATGGGCCACTCCGTCCAGTCTTGTCAGAACAATATTTTCAACCACCCCTCCTGATATTTCGGACGAACTGATGTTCGAACTTCGTGCGGAAGATTTACCTTCATCAAAAGTTGATTGTCCCTTTTCAGAAACTTGTGACTCTGAAGCTGGGCCTGCAGCACGAGCTGCCGGGGCCACAGCTGCAATAGATCTTGCTGCGGCAGGTGCTGAGGATGAACCAGAAGTGATAATTGATGAATCTGAATCAGATGAATCATCACGTGCTTCTTTTGCAATTTTTTTTCTGATTACTGTTGGTGAGTAAGATGAACCTGACGAATCATCATCAGATTTTTTTTCTGCACTAAATTTTTTAGCTTCATTTAATGCTGCTCTTGCATTTCTAAGTTCTTTCATTAAATCGCTTTCTTCAATTGCTTTAGGATCGGCAGTAACAGCAGACGTATCAGCTGCAGGTGCTATAGCTTTTTTAGAGGCCGCAAGTTTTTCTTCAAGACCAGAAATTTTATTCAGGAGCTGATTGTAGTCAACATTAGCTTTAGTAGATTTTGAAGAGGCATCTGCCTTCGCGGTATAGTCATTTGTTGTCGTATCAATCATCGGCTCTACTGGACGTTGCATGATTTGACGTGAATTATTAGCTGCTCCCATGATGGCCTGCTGGCCTTGTATTGGAAGAGCACCAGTATTGTCACTTATCGGTGTGCTGATTCTGGTTTCATCTTTTTTAGCAAAACTTCCATTTACTTCACCACTTTCAATTTTTTCAGTCGCCTTTGGGGCCTTATACTCTGTCTTTCTATAGTTCACTAGTTTGTTATTAGCGAACTGATCTAAAACAGATTCTTTCGGAGTTGATGTTTTAGCTGGAATTGTGCTGCTCATCTGCTCATTGCTTGAAGCATAAGTTCCAATGTTCATACTCACAGATCCATTTGGATCAACTTTGTAAGATGTTCTTAGGGTAGTCTCAAATGAAGGCAAGATTGTTCCGTAGAGTGGAGCTTCCATTGTACGGGTAACAAATATTCCCGAATCATTCGCAGAGAAAAGATCCCTGTCACCGCCAAGTTTAGTTAATAGTCCTTTTTTTATCTTAGTTCCCGTATCGAGAACGAAAGTATTACAATGTGACACGGCCTGAACCATTTCGGCCTTAGAAATCCCGGGATTTTTAATGAAACTATTATTTCTTTTCAGTAATCTTTCAAAATTATCTGCTGGGACTACGATTTCTGCACCAATCATTACATCGCTGGCAATTTTACAAAGATTTCTTAAAGTCATGACTTTTGGGCATTGTTCAACAAGCATTTCACGGGCCTTTACTTCCCTCAGTCTATCAAGATCCACCAGAACTTCCAGAGTCTCTTTAGTAGAGTTGGACTTAATATATTTTAATAGCCCCTCTTCAACTTCATCTTTTTTATTATTTTGAACTGATCGTAGTGATTCTTCAAAAAAACTTCTGAAAACCGGATCGAGGTCATATTGATTTTTACCCAGGTAAGACATAATATTTTTAACTCTCACTTCAGGGGGAATTTTTTTATCAGTCATCATGAATGCAAGATCATTTGTTATTCGGGAATCATTAGACATATAATTTTTAGAATTTTTTTCACTTTGCTTTTTAATAAATTCGCTTAATAAACTGGATTGTCCTTCAACAGTCTTTTTTTCCTCTATAAAATCATTATACTTCGGCTGACAACCGTCTTCTGGAACTTTACACATTTGCTGTGCAATTTCAAAACCGCGGTCAATTGTTGACGTTCTACAAAGACCATCGTCTGGAATAGTTAACGGATCTTTGATACATACTTCCGGAATAATCTGAGGCCCGAATTTATCAAAAGCATATTTTTTAAGTTCATCAAATTTAAACATAGGATTAATCGCATCTTTTGCCATCACTGCAATTGCATCTCGAGCCGTTTTTTCACGAGCAGTAAGCATGAGTTCTAATCGATCTGAATCGCCTAATTTCATTTTCGTTTGTAAACAACTTGCAAGTTGAAGACAAATTTGACCATCCAGCTGAGTAATGTTTTTAAGTTTATCTACTTCTTTACATGACATCTGCAGAAACATTTTTCCAAGAGCATCAAGTTTAGGAGTGCTAAAACCTATTGAAGTAGAATTATCACAACCCTTTTGCCCTTCATCAGAATTCATCGGTATATATCCTATGTCCGATAAGAATGACGGTTCAGCATTAAAAATACCTGGAGCTAAATATACTTTTTTTTGAAAGTTACCAGGTGCTTTGAAGATTGCACCAGTTGTATACGGTGGATTTGAAGGAGAATTTGATATTGAAGTTTGTGCCTGCAACTGCAGGCTTAAAAAAATAAATGTTAATAATAAGACCTGGATCATATTTGTCCTAAGTAGTTTTCTCAATTAAAATATCGGCGAATGTACTAGTAAACTTGACTTAACCAAGTTGTATTTACCCCTCGCCGATACAGTTATTGCCGATCTAATGAAATATTTGTTTAGAATTTTTTTTCACATTTCTTTTCCTTGAATTCACTCTCTTTAGAGAATATTAAGAAAATAAATTTTTCCAAAAGCTTAATTCCACTCTTTTTTTAGATCGTTCTTCAACTATAAATACAGAGGATTGTAACTCCTTTTCACCAATGACCATCGATGCGAATGGACGTAATCTGCTCCCCAAAACAATCCTCTTCGACAGACTACTTCCGAGTCTGTCATCGATTTTCACTCTCACCCCCTTTGGCCTTAATTCCTTCTGGATTTCTTCAGCTTTTTTCATCGCCTCAATAGAAAGTGGATAGATTATAAGTTCTACAGGACATAAAAAACGCGGAAGCTGGCCATCGTAATACTCCAGCAGCATGGAAACAAAACGCTCGTGACTACCAAGTGGTGCACGATGAATTATCCATGGATGTAATGACTCTCCTCCATTATCGACAAACTCTAAATTGAAACGATCTGCTTGAGCAGAAACAAAATCCAGCTGCACTGACCCCATAGACTCTTCACGAATTCCTTCATCACTAAAAGATTTCATCTGTACATCAATTTTGGGTCCGTAAAAAGCGGCTTCCCCTTCTGCTTCAAAAAATGAAAGTCCGCATTCGATTAGTGCTGATCTTAAAATTTCTTCGGCCTGAATCCATATTTTTTTATCGCCAATAAATTCTGAAGATGATGGTTCATGTTTTGAAAGCCTATAGCGGTAGCCATCTAGACCAAGTTCTCTATAACACTCTTCATGAAGTTTTAAGACACTGATGATTTCAGCTTTGGCCTGATCGGGATGAACATAAATGTGAGCATCGTTCTGACAAAGCCCTCGTACACGGGATAACCCTCTAAGTGCTCCACTCGCTTCATTACGATAAACCTGCCCGTACTCTGCAAGTCGCATCGGCAGATCTTTCACACTTCTCTTTGAAGAAGAAAATATTTTATGGTGATGAGGACAATTCATTGGTCGCAGATAATAATCAAGGTTATCCATTTTAATGGCCGGGTACATATCATCTTTGTAAAAACGAAGATGCCCGCTCTTTTCATATAACTCTGACTTTGCCATGTGCGGGCTTGAAACTCTCTGGTATCCACCAAGAAATTCTTTTTGTTTGATAAACTTTTCGAGTTCCTCTTTAATCACACAACCATTAGGCAACCACATCGGTAAACCTGCACCTACGGCCTCTTCAAAAAAATAAAGCTCCATCTCCACCGCTAATTTGCGGTGGTCATATAAATAAGGCATAAAAATCTCCACGACGATAAAACGTCATTAAAAAAATGAATTATAAAAAAACAAAATGTGGGGTTAGATCCGAATCAATCGGAGCAAACGAATGAATGTACCCCTATGGGGTGGTTGTAGTGGTAGAGCTGAATGGGAAAAAAGAAATTTCCTTCATATATATTAGTTTTAACATATTTCAGCTCAGGTATCAAGAGTGCTTAATTTTTAGAAATTTTTACCAGCTGGTTAGCTCTGTCTCTTAAAGTTTCAACCAGAGTCTCTCTTTGATCATCTGTCATCTTGTTTAAAATTGAAGCAACAAGGGCCACAACTTTATTATTGCGCTCTTTAGCTGTTTTAGAAAATCTATTTTCATAGGCATCATCAAAATGAGTCGTGATCTTTTCTACGAAACGTTTACGACTTATTTTATCCGGATATGCAGTCACAAATTCATGGGCCAGAAGTTGTCGTGTATAAATTTTTTCAGCAGTTAAAGGCGGATTGGCCTTCGTAAATTTTTCCAGTTCATTTTTCTGAACCGTCGTCATCGTACCCATCCATGTATCAAACTGTTTCTTCATTTTTTTATAGGAATCTTTTGAAGACTCATCTTCTTTTAGGTCATTCATTTTTTTATCAAAAGTTTTCTGGAAATAGACAATTTGCTTAGATGTGAGTTGATCAGCAAATAAAACAGCTTTTGCAGAAAATGTTCTGAGTACATCATAAAATAAATTTTTTACTCTATCATATGATGCCTGTAACATCATTGTATCGATCGTCCTTTTAGAGCTTACAACATCTGCTGCCTTCATCAGCTCTGCGGCCATCTGTGGGAAAATAATTTTCTGAACTTTTACAAAGTCTTTATTAAAATTATCTTTCAACCATTTCGCCTGCTCTTTATTTGTATCAAAGTAATCATCCGCCTTATTTGCAACGTAGGTACTTGCAAATTGCACTGCTACATCAAGACGCGAACATGAGTTTAGAAAAATAATTAAAAAGAGAAATGGCAGCATCATTTTTTTCATCGTGTACCTCAACACTATACTAAGCAAAGTTAGTGCCCAACAACACTATGCATGGAGACATTGTGTCTAAATGTTAGACTCATTTTGTCCCCTAATTCTTGTGACTCGTATCAGCTTGTAACTGTTATGTTGTACAAAGCAATTGGCACTTACATTGCTCAACTACTAACCACACACATGCAAAGGAGTCAGTATGTCTAAATTTTTAATTATTTGTTCTGTATTAGTTTTTGCCTCAATCAATTTTGCTTTTGCTCAAGACCATATAGGTTTTGGTCGCCCGGGAGATAACAACAGACCACAGAGACCAGGTCCACAACGTCCAGGTCAAAGAGTTGTATTCCAGACTGTAGATACATACAGAGTTCAAAAAGTTATAGAGACTACTAACACAACAAGAGTTAATGCTCCGAACGTAAAACAAGTTATGTTCACTGCTCAGGACAATAGTGTAGAGATCGTTGAAGCACGACTACTTCTTGATAACGGAAGAGAAGTCTTTATGGATGGTATGACTGGTGGATTAGGTCAAAATCGTTCAATCACATACACATTAGACGGCCCATGGGGTGAGAGAGTTCAATCGATTACTGTAAGAGCTGTTTCAAGAAGTTTGCTTGGATCAAGACCTAGTTTACAGGTATCAGTTGGAGTTTTTCAATAGTCTGCCCACGAATGTAGTCACAATTGTGAAATGCCTTAATGAGCTAAGCAGTTATAATTTCCAAAATTAGTTTTTTAAAATTCATTCCTATACACTCCTCTTCACTGGGGTATGTATGGGGATGGGTTTTTTCTTTAAAATTTTTTTAATGGCTTTGCTAATTTCGATTACAACTTCATGTCTCAAACAATCTGAATCAATCACACCTATTGCTCCTGCTCAAACTCTCGCTGAACTTCAGCGTGAAGCACTCACTGAAGTGGCGAATCAGGCCGGCTCGTCTGCGCTTTCAGTCGATGCGCAGTCCACTCTGGCAACAACTTCAAGTGACCCAACAATTTTTTATCTCAATATAAGATACAATCTAAAAAATATCGATGTTTTCGAAGCGGCAAAAATGCCCAACTCGTTTGAGCAAATCGGGCATTCTTTCCTAAGAACACTTGCTAAGTTTTTCCTGGCAGCAGTGGGCACATATAATGTTTCAATCAATGATATAGATCTGGCCATTCCGGATATCGCCGTCGACAGAAGTGTTATAAAATCCTTTAAGATAAAAAGTATTTTCCTGACGTACAATTCTGACGTCGATATCAACAGCGATTATCTTGCCAACTTTTCTTTCGTGAATTCACTGGAATTGTCGAGAAAAGTAACTGTGCCGAAAGTTGGTGAAGTTGAAACACTATTTTTAAGTTACAGGAAATCACGCAATTTTTGTCTCTACAAATGCCTGGCATTTGATATTCTGGAAGACAACCTTCTCGATGTCTTAAAACCGAATTCCAATATTAAATTGAAGCCGGCACTTTCAATCGGAAAACTTCCCGATGTGAATGATATTAAACTCGATGGTGTGGTAGAAATGCAGATTGGATTAAAGCTTCCATTTTAAAAATAGAATCTAATCTGAAAATCCGCTCTTTCGTATTTCGGCGTATTTTTACCTGCGAAAATTGATTGAACAGCAAGACTAAGGCTTACAGGAAGAAAAAATTTCTTCTGTTGGAAAAGACTTAATGTCGAATATGACAAACTAAATTTACCGGTATGAGAAAGTCTTTCAGTACCATCTTCAAGAATTTTATCGGCCATCCCGCTTGAGCTGGTGTAGTCATCTTTTTCTTTATACTCGGCCGTATAAGTCAGCGCAGTTCCCCACTGATCAGAAATGCGGTAATTTCCCTGGATATTAGACTGGGCCTTATTTCCGTATTTAATTTTTGCATTTCCTTTATTGGCCGTAACCGGAAATGTATATGAATCCGGCAACCGGATCTCAGTTTCATAGGGAAACTGATAAGTAAGTCGATTCCACAGATCAAAACTAAAATCACTGCGAGGGGGAGTATAGCCCACTCCAAATTCAAAAAATCCATCCCATTGACCGTCACCGAATGCGATATCCTGAATGATGTCCGGATTGTCCTGACGGCCGGTGGGTGCAACAACACCAACATTGATCAAGGCGCCGGCGTTATGCCATTTTTTTAACTGATACATCATTCCGAGTTCAGCATCACCAAAATCATCGGCCTTCCATTTGCCCAAAGGTTGGTA
Organism: Bacteriovorax sp.; assembly: GCA_014378525.1. GTDB lineage: Bacteria > Bdellovibrionota > Bacteriovoracia > Bacteriovoracales > Bacteriovoracaceae > Bacteriovorax. Next base: position 99,936 of record JACMNL010000004.1, read on the forward strand.
GTGATAATAATTGACGAACAATGACTGAATTAATCTGACGTCAACATCAGGTAAATTCTCAAGCTGAATCGCAGTCCCTACATTATTCTGCCCTTTGTTTGTTCGTACGATGTTCATATCAACTGTCGCTGAATAAAATGGAACAAAACCATAAAATGTTATTTTATCTGTAAGCCCATACCCTCCACCGAGTCCCTGAACATTTACTTTGGATGAGGCATTTCCCTGAAATGTGCCGAAGCTGAAATTTTTGTAGTCATCTGCTGAAAGAGAATTGAGATAAGTATCAACTGCAGTATTGACTCCCTTGATAGTGTCGGCATTGATGTTGGCGTTTACGTTGTAACCTTGAAGATTTCCAGAGTTGGTATAGCGCCCGTTGATTTCACCGGTCACAGTGAACTGATACGTAAAATTTCTCACGCCTTTCGGAAGAACATCATAGTAAGCAGCATGTGCGAGAGTGCTTGTCAGTAGTAGTAGAAAAAAAAGAAATTTCATTCGTTGATTGTTCCTTCAAATAGCATAACATCCTGTGGATTTTTTTCCACAGATGTTATGCCATTGTAAGATTAAATCTGAGCAACCAAGTTCGTCGGTTTCAATTCGACACTAATGGGGCAACTATTGCCGGCCTTTATGATTAAGGCGCGCTTCCATCGAACGCTTTTTCCAGACTTTGCGGTCTTGTGCGAGAATCCATCTATGCTGTTTTCTCATCGCATGTCTTACTTCTTTTGCGATCTTATTAAAATTCTTCCAGCGCTCAGGAGTCAGTTCTCCACTTTCCAGCGCTAAAAGTACCGCACACCCTTTTTCAGTTTCATGCTGACAGTTGCTGAAGTGGCATTGTGAAATTAATTCTTCAACATCACCAAACTGCTCTGATAATCCTGCCTCGTGATCTGCAAACTGAAGTTCACGCATTCCCGGAGTATCGATAATAAGTCCGCCAAAAATACTTTCATACATTGCTCGTGAAGTAGTTGTATGTCTTCCTTTATCATCACTCTCACGCACTTCAAGAGTTTTAATAATTTCATCACCAATCAAATAATTGGCAATAGTGGATTTACCGACACCAGAAGATCCTACAAGTACGGAAGTTTTCCCGGGTCTTAAGTACTCTTTTAAAAATTCTGCGTTTTCAAAATGATCTTTTGAGAGGGCATGAATGTTTACACCTGGAAAACGTTCTTCCACCTGAGAAATCACTACTTCAACATCCTGAATTAGATCTGCCTTGGTTAGTAATATAACCGGTGTCGATCCCGAGTCCCATGCAAAAGTTAAATAACGATCCAGCCTTCCGAAATTTAAATCACTGTTGATAGACGTTGTTATGAAAACATAATCAACATTCGTCGCAAGAATCTGTACTTCAGAAACTTCACCGACCTTTTTTCGCTGAAGTGTACTTTGTCGTTTAAAAATAAAACGGACGACAGCGCGCTCTGATCCCGCTGGTAGTTCTGCCAGGACGAAATCCCCGACAGCAGGAAAATCTATTCTCCCGGTCGCTTCAAACTGCATTTTGCCAGTGACGGCCGACCAGACCGATTGATCTTTATCGTATTGTAAACGGTAAAGATTTTTTTCTTCATTCACCACGCGGGCGATGAAAAGATTTTGAGAGGACATAGTTAGAACCTGACTTTCGAAAAAGCTGTTCCAACCAAAGTGAAAGAGAAATTCCACGTTGGAATTAATCATGAATACTCCTTAAGTTAGTTTTAAAAAACGTAATTCCTTAAGGGCCTAAAATGATTTTTTCTAAAATTGTATTAGAGTGAGATCGATTGAAGGCCCAATCTTTTGATAATGTTCAACATACTGACCTCCCTAATGAGTGAGTGAAGAAATTCCACCCGTGAGATTCAAGATAAATGATTTTTAAACTTTGGTCAAGTGGCTAAAAAATCTTCTCGCGAATTTCCCAGTAATACTTTTGTTTTCGTGCAATTACGAACATGGGAAGGCGGAAGTGATTTTCATTTTTGATGACATCACTGGCATTGTTGATAGTGATATTTTTTTCCGGCGTGCGGTTATGCATACGTGTGAAATTGAAATAAAAGGCGCGGGCATCTTCCGGAGTGTTGATATAAAACATCTCGCTTAAAAATTCACCGTCATAATCGTAGTAGCGGATTTCTACTCTTTCATTTCCTTTTTTGTCATAAGCTTTAGTGAAGGTCATTGTATCAGGCTTCATGATGTGAGCGTCTTTCAAGCTCATCGCCTCTTTGAGTTTAGTGTCGTTGTCGACAAGAAGATGCTGGCAGCTCGTACACACTCTGGCTGCGATATCATTTTCAGCGCCACACTGATCACAGCGCTTGAACCTGAAGCGATAACCGCACATTTCAACTTCCATTGTGACCGGATCTTCGAAAGCACCTTTGCATCTTCTTCCATAATGCTCGACGACTTCACCATCTTCAACCAGTCCCCAGAAATCGTTATGATGCCCGCATTGTGGACAGATAACATCGACGGTAACGGAATTTTCCGTGGGTTTATCTTCATCTATTTCGGGAGAAAAAATATCGTGACCGACACCTGTGTAATCGAGGATAAGACAGTCTGTTTTTCCAGGACTAAGTCTTAGCCCTCTTCCGATAATCTGCTGGTAAAGACTCACGGATTCTGTAGGTCGAAGTATCGCAATCACATCAACATGAGGAGCATCGAAGCCTGTGGTTAGTACCGAAACATTTACGAGGTATTTTATTTTCTGCAGTTTAAAGTCGTGAATGATCTCATCGCGCTCCGAAATTTCCGTTTCACCAGTGACCAGTGCCGAGCCTATAGGAAGCAGTCCGAGAATTTCTCTCGCGTGAGCAACAGAACTGGTAAAGATCATCACACCTTTTCTATCAACGGCCATTTCAATAATGTTACCGATGATAACCGGAGTAATTCTTTTCTGGTCTTTTAACACACTTTCAATTTCTTTCAGAGAGTATCTATCATTGGTAAGTTTAAGGCTTGAAAAATCATAACAGGCCACTGGCGAATCAATTTTAATCGGTGGAGTAAGAAATTTATTTTTAATCATGAAGCCAAGGGAAAGATCATAGATGCATTTTTTAAAAAATCTTTCTTCTGTGGTTCTCATATCTTCTTTATGGGCATTGTAATTGTAAATCCATCCCTGCCCTAACCTGTAAGGTGTGGCCGTTAGCCCGAGGATACAAATATCCGGATTGGCGTGCTTTAATTTAGTGATGACCTGAAAATACTGGGTCTCACCTTCCATCGAAACCCGGTGGCACTCATCGATAACCAGAAGAGAAAATTCCTGAAAAAAATCTTCATCAGCATTGGCGATGGACTGGATACTTCCGAAAATAACTTTTTCGCTGATATCTTTACGATTGAGTCCGGCGGAAAAAATTCCTGCTTTTAAATCGTAACTTTCATACTTGGAGTGGTTTTGTTCGACGAGCTCTTTTACATGGGCCATAACCAGAACTCTTCCGCGGGCGACACGGGCGAGCTCTGCGATGACTAAACTCTTCCCTGCACCAGTCGGAAGAACAATCACAGCGGGTGATTTTTCTCTCTGAAAATGCTTAATCGTCTCATCGACGGCCGACTGCTGGTAAGGTCTGAGTTTGTACATTAATTATTTTTTTAAAGTTGCAGTGATGAAATAGCCAATAGTTTGTCCGTTAACTTTTTGTTCCATTGTCAGAGGCAATCCTAATTCATCATTGTTTACAAGATTAAGTGTGCCGATCCCCTGCTCATCTGAAACTGGAAAAGTCACATACCAGGGGCCGTCAAAAGTTTTTGTAATTTTATACATTGGAACTCTTATTTTTCCCAGCATGACAACTTCAGTAACCATCCATTCAGTATTGGCGCCATCAAATACAACAGTTGGCACTCCAGTTCCAGGAAAGGTAAATGTGACACCAATTAAATATTTATCAACTGCGGCCTGAATGAAATCAGGAGTTGGAAGATTATTTTCTGTTTTTGTACAAAGAGAAGTCTGCGCGTTTTTTCTTATGCAGATATAACCAGAATTTTTTAAATCTTTAATGCGAGCAGCACCTTCAGCAGTCACCAGACTCACCGTCTCTGCACTGCGCTTTTTAGTCAGGGTCACTTCATTGTTATAACTGAATAGTCCTACGGGGTGATAAGTTAATTCCGACGAGAACGCCATTGAACATAGAGACATAAGTGTAAAAAAAATAATCTTCTTCATAGTGATACCCTCTTTTAAAAAGTGTATCAAAACAGAAATCTAATGTCTCATGAGATTTGAAGATTCGATCATTCCGCAGACATGTCCCTGATCATCGACCACGGCAATTCTGGTCATGTGGTTTAAATCCATCACTCTTTTGCATTCTTCAGGAGTTGTTGTCTCGCGCACCGTCACTGAATATGAACGTATACACTGCTCAGCATTTAATTCTGTGGCCGGAACATTATTGCTGATGGATTTTGCATAAATATCATTTACACTTATAGTACCGATTAAATGTTTTTCAAGAATGGTATCAACGACCATAACTTCATCAGTACTTTTTTCTTCCATTAACTTTTTAATATTCTCAATGCTTGTGAGAGGCGTGCAAAGAGGCACTTCTGTCCTCATAAAGTTGCGTACGTCCATATAGATCTCCTTTTTGTTTCTGTGTGAGTGACAGCGCATTAGTCGTCGCATGACCAAATGTTGTATTATCAAAAATGCACCATGAGGTTTCTGGTAAGGCACTCATTTCTATATAGAGGTCATCCAAATAATCATCAGAATAGCTGCTACGGTAAATTTCCGGGCCACCGTGCAGTCTGAAATATTTTTCTTTACCTAAGTTAATACCCGGGCATTTTTCTGGATCGGCATTTACTTTGGTGATGTCGTATTCATTCATCAATTTTAAAGCTTCTTTCGTCGTCCATGTTAAGTTTCTTGGTTCAAGGGCAACCATTCCATCAAATCTTTTTCTGATGATCTTGTACATTTTGTTCATATTGTCCGCATTGAAATCTTTTCCTGCGGGAAACTGAACCAGAAGAACCTTCCATTTATCTTCAAGCTCCGAAATAACATCCAGGCATGCACCCAATTCGATTGTGCTTGCATCACCACAGGTATGAGTGAAGCGCTGGTTAAGTTTTACACTGAACCTAAATTCAGGAGGAGTTATAGCGGCCCATTTCGCATATGATTTTGGCAGATGATCTTTGTAAAACGATGTATTAATTTCAACTGCATTAAAAATTTTCGAGTATCTTTCAAGATGAGTTCCTTCTAAAGGAAAGGAAGCCAATTCATTTTTCGGAATACTCCAGCCCGCAGTACCTATATACATGGGATATTTGCCCCTTTAAGGTTTCTGTAGTAACTAAAGCAATTCTTTAGTCTGCGCATACGCTTTTCGCTTGTAAATCATCCAGTACTATAAAAAGCAGTTGATTTTCATAAGTTGAAATTAAAAAATGGTCTACACTAGTGTCCATGGAAATTATGTCGGTTGTCATAAATCCTCCTTCTTCACTTAACATTGCAAACGAAAGGCCAGTGGCACTCTTAATGCATAGTTTAGTACAGGAGGCCGTCATGAATATTGTTCACGATATAAAAGGTTACGCACAAAAAATTAAATGCTGGTTTTTATCTTTTGATAGAACATACGAAGAACATATGAACTCACAGGATCATGCTTTAAGCGAAGATGAACTTCTTGATGAAGCTGCAATGGAAAGTTTTCCAGCGAGTGATCCTCCAGGGCACAGATCAAAATCCTCGCTGGATAAATCCAATCATAAACATTAATGTAAATTCGTAGACGTTGCAGGAATTGAAATTTTTTTGATCATTTCTAGTGCGAGATTATCCTGATTTCTTCTTGCAATGTCGGCCATCGAAACCATTCCACATAAGTTTTCTTTTTCATCGACAACAGGAATTCTCCTGATCTGGTTTTCTTCCATGATCTGGCAGCAGTCTTCAATAGAAGCTGTATTCTTGACCATAATCGCAGGATATGTCATGCACTCTTCTGCATTCATGGCCATAGGATTTATACCAATAGCAATTGAACGTGCAACAATATCTCTGTCAGTGATAACACCTAGAATCTTTTTTTCTGCGAGACTATAGACGACAGGAATCTCGCCACAATCATGACGAATCATGAGTTGTGCGACTTCAGGTATCCCCATCTCAGGTGTGCAACATACAGGGTTTTTAGTCATGATTTCTTGTACATTATTCATAACGCCTCCTTTTAAGGTCATCTTTTAATGATGCAACCTTGATACCACTATAATAGAATACCTACAGGAGAAACTATGACATCAATTAATGAAAATTCTAATATCGCTCTTTTCTGTGACTTCGAGAACATTGCTCTTGGAGCGAGAGACGCGAACTACGCTACTTTTAATATTAAACCAATTCTTGAACGACTTCTTTTGAAAGGAAGTATTGTCGTAAAAAAAGCTTATTGTGACTGGGAAAGATACAAAGACTTTAAGGGGCCGATGCATGAAGCTTCATTCGAGTTGATCGAAATCCCTCACGTAAGACAGTCAGGAAAAAACTCTGCAGATATTCGACTCGTCGTCGATGCTCTCGATCTTTGTTATACAAAAGCGCACGTTGATACATTCGTCATTGTCTCGGGTGATTCAGACTTTTCCCCTCTCGTTTCAAAACTTCGCGAGAACAATAAATACGTCATCGGCATTGGCGTAAAAATCGCAACGTCAAATTTACTTAGTGCCAATTGTGATGAATTTATTTTCTACGACGATTTAGTAAGAGTGAATCCTCCGACTAAAAAAGCAACTCCTAAAAAAGCTCCTGACAAACTAGCAGGAAAAAAACAGGAAGCTCTGGACTTTATCGTTGAAACACTTGAGGCCTTATCAGATGAGCGCGGAGAAGAGGAATTCTGGGGATCAATGGTTAAACTCACAATGAAAAGAAGACGTCCAGGATTCACTGAATCATATTACGGTTATAATTCATTTAGAGAACTCGTTGAAGATGGGGAAAAAAACAACTATCTTATCGTTAACCGGGTGGAAAAATCAGGACAGTACACTATACGTTTAGCTAATAATGACTAATTAGATTTCGGCACGACTTATGCTTAATTAATTGTATCAATTTCCTGGGAGGGAACAATGGTACAAAATAATAAAGAGAATTCCGAAAAGAAACATGTAGACGTAAAGAAAGCAGACAATGAAAAGCATATCGTTCATCGTCACAACAAGGCGACTCAAAAGAATACGAAACGAAATGATCCATCCGGATTGCCAAAGTATCGCTAAAAACGTCACTCGAATAATTCAACTTCAATTCAAAGGCCCAACAGAAATGTCGGGCCTTTGTGCAAGTATTTTAAAATATTAAATAGATTCGGCTTCATGATTGCAATAATAAATATAAGAGGGATTAGGACGTCTAATACGTACCAAAAAAGGAGAAAGACATGACCCGCAAATCAGATACGATCAACTATAAAGAGTTTAATAAACTTACTGATCATAGTGATACAAATCATGACCCACTCCCAAGTCAGGTTCTTTTTGATGATGAAAACATTAATCAACTTGAAGCAACACTTATGGGAATGGAATACGACAGCGAAGACCTGGACGAACTTGAAGACCTTGATGAGCTGGAGGATAAAGAAGAAAATGAAGCGTCTCTCGAGTTATCAGGTGAAGAAGAAGATTCGGAAGATATGGACGCCGATCTCGACGATGAAATGGATGAATCAGCAATCTATGAAGGGCATCCGGTTTAAAACCGAATTCTTCAAATGATTGCATTTATATAACTAAGGAAATGATTCCTTATAAGGAGAAAATTATGGACAATTTATTAAACGACACTGGAAGAACATCATCGACACCTGCTCGTGAAGGTTCAATGACAAAAGCAATTGAACATCAAACAGCAAAAATTCCTTCAACTTATTTTCTTGCAGCGGCCGGTGGCGCAGTAGTGCTTTCACTTGGTATGGCCGTAATGAGTGAGAAAAAAGGATGGGCAAACTTCGTTGGTAACTGGGTACCAAGTCTGCTTCTACTTGGGATTTACAATAAAATTGTAAAGACACATGGATCAGATGCTCAGGAAGCACGTAATCTTCACTAAGATAATTTCCGCCAGGAAAAACCTGGCGGATATTTTTTCTACATAATAATCTTTGTAATAATGTCTTTCTCAATAACACCTTCGAGGTGCCCGTTAGCGTCGACCACAGCAATGCTGGTTGTCTGATTTGTTCTCATCACATTTAATGTTTCTTCCAGTGTTGAGTTGTTCATGACCACAGCTGGAATTTGCCTCATACATTCAATGGCACTTACATCTGAAGGAATATCCATAGATTCGATTTCTTCGTTGTCTACATCAGCAAAATTCACCACACCAATCGGATGTCTTTCCTCATCAACAACAATTAATTCTTCCAGGTTATATTTATTCAACAAGTATTTTATTTCTGCAATTCTTGTTGTTCGATTACAATATACAGGCTCGTGATTCATAAAATCTGAAACTTGATTGTCATTCATAAAATACTCCTAAACGTTTTTCTTTTTCCAGTTGGCCGGATCTTTTTGAGAATCAATATTCTTTTTTTCCTGAGTACTGTTCAGTGTATCTTTTCTTTTAAGATCTCCGCCATATTCAGTAATTTGTGAAGAAGTAGCACCTGCTCTTCTTTGTTGATCCGGCATCCAGTCGTCTTGAAGATTTTTATCAAGCCCTCTATCGCGGTTGTTTTCTTTTGTTTCACTCATAGAAATTCTCCTCGAGTTGGTTAGTAGTTACATCTTAATTAATGCATCAACCATGCCGGAGAAGGTGAGCTTTATAATGTCTATATCCTACTTGAGAATTTCACTTTGGGTCACAATTCCACAGAAATGTCCTTGTTTGTCTATGACCAGCACTTGCTCGATGTTATTCATAATCATAACTCTTAGGCATTCATCCACTGTTTCATCCTCATAAACTGCTTTTAAACTTTTTGACATGCAGTGAATGACGGTACCTTCTTCATTCATAATATCTTTATCGCTTACAATTCCTATAATCATTCTTTCTTTTAATGTATTAACGACAGGAAGCTTTGAGCAATGGTACTTTTCCATCATATCTTTTGACTCTTCTATCTTAGTAAGTGGTGTGCAACAGACTGTATCTTTTATCATAATATCACTAACTCGATTCATAATACCTCCGCGAGTATCCGCGATTGTTAGGATTGCAAAGCAAGGACCAAGCTTCAAGGCATTAGCTGCACAATGCTTATGCAGTTTGTTTGGCATACGATGTGCAACTATAAAATCAGGAAGAATGTAAAAACATTATTGAAGTTTTTGCACGAGTGATTTTGTAAACATGTTCTGTAGTAAGCCGGATGTCATAGTCCTACAAAAAGTGCGGATACAGACTAAAAAGGAGACGATTTGGTTATCGACACTCAAATGAAATCTACTCGATCCGCTACAATAAGAAGCCACTCCTCGCGGGTGGCTTTTTTCTTCGCTTGACGGGAGAAACGTGTCCCCAGCATAATGGTGGACATGAATGATTTAATAAATTTAAAAAAAGAACTCGACGAGAAGATCCACCATTTATTCAAGGATAACCAGGCATACCTGGATTATATCCTTCAGACTAAACAGAATTTTCTCTACCGCTACCTGGAAACATCTACAGATAAAAATCTAAAAATTGAAAGTGTAGATGAAAAAACATTAGTGGCCACAAGTTTCGAAAGTAATATGGGTGATGCATTTAAAATTGCAGACACAGATATAAAAAATGGAATCAAGCAACTGGCGAAGAGTGTACCAAGAGAACAAAATCCACGTGTACAGTATTCTCTAAAAACCATTCTTGATGATTTCAGAGGCGACAACGGAAAAATTATCCTAGAGGCCATGGTGAACTGGAACTTTCCTGAATTTACAAATGCTAAGGGACTCAATAAAAAGAAACAGGTTGTATTTGAATATCATGACCCTAATGTATTCAGAAAACAACTGGCCTTAAAATATGAAGAGGTTTGCGAACTCTTCACTTAACAAGAGAGAACGCATGAAGATTTTAACTCCTGCAATGAAAAAGCATTTTAATAAATTTGCTGATGGTATTGATAGACACGAAATTTTTACTCTCGCAGGATCTCTCGCCTATACAACCGCACTTGCTCTCGCCCCCTTCGTACTTATTCTACTTTCTCTTTCATCTTTATTAAGCAGAGACCTTCAGGATCAAATCTGGCTTCAACTCACTACGGCTGTCGGTGAAAAGGCCGGAGACACTGTTCTTGCGATTATCGATAACACAAAAAAAAGTACTGCTTCTGGCACTTCCGGATTTATCGGATTTGTCATCCTGGTTATTTCGGCCTCTGCTATATTCGCTCAATTGAGAGTCGCACTCGATAAAATCAATGAACACAAAGTAGAAAAAAACAGATCAGGTTTTATGCTTTTTATTAAAGACCGTTTCCTTTCAATGGGACTGGTATTTGGATTTGCATTTTTATCAATTGTATCGCTTTTGGTTTCTACATTGATGTCAGTGTTTCTTGAAGGTGGTGAAGGATTTTCATGGTCAATTTTATCCATGACAATCAACCTTGCTCTCTTCTCAGTATTATTCACCCTGATTTACAGAGTGATTCCTTCTGATGATCTTGAATGGAAGAAGTGTCGTGTTGCAGGTTTTGTAAGTGCAGTTTTCTATTTAATAGGTAAAAATTTTATAACTCTTTATCTTGCACATGCTGGTCTTGAGTCTGCTTATGGAGCAGCGGGATCTCTTGTGGCATTTCTTGCGTGGGTTTATTACACTTCACTGACCATGCTGGTGAGTTATGAGTTTACAAAAGATATCGTCTTTAATGATTCGGAAGAAAAAGTTATTACTCCTGAATTTTCTTGAGAATGAAAGTGGCCCTGTATTCACACAAATGTTGTGAACGTTCCTGTGTATAGACAAAGGCACTCAGGCTGATTTTACCAAACCCGTTTTTTTGAATTTTTTCTTTTAGCAGAATCCAGTCTTCAGGGAGAAGATTTGCTTCAACAAAAAAATCTTTTTCCACCGGTTTAATATAGCGGATACTTCCCTCACCTATCATGAGTTCAAATTCAGAGAGGTCATCTTCTCTTTGAAGCGCAAACATCAATCCATAACAGGCAGAAGTGCAGGCCGAATAAAGACTTCCACCAAAAGCTGTTCCTTTATGATTGTGATTAGGTTCAAGCGGAACAATTATAGTACACGAATCGTGACTAAAATTTGAGAATTCCACTCCCATAGATTTAACTATCGGGATTTCTTTTTCTATAATTTTCTGGATGATTTCTTTGTTCATATTAAGATAAATTATCACCAATTTACTCTTCTAAGTATGTCTAAATTTTAGACAAATTGAGGTAAATTTTCTATGACATCCCTTTTTCGTCCATTTTATCCCCGAAAAAAAAGACTTTTTACACAGAGTTTCAATCACTTAATTTTTGGCCTTCAAACTGCAATTTAAAAAGCAGAATCTTCACCTTTTTAAATGGAAGTGAGCATTTATGAAATCTTTTACCTCTGAAAAAACAGATGTAGTAAGCGTAATTTTAGAAGACTGCGACTTACTTGACACTTTTGCTGACGCTCTGGAAATTCCAAAACATCCGGTTGAAGAAGAATTTTCATTTGATAATATTTCTGCAACTTCAATTGGTTTTTTACAAAAGAGTAAATGTTATATCTGGTCGCTATTGAAAAAAGTTTTAAAAGCTCTATCGATGAAAGCACAAATTCTTGCAGTACTTGCTGAGTACCATTCGAACCATGAAGAGAAGAAAGTACAGGCGATTTTAACCAAGGAGAAGGTATGATTTACAAAATAGAAAGAGATGAAGACCGCGAGGAAGATGAAAAGCATCCAAACGATTATCCGATTCCGTCTAAATACCCCGACAGTGACCCGGCCCCCATGAAAGAACCCAATCGCGGACCATCACCTAGAAAACCAGAAGACACTCCGGTTAAAGAACCAAATAAAAGTCCGCGAATCAGAGTTTTGAACTTGCAGTCATAGCCTGATGCTCTTATCATGGGCGGATGGCACTAAAGGCAACAATATTTAAAGTGAAACTCTCGCTGTCGAATCTTAATATTCATCATTACGATGATTATACGCTGACGATAGCAAGGCACCCGTCTGAAAATAATTTAAGAATGATGGCGAGAATTCTCGCATTTATTTTAAACGCTCAGGAAGATCCACAATTCACTAAAGGTCTTGCTAATGATGAAGAGCCGGATCTATGGAAGATCAATCACGATGGCTCTATTGATCACTGGATCGAGCTAGGACACCTGGATGAGAGAAGAATCAGGCAGTCATGTTCTAAAGCAAAAAAAGTTTCAATCTATACTTATCAGGGCAACCAGAGTCTGTCGTGGTTCAGCTCTATTGAAAATGGTCTGTCGCGTTTTAATAATCTCGACATCGTTCATTTTTCTTTTCCCGATAATCAGACTTCAGCAGACGACTTCGCTGAACGCGGTATGAGTATCAGTTGCACAGTCGAAGATAGTGACATCTGGCTTGCGACTGAAGACGACCGCATCTGCATTCATTTTCAATTTCTTAAAAAATCTTAAATAAAACTTAATTGACGAATTCTTGCTTACATCGATAGTCTTTATTGAGATGAGATTAATACTTTTATTTACCATTTTATTTTCGGCAAATCTGCAAGCGCGTATAAATCATGCGCCATCAAATTTTCAGACGAGTGATGGTAACGTCATATTCGTGGATTTTAAAACCGGTGAATATGACATAACCTTTGACTCTAAAAATAAAACTGTAAATGTTGTTTCAAAAATTACTTTCTTGTCAGATGAAACTGGCGTTCCCGCTTTTGACCTGAAAGAAAATCCAACACAGATGATTTTAGATAATGAGGTTATCACCTCGAAAGTCATCAGCTCTCCTGATAAAGACACCTGGTTTAGAATAGCGCTCAAGACGATTCAGCCGGGAATTCATACCTTGATTATTACTGCTCCCATCAAGGAAGAAGTTTTATTCACCTCTGACGGCGTCTCATCTGCTTTCTGGTTCAGCGACCTCGGAGACAGAGGCCTGCTTGAAACTTATCTGCCGGCGAACTTTGAATACGATCAGTATAAAATCACACTTAATCTTGATTTTAAAAATATGTCGAAACAAAAGATATATACCAATGGAAAAATTTCTAAATTCGACAATAATAAATTTAAAGTTGAGTTCCCTGAAACTTATACTTCCTCTTCACTATATTTTCATACAGCACCGATAGACAGATACCCCGAAATACTTTTTAAATTCAGATCCATTGATGGACGCGATATTCCCGTCACAATTTATTCTGGCGTAAAAGGAACGAGTCTTGAAACTGCAAAAACAAAAACACTTTCAAGTCTGGAAGGACTTGAATCCAAGTACGGACCCTTTTTACATTCGAGTGTCACAATTTTTATCGCAGGCAACGGCGGCATGGAGTATTGTGGAGCAACGATGACAGATACATGGTCATTGAATCATGAACTCACTCATTCCTACTTTGCCCGTGGTGGATTCATGCCGGCGAATGGCAATGCTGGATGGATTGATGAAGCGATTACCACCTGGAGTGATGAAGGTTCAGGTATGCGCCCCGACATGAACGCACACTCAAACATGGCCGGCAATACTGAATACAGACGTTACACCCATTCTGACGCCTATAGTGCCGGGAAAGTTTTTATGTACTACTTAAATTTTAAATTCCAGTCCAGCGGCGGGCTCACCTCTTTTTTAAACCATCTTATTCAAACCAGTGCGTTTCAACCTATGACCACAGAAGAATTTGTACAAAAAATGTCTGCGTTTTATTCTGAAGATATGATGCCTTTTTTTAAGTCGCATGTTTATACCGACAAAGGTATCGTTTATGTGAATAGGACAAAACCTGTGCATATGAAGATGACTCAGCAAGAAATGCGCCAGTATTTATAATTCAGGATCACTAATTAATGCCTAATTCTACAGAACATATTTCGAAACGATTAAAGAAGTTTCGAGAACTCCGCAATCTTTCCGTTAAAGAGGTGGCCAAACTAATTGGTGTTCCTGAATCTACCTATCGAGAATGGGAATATGGCCGCGCAATCCGCGGTGAACCTTATTTGAAACTGACGAAGGCCTTAGGCATTACACTTAATGATTTATTGGGAGAGAATAAAATTTCTTCAGATGCCTATGAAAGAGAATTTGATAAGATCATTGAAGAGGTCACAAAACTAAAGACTAAATTAAATACACTGAAAAACAAAAGGTACTCTTAAGTCCCACCACGAAACTTCGTTTTTATTAAACCGGAAGCGGTTTCACTGCAACCAAACTATTTTTACATACCGAAGGGAAGAGCAAGTCAGAAAACTTTTTCTAAGGAATTGTTATGAAAAAATACAGTCTCAACACTAAACTCACTTTTGTACTTATTATTTTCATTGTCTCTGCATGTACGATTTCATTTCTTGGAATCTACCACATGAGCAAAATGAATGGATCCATAAATTCAATTACAGAGGTTGTTGTACCCAGAATGCAGAACTCATATAAGGTGCAGGGAGAATTCAGACAACTGGCCATCCGCCAGTCACTACTTATCATGGAAGATAACAAAGACGAGATGGTTAAAATTCAGGAACAGATGAACGAAAGCCACGAAGCAATCAAAGGTTCTTTAAAAACAGCACTTGAGCAAGCCTCACCTGAAAGACTTCCGATCTGGCAAAAAATTAATTCTCATGTTGACCAATGGTGGGAAAAATCACTGGCCATTCAAAAAGCTGCCTTTGAAAACAACGATAAGCTGGCCAAGTCTATTAATCATGAATCACGCTCGATTAGAAAAGAAGCTGATTTAAGTCTGAGTGAGATTGTAAGCGGAAATGAAAAGTTTTTAAAAGAAGAATCAATTGCAATGTCAGATTCCTATACAAGCGCAAAACTTTTGATGATTATCATCAGTGTACTTTCTACTATCATCGCTACAGTTATCGGATTTTTTGTTCTTAAAGGAGCATCAAAGGCCATTCAGGAAGTTATCACTTCATTAAACGAAGGATCTATTCAAGTGAGCTCAGCTGCCCACCAGATCGCAGCTTCATCAGAAGAACTTTCACAGTCTTCTACAGAACAGGCCTCTGCACTGGAAGAAACTGCTGCTTCAATTGAAGAAATGAATTCGATGGTTGCAAAAAACTCTGACAACGCAAAATCGACAGCGCAAATGTCTGGTAACTCTCATGATGCTGCTCTTGAAGGAAAGACTGTTGTTGAAAAAATGATTTCATCTATGAATATGATCAATCAAAGTAATAA
>JACMNL010000032.1 GCA_014378525.1 Bacteriovorax sp.
CAGATTAGCGAGGTCGAGTTTTAAGTTTGGTGCTTCAAAATGTTTTTCAGGGTATCCGGCAACTCCGATGCAGAAATCGAATTTTGAATTTCCTTCAACTTCACCCAAAAAATGGCCGTTGTTTAAAGCGCGGACTTGTTCAACCAGGTCCGAAGCGAAAAAATTGGCGCTGCGGTTTTTTGCAATTTCTTTTTTGTAGTTGGGTCCATCTCCTCTGAGGGCGAGTATGTTATGGATGCCAAGGAAATTTAGTTCCAGCAGGGCGTCTTCAGTTTCTTCTTTTGAGAAACCTAAGCATAACAAGTGTACTACCGTGTCAATTCTGAAGCGGTTCTGGATGATCCCGCAAATGCCGATAGTGCCTGGGCGTTTTTTATAAATTTTGCGTTCGATGGTGCCGTCTTCTTTTTCATTGTAGTAAGCAGATGAAGAATGGGCCGTTACGTCGATCCATGCGGGGTTAACCGGATTCAAGGCCTCAACTATATCGATGATGTCTTGAACTGATCTTCCACGAGGTGGAGGGACGATCTCATAACTAAAAAGAGGATTTTTTGCGAGCTCTAGGTGTTCTGTTACTTTCATAGGAGTGATTATAGCAAAGAAGAAAAGTTAATTCATCTATTATCTAACGGATTTGCACAAGAGTAGTGTATCGACTTTTAGTAATTCAGTGTTAATATTTTATAACTATGACTGATATAACATTAGAAAAATTAAGAAAAGTGTTAGAATCTCTTGAGAGAGGATATAAGACTAATCCAAGTGAATTGGAGAGAGATGGTATCATACAGCGCTATGAATTCAGTGTTGAGTTAACTTGGAAAACAGCAAAAAAAGTTCTTGAGCAAAATTCTATAGAGACAGATGTTCCAAAAAATGTTTTTAGAGAAATGGCAAGAATTGGATGGATTTCAAATCCTGAAGTTTGGTTTGATTTTATCAAGCAAAGAAATAAAGCAAGTCACATTTATAACGAAGAAATCGCCAAGGAAATTTTTGAGGTGATACCTAGTTTTATCATCGAATCAAGAAAAGTTTTTGAAGTTTTAAAACAAAAAATATGAAAATCTTCGGTCTATCTAAACAACATGTTGATATCTTAAAAACTATTTTAGAAAAAAATCTTTCGAGCTATGACAAAACTAAAGTCTATATTTTTGGATCAAGAGCGAATGGAAATTTTAAAGATTTTTCAGATATCGATATTGCAGTAAAACTTAAAAATATAAAAACAAATTCATTATTGTCTCGAATTCAAGAAGACCTTGAGGAGTCTGAATTACCTTTTAAGGTAGATTTGGTTAATTGGGATGAAATAGCAAAAGAGTATCTACCAAATATAAAAAAGCAAAAGCTTTTATTTTGGACTCCAAAAGAGATCGAGAAAAAAAGCGATTGGAGGATTTGCCCCATTGGTGAGCATTGGACCAGAATACATCCGTACAATATTAAATCAGGAAAAGTTGCTATTCAGTCTGGACATTGCAAAAAAAATCCATCTGGTAAAGATATACTAAAGAAGGATGAATTAGAATTAATTCCAACTTTAGATATATTTAAAAAACAAAAAATAAAAATTCTGACCAATGATTTAGGATTTGAAAACGGGAATGATTATGATGAAATAATTGCCGGATGGGTAGCCTATTGGAATGAAGTGTTTAGGCCTGAAGAACTTTTAAATCCCAATTATGTGAAAATTCTTATTGCTACTGAATCTGGATTTCGCGAAAAAATTGTTACACCAAACAAAAATAAAAACATTGGAAAAGCCCTTGGGATTTCTCAAATTACTGAGTCAACATTAAAAGCTGTAAAAAATAAAAAAGGTGAGTTGAAAGACCATTATGTTGAAATAACAAAAGAGGAAGCATTAGATCCCAATAAAAATATTGCAGTAGGTGTTCGTTGGCTTTTTAGAAAATATGAGACTGCAAAGAAAAAACTTAAACGTGCCCCTTCATGGGAAGAGGTAATATGGGAATTTAAGGGAATTACAAATGATAATTCTAAGAAAGGGGTTGAGATAAAAAATAAAATTAAAAATTATTTAAAATTATTTAATCTTCCATCAAATCGTCATTAGCGAGTTCTTCTATGGTCTGTGAACGAGACCAATATTGATTTTCAAATTTTATTTTTTCGATATAAAAAGTTGATTCATTTTCAAAATCTTGCATAAAAGCAGCATAAATACAAACATTTTTACTAGCATCCAAAGAGGATTCCCAGCTATTGATAATGTCCGGCGTGTTCCAGCTCTCATCATGATCTAATTCGAACATTAAATTCTTATGATTATCTAAACTAATACTCAAGGCCGGTATTTGTTTTGGACCATTATAATCAACTTCTATCGTTTCGATAGAAACTTCATTTCTTGAAAAACAAAACCATTTATTATATGAATTTATCCATTGATTAGTTTTGATTGGAATCCTGATCGCTGGAGACTCATTTTCAAGTTCTGCCATTTGAAAATCATCGCTTGAAAGCAATGAGTAACTTTCATCTCGAACTGAGAATGAAGTTGTAGAAAAAAATAATAGTAGCAGGAAATATTTATTCATTTGTATATCTCAAGAAAAAACTACTCAAGAGTACCTTTAATGTGTCGTAACTCTTTTGTAGCATTTTCTATTTTTGTCAGTATCTTTTCAAGATTTTTAATCTTTGGTGCAAAAGCATAGTTCCTTAAAACCTCATTTATGAGAGTTTGATATTTTTTATTGTTATCTTTGGCCATTTTTCTGAATTCATCCAGGACATCTTCATCAATCCAGATACTGATTCTTTCTTTGGCATACTTTGTGTCAAATTCGTCGTGAGCAATTACATCTTTTTTGCTTAATTTAATTTTTGCCATGAATTTTCTCCAGCTTAAAGTATATATCTTGTATGCATATTGGTAAATATAATCAGTAAATTGCAAGGGAGAGTTTGGCAAAGTCAAATCTAAGTTATTGAATGTATTCTGCTTGTGGGAAAAGGGAGTCGAGTTTATACTTATTAATATGAGCGAATGGTACCAAATCGAAAGCAATTCATTGATTGTTCAACTCACCAGCAAGGGTGCTGAGATGAAGCGCCTTTTTTCCAGAGAGTGGCATCGTGAGTTGTTATGGCTTGGTGATGAAAAAAACTGGAACAGGTCCGCACCGGTGTTATTCCCGGTTGTCGGAAAATTAAAAGACGACGAATACAATTTAAAAGACAAAATTTTTTCAATGACTCAGCATGGTTTTGCCCGTGACTTTGAATTTAAATGCACTGAGTGTGGAACAACTGAAGCTGAATTTCTACTTGTGGCCACGCAGGAAAGCTTTAATCAATATCCCTTTTTATTTGAATTAAGAGTCCGATATAAAGTTGATGGCAGTAAGGTGTCTGTTTCTTATTTTGTTAAAAATGATGACCGCCAGGATATTTTCTTTTCAATTGGTGCGCATCCGGGATTTGAAACAAAAGATTTCGCCAACTATGAAATTCGTTTTGAAAAAGAAGAAAAAGAATATTTCAGGGTGAAAAATAGTCTGGTCGACTGGTCAAAACCTTTTGCTTTGGGTGCAAATAATTTCGTAGTCGATAGAGAAATTTTTAAAGACGACGCACTCATTTTTAAAAAACTAAAATCAAAATATGTCGATCTGGTGGATCTTAAAAGAAAAGAAATTATCCGCGTTCAGTCCAATGCTCCTTATTGGGGAATTTGGGCAAAACCAGATGTTCCTTTTGTATGTTTAGAGCCATGGTATGGTGTAGCTGATTCGGCAGACCACGATAAAAATCTTGAAACTAAAAATGGCATCATCACTTTAGGTGAAGGTGAAATTTTTGGTTTTTCGTATACGATTGAAATGAAACATTTAGAATCTTCTGCTGAAATGGCGAAAAAGAAATGAGTTTTCTTATTCCGCTTGTCCATAGAGGTGAATCTGCTTCGGCCAGTGATAATGTTCTCTGGAATGAAGGGGATGTCTACATCATGGACAATCACAGGCTGGCGCTCTGGTGCTGGTTTCAGAAATTAGAGTCAGGTAAAAGATATAATTTATTTCATATTGATGCTCATCCGGATATGAGTGAGTCGGCACTGAAATATTTTAAGCATGATTTGTGGAAAATGAGTTTAGAGTCTTATCGAAAAGAATGGCAGGCGGATATTAATATGCCTCTTTTTCGCTGGGATAATTATATCGAAGTGTTTTTGAGAAAGTATTCGGAGATGATCGGGAAAACTGTATCGGCCACTCATCATTTGGGATCACCGAAAGAATTATCTGAAGAAATTCGTGCTTATGATCTTGCTAAGTATATGAATGGAATTTTTTCGGGTGAAAAATTTGTGAATGATCTTCCGTGGATTGTGAATCTGGATCTGGATTACTTTTTTTCTGCAGCACCTGAAAAGCTGGAAATGTTTAATGAGAGTTTTGTGGAGAGTCTGGCGAGGTCAATCAAGACGGGCCTAGAGAATAAAATGATTTCAGTTCTTACGATTTCCTTAAGTCCTGAGTGTTGTGGATCCTGGGAAAAGGCCGAGATGATGCTTTCACGTTTTGGATATAAATTGTAATGGAACAAATTGACCGAGGCATAATGGCCCGGCCAACTGATTTTTAATTCTACATTTTATGATGGTCCATTTTTTCCATTTTTTCCATTTTTCCCATGTGACAACTTTCTTCTCCCATCATACTTTTACAGTTGTCTTTCATTTCAGAATGACAAACCTCAATGTTTTTATCTGACTTTAGGCAAGTGGCCATATTTTCATGGATCGTCGCCATTTTAACTCGCTGTTCAGCGGTCATTTCCATGGGCATCATTTTGTCTGATTTTTTTGTTGCGGCAAAAAGTGAAGATGTAGCAAGTAGCGAAAGAATTAGAACTGTTTTCATTTTGAACTCCTATGTATGAACATTGGAATTTGATGAAGCAATGAATGTGCCATAAAAAAGAGATCATCAGATTAGTTACTAGGCGAGTTTTGGGAGAATTTCTAAACTAACGCCTTCATCTGGATTGTAGTTGAAATGCAAAATTTCCAGGCCGATGACTTTTCCTGACTTATTTTTCATAACAATTATTTCGTCATCAGTAAGTTCTGAAGCGTATTCTTCTTTTGCATCACTGAAATGGATAGTCAGGGTTTTGCCAATTTTATCATGAATCATATTTATTTTTGCCACAGTGTTTCTCCTTTTTTAACGCTATCACATGGATATGCAGTGATCAAGAAGCTATACGATTCAGCAATCTTGATAACTGAACATAAAAGTCTTTTTTCAAATATTGAATAATGAAGAAGAACATTTTCATCATGCAAGCTTCTACGAATTACAAATGGTGTCTCTATCGATTTAATAATTTCACTTTCGTAACCATTTAAAGCAGGATGCTTTAATAGAATTGTATTATATAAATAACTTAGATCTAGCCTAATTGACATTCCAATGGGAGATTGAATAATTATTTGCATCTTTTCCTCTAAGAAAAGACACTTATGCAATGAGTGA
>JACMNL010000033.1 GCA_014378525.1 Bacteriovorax sp.
ATTATCCTCCTTTAAGAATTCCAATTAGTATTCTCAAGGAAGGAAAATCAAAAAACCATCTTTCATTTCTCATTTTTTCTAAAGGTGCTTCTAAAGGTGCCACTAGACTTTTTGTAACCACACCGCGCTTGTGCAGTAGGGTTACAAAAAGTCTAGTGGCACCATTTAAAGTGGCACCATTTAAGCAAGGATGATGATCTTTCCATCTTTACTTACTATTCTGGCAGCATAGTGTTGCTGGTATCTTCTTCCAAGAACAACATTTATTTCATCTACTGTATACTCAGCAAACGCCTCTTCAGGAGTTGCTCCATTATAAATTATGATGTTTTGAAATTTAAAACCTGGAAAAGTTGATTTCAAATTAACTAACAATTCTTCTATTTTCTTTCTGCCATTGTAGCTCACTGGCATTCCAATGCTTGATAAGTATGGAAATTCGATTACACCATCTTCAGCAAATACATCTAATGAAGCAGGCATATCGGTTTGCATGTTCTCAAGATATATCCTAATTAATTCGCTTGCAGTTTTCATAGTTATCCTTTTTGTATTAAGTTTAATCCTGCCAGAGGGCCATCGAACTGCTGTAGTTTTCCACCAGACTCCAGCGAGCCAAGGTCTACAGGAATAAATTTGAGATCTTTAAGAATACTGGAAAAAGTATTTTCAGCAGCTTGATCATCGCCGGAAATAAAAAGCACATTTTCATTTTTTGCCGGAACATCCTTTATCCATTCCATGTGAACGGTATTGAGGGCCTTTATAACTTTTGCATTAACCAAGTCTTTAACAATTAAACTTGAAACTCTTCCTTCTAAATTTGCTCTTAAAAAATTTGTCGCATCCACAAGTATTTGATCGGGACGTAGTTTTATTTTTGAAAGAACATTAGTTACTTCAGTCCATGGAACACAAAGGATAATTATATCTGCTCGTGAAATATCTTCCAGGTCAACTGCATGGGCCAGTTCACCAAAACTATGTACGGTTAACTTCAAGCTTTCTTTACCACGGCTATTTGAAAATAATTTTTTATATCCCGCATGCGTAAGGTGTCTGGCGAAAGTCTGAGCGACATTTCCAGCTCCAATAAATCCAATCAACATAAAAACTCCTGATTAAAAATTTTTCTCATCTGTTGGGTAATCGATATATCCTTTTGGGCCACCACTATAAAAAGTACTTTGATCAGGTAGATTCAAAGGTATGTTATTCTCAAATTTTTTTGGTAAGTCGGGATTTGCAATAAATGGAACACCATAAGCGATCAAATCCGCATTTCCTTTTTTGAGAGTTTCTTCTCCCGTTTCTTTCGTATAACCACCACCGACCACAAGAGTTCCCTTATAAGCGGGCGGAAGTAAGCCGCTACATCTTTATAAATTTCGGCCGGAGTTCCAGTTACATCATGTTGTGGACCTAAAATATGCAGATACGCCAGTGGCAATTTGTTCAATTCATTCACTAAATATTTATAAGTTTCTTCAGTAACAATATTGACACTAAAGTTGAAATGGCCGCTGATGTGAAGACTCTTTTCGACCATTACGAAATTAAAAAAGCTCACATTGTAGGCCACGACATCGGCCTTATGGTTGCCTATGCATTTGCTGCAAAATATCCTGAGAGCACACAAACACTGACTGAAAAAACGCAGAAAATTTAGTGAAAGGCCGTGAGAAACAATACGCAGCTCCAGGTCACATGAGAGCAGCAATTAACTGGTTTAAAGCTTTTCCGCAAGATGCAAAAGATAATAAAGAACTTTCAAAAACTCTTTTATCAATGCCGGTTCTTTCAATTGGTGGTGAAAAAGCGATGGGAAATCCACTTGCAGCGACAATGAAAATTGTAGCACCTCAAGCTGAAGGCATAACTCTTAAGAATACAGGTCACTGGTTAATGGAAGAAAATCCAACTGCGACGATTGAAGCTTTGGAAACGTTTTTGAGTAAAGCGAAATAATTTTACAAGAAGAAGCTCCTTAAAGGGGCTTCTTCTTTTTTATGTTGTATTTCCGCCGTTTCACCTGAAGTATAGGTTATATGAAATGGACCGAACAATTTTCAGAATTTAGAAAAAAACATGAAGCCAAACTCGACATCACATTTTTTATATGTGGATTTGTTTTTGACGCCTGGATGGTCGCATTCCCGGATGAGCCTCTGGTCATACTTCAGCAGGCATTTTACTTATTTATTATCGCCATGCTTATCCATTATGAATTGCTTTTCAGGTTAGAGAAATGGCGTCCTTCAAATTTCGCCATGAAAATCTGGCCATATCAAAACTTTGCACTTCATTTCTGTCTTGGAACATTGTTAAACGTCTATTCATTGTTCTACATAAAAAGCGCCTCTCTGTTTAGTAGCGCCGCATTTCTGGTCTTAATGATCGTCATGATTTTTATGAATGAGCTGCCGTTTGTAAAAAAATCAAAAAAAATAAACTTAAAAGTCGGCCTGTATTCAATATGCCTCTTCTCATTCTTCTCTATCGTTTTCCCACTCCTTTTCGGATTTATTGGACTTGTGCCTTTTTGTTTTTCTGTTGTGAGCACTCTTGCCATTTTACTTGTTCAATTAAGACTACTGCGAAATTTAGTACCGGAGCCCGGCGTACTTTTTAAAGCGATCTTTGCTCCAGTTGTTACAGTAGTGATTATTTTTGCAAGCTTCTTTTTCCTGGGGCTGATTCCACCGGTGCCTCTAAGCGCAAAAGAACAAGGAATTTATCATTATCTGGTAAAACGTGATGCTCATTTTTATCTGTATGCCGAAACCAATGAAAACAGTTTCTGGAATTTTGGCAAGACAACTTTCCACGCTGAACCTGATGATAAAATTTATTTTTACTCACAAATTTTTTCGCCAGCGAGAATCTCAGACAAGATCATAGTTCACTGGTTTAAAAAGAATAATGCTGGTGACTGGGAAAGTATGGATAAGGTTCCAGTTGCAATAAAAGGCGGACGTGAAGAGGGATTCAGAGCTTTTACTTTTAAATCTAATTATGATGCCGGAGAATGGAAAATTCTTGTGCAGACGAGCTCAGGAGCTGAGATCTCACGTCATTATTTTGATGTTGTTAAAGTTGATAAAGTACCGGGGAGAATTTTTAAGGTTCTGGAGCGATAAA
>JACMNL010000005.1 GCA_014378525.1 Bacteriovorax sp.
ATGGAACAATCTTGATCAGTATTTCACAGAGGGATACCAGCACGAAGAGAACATGTACTTTTCAAATTTCGACGTTCCAACGAGAGCGTTCGATGAAGGATTCGGATACGCTGCTGATATTTTTTTAAGAAATCGTAATGGAGAAAAGCTAATTGAATGGTTCGCGATTAAAGCTAATGGAAATATGGTGCTTCCTGATAGCGAGACTTCAGGATTATATCAAATCGTGACTATCAGTGATGATGGAATTCAGGTAACTATCGACGGAAAAACTATTATTTCCAACAAAGGTGTTCATGCACCAACTGTCGACTGTGCAACTGAGCTGGTTCAATTTAATTCTAAGGAAGAAAAATCTTTTGAGTTAGGTTACTTTCAGGGGCCAAGAGTTTTAATCTCTCTGCAAACATTCATCAAGAAGATTGATAATGCAGCAGATTTCACAAAAGAAAGCTTTTGCTCAACAGGAAGCGGTCCGGATGTACTTATTCAGAATGGATATAAGATCATAAGTCCTGCCTGGTTTACTTTGCCAGCTGGATACTAAAAAAACGGGCCACTTATGTGGCCCGTTTTTTTTTTGAAGTCGATGACTTGAAAACTTTTAACAGATAAATTAAAAATGGTAGAACGACTGTCACTCCCACTGCAAGAGCGTAAGTGAGTTGTCTGAGAGTGGCCTCCGGGGCCGCTGCAATTGAATAACTCAGATTGCTTCCATCATTGAACGATAACAAAACAGGGAAGCGTTTAATAAAAACTGCAAGAAAGATAAAGGCCACCTGGACGGCCACAAGAAATCTTGCCCAGTGAAATCTTTTAGAGCGGTAACTTTTTATAAGTGGAACAAGCAGGAGAGTCGTAATAATCAAAAGTGTCACACTCACAGGATGCCCGAAAAAAGCACTGAAAAATTTAGGTTGAGTCAGCCAGGCCGCAATGAAAACAAGTCCACCGGTGATAAAAACAAATAACAAACTTTTCCACACATCTTTTTCAATCGATTCTGCCATCTCAGGATACTCGTCTGTTTCCGAGAGAAAAAATGTCTGCGCCAGATAAAGATAAACGGCGATTACAAAAAGTCCGGTACAAAAAGAAAAAGGAGTGAACCACGGATGAACATAAGTCGAATAAAAATCAGTTTGCTTCGAAGGCAGGTCACCAAATAATGCGCCAACAACAACTCCCTGCCAGAACGCAGTCCATACACTCGAGACACCAAAGAGCCAAGTGTATCTTTTCTGCCATTCGTCCTGAATTGAATCGTAATGCCTGAAAGCAAAAGCTGTTCCTCTAAGAGAGATACCAACGAGGATCATAACGATAGGGATGTGAAAAATTGTAGAGAACTGTGCGAATGCTTCGGGAAATCCCATGAAAAAAATTACTATAGCAAGAATCAGCCACATGTGATTCGCCTCCCAAATGGGGCCAATCGCGCGTTCGACGAGTTTCTTTCGCGATTTATTTTTTGTCACATCACTGAGGAATTCATAAATACCGGCACCGAAATCGGCCCCTGCAAAGATCACATAAAAAACCAGAGAAGTTCCTAAAATACCAATGATAAACTCAAGCATTCGAACCTTCCTCTTTCTGGAAAAGTTTAAACTGTCTCCACATCAACCACGACACCATCGAAGCCAGAAACAAGTAAAGTGCAGTGAAAGTGAATAAGCTATATTCGAGGCCTGGCATCGGAGTCACTGCTTCAGACGTTTTTAAAATACCGTACATGATCCATGGCTGTCTTCCGACTTCAGTCACTGTCCATCCTGCTTCAATGGCAATAAAACCTAGAGGAATACCAATGATAAAAAGTTTGAGGATAAAACTATTTTTTAAATAATCTTTTTTTCTAAAAATATTAAAAATTATTATCAGTGCAACCAGAAGTGCAAAAGATCCAATCGCCACCATGATCTGAAAAGCAAAATGAACAGGAACAACCGGCGGCCAGTTTTCTTTCGGAAAATCATTGAGTCCCTGAACTTTTGCATCGACATCTGCAAAGGCCAGAAAGCTCAGCATACCTGGAAGTTTAATTCCATATTTCACTGTCTGGTTTTCTACATCCGGATATCCACCAATCAAAAGATTCGCACGTGTATCAGTATTAAAATGTGCTTCCATCGCAGCTAATTTCAGTGGTTGCCTCTTTGCTACATCCTTCGCTGAAAAGTCTCCGCTTATTGGAGTAAGCAGTGCTGATAAAAGAAAAAAGGGAAGTGCAATTTTAAAAGCTTTAATATTGAGTGAAACATTTTTTTTCTTGAAAATAAAAAAAGCATGGATTCCCATGACGGCCATTGAGACAGCAAGTCCAGCCGTGATCACTGTGTGCATTGATTGTGACAACCAGGCATTGTTAAACATCGCTGCTACCGGATCAATATCAATTGCTTTTCCATCGACCCATTTAAATCCGGAAGGAGAGTTCATCCACGAGTTTGCGGCCACAACAAAAATACCGCTCAACACTCCACAGATTCCTACACCCAGACCTGTCAGCCAGTGAGTCCACGGTTTTAAATATTTAAATCCGTAAAGATAGAGTCCTAAAAAAATGGCTTCCAGAAAAAACGCCGTACCTTCCCATGAAAAAGGCATGCCGAAAATCGGCCCTGCATGTTTCATAAATGTCGGCCACAGAAGTCCAAGCTCAAAACTCAGTGCTGTTCCTGACACTGCACCTGTGGCAAAAAAAATTCCCAGCCCTTTCATCCACCATTTAGTGAGTATAAGATAATCGTCATCTTTGGTTTTAAGCCATTTGTAATGAGCAAGCGACATGAGCAGGGGAAAAACCATTCCGGTAATGGCAAAAATAATATGAAAGCCAAGTGAGATGGCCATGGTAGACCGGGCAGCAAATAGAGAGTCCATTGAATTAACTCCTCGCCGTGATTTTAAGGCAAGGATAATTTATCATGTGTGAAGATCAAAAGGCCCCTGAAAATATCAGAGGCCTTGAAAATAATTATTAGGCCTGGATCATTGTGAACTGTTCTTCTTCTGTTGAGCCTTTTAATGCGTTAGTTGAAGAGAGTCCTTGCGTAACAGTGTTAGAAACTAAATCAAAATACCCTGTACCAACTTCTCTCTGGTGTTTAGTTGCAGTGTACCCAATCGCTTCTGCACCAAACTCCTGTTCTTGTAAAGCAGAGTAGGCGCTCATACCATGAGCTTTATACTGATGTGCAAGTGAGAACATCGAGAAGTTCAGTGAATGGAATCCGGCAAGTGTCACGAACTGGAACTTGTATCCCATTGCTCCTAACTCACGTTGGAAACTTGCAATAGTTGCAGCATCAAGTTTCTTTTTCCAGTTGAATGAAGGAGAGCAGTTGTACGCCAGCATTTTTCCCGGAAATTTTGCATGAATACTTTCAGCAAAAAGTCTTGCTTCTGCAAGATCCGGTGTTGAAGTTTCACACCATACTAAATCAGCGTAAGGAGCGTAAGCAAGTCCGCGCGCGATTGCGATATCCATACCGTTTCTGATTCTGAAGAATCCTTCAGGAGTTCTTTCACCAGTTAAAAATTTGTGGTCAGCAGGATCGATATCACTTGTAAGAAGTGTCGCGGCCTGAGCATCAGTTCTGGCGATGATTAGCGTTGGAGTATCCATAACGTCAGCGGCAAGTCTTGCAGCTGTTAATTTTTTAATGAACTCACTTGTTGGAACAAGAACTTTTCCACCAAGATGTCCGCATTTTTTCTCTGAAGCAAGCTGATCTTCAAAGTGAACACCGGCAGCACCAGCAGCGATCATTTGTTTCATAAGTTCGTAAGCGTTCAGTACACCACCGAATCCAGCTTCAGCGTCAGCAACGATTGGCGCCAGCCATTCTCTAGTAATATTTCCTTCTGCACTTTCCACCTGGTCAGCACGGATTAGTGCCTGGTTAATTTTTTTAACAACATTAGGAACGCTGTCTGATGGATATAAACTTTGATCAGGGTACATTTCACCTGCTAAGTTTGCATCAGCAGCTACCTGCCACCCTGAAAGATAAATCGCCTTTAATCCTGCACGAACCTGTTGGACGGCCTGGTTACCAGTTAAAGCTCCAAGAGCGTTTACATAACTTTCTTCCTTTAAAAGTCTCCAAAGATTTTCAGCTCCTAAGCGTGCAAGTGAATGCTCGATTCGGTATGAGCCGCGAAGTTTTAAAACTTCTGCAGGAGTATAGTCACGAGTGACTCCATTCCATCTGCTGTCTTTGCCCCATAATTTTTCCATCTGTGTAACGTCGCTCATGTTAGATCTCCTCTCAAAAATGTGTGTAGTCGATTCCTTAAACGGACTCGTTGTAGTTAAAAATGGTTCAAGTGTAGTGGCTGTGAAAAGGGCCATTCCTTCTGTCGTTGCTTTTTGAAGAATATGAATTTCTTCCAGTCTTTGTTTATCAGAAAGTGAGTGGTTTTCTAACAGTTCAACTAAAAATCTTTCCTGTTCTTTCTGGAAAACATCTTTAATCAAATCATCGTTTACAACTTCCCAGTCATCTAAAACAACAGCGTAGTTTTTCCATTGCCAGACTTGTGCACGTGAAATTTCAAGAGTTGCTAAATCTTCCATCATAAAATTGTGGGCGACACAGCCAAGACCTTTTTGCATTCCTACCAGGTAGGCTATCGCCACCTGAATATTTGTTCTAAGACCTCTAAGTGTGCGCGGCCCTGATCCTTCCATCATGAGATTTGGATGAGCAGGGAAGTCTGTATCGATGAAATCAAGTTGATTATTTTTCGGAAAACATTCAAGTGCAGGTCCGATAAAGTATGGGTGAGAAACCCAGCATCCATCGTGGCCTAACTGAAATTCATTGCTCTTGTCGGCCATGACTCTTTTCTTTTGCAGTTCTCTGATTTCTTCATCACTTCCCGGAGTGAAGGCAGACATTCCACCAATGGCGAACGCTCCACGCTTGTGACAGATGTTAACCAGTTTTTTTGCATAGTTTTCCATCCAGAATTTCTTCATGTTAATTTCGCCTCTGTCAGGGCTGATTCTCGAAGGATGATTTTTTAAAGTTTTAATGTCTGAGAAAATTTTATCCCAACGGCCGACGTTCATTCCTACTGCGTGCTCTCTTAATTCAAAAAGTATTTCTTCCATGTTGAAGGCAGCTGGTAGTGTTTCAATTAAAAAAGTTGCACGAAGAGTTCCACGTTCAAATCCTAATTCTTCCTGAACTGTACAGAATAAATCATTCCACCAGCAGGCCTCCATCGGGTATTCAATTTTTGGGACATAATACTTCGGAGTCTTTCCAGCTTTCACTAATTTTTTAGCCGTATGATAAAAACACATTGCTAAGTCAAAGAGACCTGCAGATACATACTGTCCGTCAACTTTAACGTTTATTTCCTGCAGGTGAAGTCCTCTGACTCTCACCATGAGTCCTGCCATGTCTTTGGGATTTAATTTATAAGTTTTAGATTCTTTATTTTTTTGGAAAGATAGTTTTCCTGTTGTTGCACCAATAACGTTGTAAATTCCGTCAACAACATTGTCCCAAGAAGGGTACATTGAATCTTCAAAATCCAGCATGGCCATATCAGCACGTGATCCATCTGCATTTCTTGAAAGCATGTTGATAACCATTTTTGTATCGTTCACAGGCCCTGTGATTTCTACGCGACGGATTTTTAAATCTTCCGGAATAGATTCAACTTTCCAGTTTGTTTTTAGAGATTCATCATTCAAAATTTCTGTGCGTGGAATTCCACCCTGGTCGTAAGACTCCTGGTGACGGCGTCTGACTGCCAGCAATTGGTTTCTTCTTGATTCAAGTTTTCTATGAAGAGTTGTTAATAGTCTTAAAAATCTGTCGTCGAATAGATCGAGTGTTCTCGGGTTAACTGCACCAGCTGCAATTTGAATGTCTGAATTTAATGAATGGTAACTCATGTTGCTTCCTCCATGTTGTCTAAATAAACTTATTCTAATAATAAACATTAGCGTAATGATAAATCTAGCGAAATTTCGCTAATTGTTTGTTTTCGCGAGGTGCTAGACTTTAAAGCTCTAAAGCGCTATAAAGATAGACATGCTAAAGAAAAAAATGGTCTTAAAATTTATTTTAGGTTTAAAAATCCGTCAGTTACGAGACAAGCGCGACTTGTCATTGAAGGAATTGGCCGATCTTTCAGACCTCTCGGTTTCTTACTTAAATGAAATCGAAAAAGGTAAAAAATATCCCAAAATTGAGAAGCTTGCCGCACTTGCCCAAGGCCTGCAGATCGATTTGGGTGAACTTGTCTCGTTTAAAACCGGAAGAAATCTTCACCCATTATTAAAATTTTTAGAAAGTGATATGGTCGAAAAAGTTCCACTCGAATTATTTGGTTTGAGTGAATCAGACGTCATGGATTTGATGGGTCATGATCCGGAAAAATTCGCTTCATTCGTATTAACAATTCTTCAAGTCTCAAGATCCTTTGATATCAAAATGGAAGATATTTATACGGCCGCTTTAAAATCTTATATTGAAGCTCATGATAATTATTTTCCTGAAATCGAAAAGATCGCAAAAAAGATGCGAAGTGAATGGGGATTTAATTCTGATGAAATTAAAATAGAACAGATCAAAGATATTTTGAAAAAAAATTATAAGTATGAAATTGATGAGCATATAATCGGCCAGCATAAAACGCTTTCGCAGACCAGATTTTTAGTCAAGAGAGCTCATCCCGCAACTATTTTTCTCAATCCAAAATCCAAAGACACAGAAAAAATATTCGGGATTGCAAAAGAACTTGGCCATTTGGTTTTAGGGACAAAAAAAGTTCCCGGAGAAATGAATCTTGGCGAGAAACTTGATGATTTTAAGACCAGTTATTTTGCAGGGGCGTTACTTCTTGAAGAAAAAGCTTTTTCAAAGGATTTAAAACAAATTTTCGGACATCAGAAATTTGAGCCGGAATTTTTTACGAAGCTTATTTCAAAGTATAATGTCAGTACGGAAGTTTTATTTCACAGACTGACTCAAGTATTGTCAGGTAATTTTAAAGTTAATGAAGTCTTTTTTCTGGGGTTATCAACCAGACTGGATACAAAAGAAGATTTTGAAATATATAATGAGCTTCACCTCGGGCAGTTACATAGTCCTCACGCTGTACACATGCATGAAAATTACTGCAGAAGATGGGTGGCGATCAAAAGTTTAAAATACCTGAAAGAAAATAGGTCGATGGAAAATTTTCTTCTGGGACAAATTTCAGAGGGCCTTAACGGACAGAAATATTTTTCTCTTTCTCTAGCAAGAAAAGCGAGCCTCGATAGTGATGTTTTAAATTCACTCACTATTGGTTTTTTGGTAAATGATGAATTGAAAAATACTCTAAAATTTCTCGACGATAAAAATCTCAAGCAGATTCCGATAGGACAGACATGTGAGCGCTGTCCGCGTATGGATTGCAATGATAGAGTCGCACCTCCGGTGATTTACGAAAAAGAACTTGAGCTTGATGCTCAGAGAAAGCTCATTGAAAATTTGACTCGTTAATTAACGTTACTATTTCTATACCTATAATAATTAAATCTCATATTGTGCAGGGCCTTCTTTGGGTTTAGATTTTATCAATCTAAACATTCAAGGAGAAAAGAATGAGCACTCAAAATAAATTTATTCCGGCGAAAGGTATTGCAGCTCTGGCAGCGAAAGCACCACTAAAACCATTTTCATTCGAGAGACGAGAACCAAAAGAACACGATGTTTTAATCGACATTAAATTCTGCGGTATCTGCCACTCAGATATACACCAGGCCCGCGACGAATGGGGAGGATCTGCTTTTCCAATGGTGCCAGGACATGAGATCGCTGGTATTGTTGCTCAAGTTGGTAGCAAGGTTACAAAATATAAAGTGGGCGATCATGTCGGCGTAGGTTGCATGGTTGATTCATGCAGACACTGCTCGTCTTGCGAAGCAGGTCTTGAACAATTTTGTCTTGAAGGAATGACCGGAACCTATAACGGTGTTGAGCGTGGAACAACGATTCCCACTCAGGGAGGTTACTCAAATAAAATCACCGTTGATGAAAATTACGTTTTAAGAATTCCAAAAAATATTCCACTGGATGCAGCTGCTCCACTTCTATGCGCAGGGATTACTTTGTATTCTCCGCTTAGACACTGGAATGCAGGGCCTGGCAAAAAGGTGGCGATCATTGGTCTTGGTGGTCTTGGACACATGGGAGTGAAATTAGCTCATGCTATGGGCGCTGAAGTGACTGTCCTTAGTCAGTCATTGAATAAAGTGGAAGATGGAAAACGCATGGGGGCAGATCATTTTTACGCGACTTCAGATCCTGCGACATTTGAAAAACTGGCAAGCTCATTTGATTTAATTATCAACACAGTTTCTGCAAAAATGGACTGGAACTTATATCTGAATTTATTAAAGCTGGATGGAACGCTGGTTGTCTGTGGAGTGCCTTCTGAAGAAGTTCCCGTCGGTGCCTTTTCATTGATTGGTGGAAGAAGAAGTCTTGCCGGATCTTTAATCGGCGGTATTAAAGAAACTCAGGAGATGCTGGATTTCTGTGATAAGCATAAAGTTGCGTGTGAAATTGAAGTTATTTCTGCTGATAAAATAAACGAAGCCTATGAAAGAGTTCTGAAGAGTGATGTCCGTTATCGTTTTGTTATTGATATGGCCACTTTGTAGATAATGATGATGAAGAAGCTGAACATAATATTCAGCTTCTTCTTTTTTTGTTATTTAAATTTCGGGTGAGCAAAGTGAAGTCTTCTGTCACATCCGTATGAAACTGTACTTTCATCCAGCTGAATAAATCCGATTTTTTTCCACTGACTAGCTTCCTGGTCTTTGCTCTCGTCATTTACCAGAATATTAAATTTAATTCCGTTAGGGTGATTTTTTCTGATGTTTAGTTCATCTCTAAAATCTGTATCATCATTTCGAACTGAAGACTTATCAGTTTTAATCATCATGAATTTTGGTGTCTTCACTTTTTCTCCTGCTACCAGACCCATTTCTGAAATCGGGTAAACCTGTCTGTATGTCGGGTCGGAATCAACAGCTTTAAAAACTTTCATGATTTTAAGAGCGAGCTTTAAAACACTTGGTCTGAAACCTAGTGAAGGATTATTTGTAAGTCCTGAATCCATGAAACGGTTTCTTTGAGTTCCCATCAATACATCTACTAAAAAGAAATTGGCCGTTGAAACCACAGCTTCTTTATCCAGCGTTGGAAAAATTTTTCCTGCGAAACCAAAACCTCTGGCATCTCCACGTTCAGTTTCTGAAAGTGCAGTTGAAGCGCGGCCTATGAATAATCCTGTCGTATCCTTTTTAAAGTAACCACTATAAGGAGTCGCTTCCGTTATATTCCATGTTCCTGTAAAGCATGCACCGTTTGAGTGAACAAGTTTTTCCAGGCGCGGGTAATAGTCATCAGTTTCTTTTAATGTGCGGGTCGCTCTGTCAAGTAGACGGTTAATTCCACCCATAATGAATTTATCACTCGTCACTTCATAATGTGGAAGTCGGTTTTGTTCGTACAATTTCATTTCGTTTATAACTGTTGAACTTGTCGTCACCGGGTTTTCGCCGAAGACTACATTTCTGACATCGTTAAAGCTGGATGCTGCAAAGGCCTGTGTTGTCGCGAGTAACAGGCATAGAGTGAAAGATTTCATGGGACTTCCTTTGATTAATGATTTCCTGGTGAAGTTCCCATGGGGAGAATGTTATGAATACCAAGTATCCCTAAGATTGATGAGGGGATATGACGGGATTATTTTTCATGTCAAAAAGACGAAATTTGTATAGAGTTAAAGTATGTTTACCATCCCATTATCGATTATTACCTCATTTTTACTTACGGCGAGTGCGCTTTATACAATCGTCGCATATATCCAGCTTGTGCTTTATGAGTGGATGGTTAACCGCGATTTTCCTCATGCAAAAAGCTTCAAAAATATGTCTCAGGAAAATAAAAACGGTTATAAAAAAATCGGATGGAAGATCGGTAGAGGTATGCTGGTTTTTGTCGTCGTTCTTGCTTTTGAATATTTCAAGAGGACAGGAAGAATTTAGTGAAGAACGTTTTTTTAATTTTTACCTGTGAACATGCCAGCAACAGTATTCCAGCTAAATACAAAAAATATTTTACCGGAAAAAAATCTATTCTTGCCAGTCACCGCGGTTTCGACTGGGGGACTGAGTACCTTGGAAAATCTCTCGGGAAAAATTTCAAAGCACCGGTAATATATGGAAATTTTTCAAGACTGTTAATTGATCTCAATCGGCATGAAACTCATAAAACTGCATTGTCAGACATGACAAAAAATCTTTCGCCGGATGAACAGGAAACTGTTCGCCGTATATATCATCGTCCTCACTGGAATGAAGTAAAAAAAATTATAGCTGATCAGATAAAAAAAGGAAAAACTGTTCTTCATATCGGAGTTCATTCATTTACTCCTGTTTTATATGGCGATGTTCGCACCTGCGATTTAGGTGTACTCTATGACTCGAGAAGAACTGCAGAAGCGGAGTTTGCCCGTGTGTGGCAGAAATCCTTGAGAGTTAACAGCG
This sequence comes from Bacteriovorax sp., assembly GCA_014378525.1. Lineage (GTDB taxonomy): Bacteria > Bdellovibrionota > Bacteriovoracia > Bacteriovoracales > Bacteriovoracaceae > Bacteriovorax. The sequence goes on from JACMNL010000005.1 coordinate 10,580, forward strand.
AACTTCGTGTGCGCAGAAATTATCCTTATCTCGGAAAATATGACGGGCTTACCTCAGAGTTCAGAAGAATGTATTCAGAAAAACAATACAAAGGTTTTGAAATCGAAGTAAACCAGTCACTGGCAAAAAAATCTACAGACTTAAAAATGATAGAAAAAATTCTTATCAAAAGTCTGCAGGATATTCTTTAACTATTCAATCTTCGCAACTAATGGGGCATGGATATCTTGCAACATGTTCGGACTATGCACAATCATCCTGGGAACAATTTTTTTGACGAAGTTGAAAAATAATATGAAGGCTTCCACAAGCTCACATAAAAGTACTTTGGTATAGTAATAAACATGCTTAAACATTAGTTTTCAAAAACCCTGCTTTTAGTTAAAGTTGATTGAGCGAATTATTCGTTTGATACTTATTAAAGGGCAAATTATTAAATCACTATTCGATTTTAAAACATCAAAACACTCTGAGCTTAAAGGACATGCAACCATTATCAAGAATGATGTTGTTATTTTTTTAGACCGCTGCCTGGACGTGGTTTATCCCGGTAATGTGAGAAAAGTTTTTCAATCTGAAAAAGATCTTCATCATTTTCAAAATGAAAACTCACTCATACTTGAAAATATTTTGAAGACACTTGCAGTCAATGAAAAAAATATTAAACATATCGCTGAATCCTTCAAGGATTCATTGTGTGGCATTGCTCAGGATATATATTCAGATGCGGAGGCCTTGTGTGCAGGAGATCCTTCAGCGACAAGTCTAAATGAAGTGATTCTCACTTATCCAGGGCTGGAAGCGATTGCCACTCACAGAATCGCAAACTTTTTTTATGAATCTGGCATTCCGATTCTACCACGTGCTTTAAGTGAAGTTGTTCATGGGAGAACCGGAATTGATATTCACCCTGGCGCAAAAATCGGTGAATCCTGTTTCATTGATCACGGGACAGGTGTGGTGATCGGCGAGACTGCCATCATTGGGAAAAATGTAAAAATTTATCAGGGAGTTACACTCGGGGCATTGAGTGTCGATAAATCCCTTGCGCAGAAAAAAAGACATCCGACCATTCAGGATGACTGCGTGATTTATTCGAACGCTACAATTCTAGGCGGAGAAACCGTCATCGGTTCAAACAGCATCATTGGTGGAAACGTCTGGATCACAAAATCTATTCCTTCAAACTCAGTGGTCTATCACAAGAGTGAAGTTACACTTAATCGCAATTCAACCAACAACGAAGAGGAACTTACTTATGAAATATAATTCTATTCTCGATACCATCGGATCAACTCCCGTCGTAAAAATCAACAAGCTTTTTCCTGAGGCCAATAAAAAAGGAATTGAGATCTGGATGAAGCTTGAAAAAACCAATCCAGGCGGGTCCATTAAAGACCGTATTGGTATTGCCATGATCAACGATGCAGAGAAAAAAGGAATTCTAAAAAAAGGAACTGTGATCATTGAACCGACTTCGGGAAATACAGGAGTAGGACTCGCACTTGCGGCCGCTCAAAAAGGTTACCGTTTGATTCTGACGATGCCGGAGAGTATGAGTATTGAACGAAGAAAACTTATGGCACTTTATGGAGCAGAGCTGGTTTTAACTCCCAGAGAAAAAGGAATGAAAGGCGCGATTGAAAGAGCGCATGAACTGATTCTTGAAAATGAAGGCTCATGGATGCCTATGCAGTTTGATAATGAAGCGAACTCTGAAATTCATCGCCAGACAACGGCACAGGAAGTTCTCGCAGACTTTCCTACGGGTCTTGATTATCTGATCACTGGTGTTGGTACAGGCGGACATATTACAGGTGTAGGCGAGACTGTGAAAAAGAAATTTCCTAATCTAAAAGTTTTTGCAGTTGAGCCGAGTGATTCACCAGTGCTTTCTGGCGGAACTCCAGGGCCACATACGATTCAGGGAATCGGGGCCGGGTTCGTTCCGAAAATTTTAAACGTTGAGCTTTTAAATAAAGTTGTTCAGGTAACGAAAGATGAAGCGTGGCAATTTACAAGAGATGCTGCGAAGATTGAAGGGATCCATGTGGGGATTTCTAGTGGAGCAAGTTTAGCTGCTATTGGAAAATCTATCACCGATATGCCGGATGGAAGTAAAGTACTGACGTTTGCTTATGATACCGGTGAGAGATATCTTTCGGTTGATGGGCTATTCTAATAAAATCAAAAAAAAAGCCCGCATTACTGCAGGCCTTTTCTTATTTCTTAAAAATTTACTTGTAAACTATTCAAGTGCAGTAACGATTAATCCAGCAACTTGTGCATCTGACATTTCGTTAAGTTCAGCTGATTTAGTTTTGATTTCAGAGATTGAAGCTTTTAAAACGTTTGAAGCTTCTGCTCCAGCAAGAAAGTCAACAGCGTCTGATCTTACAGCTGCTAATTGCTCTTTCCCTTGTTGAGAAAGAACAGATAATGCAGTCGAAGCAAATGGCGCTACTACTGTAGCTACCGCAGCTCTAACAACACCAACAATTGTATATACAGGTGAAAGAGTGACATCAACTGCGAAAGCAGACACAGAAGATACGATTAGAGCAGCAGCGATAAGTGATTTTACTTTTTTCATGAGATTCTCCAAGGGGGAAGTTAATTGTGTTGAGCAAAGGTAGCACATGGCCAAAAAATAAATAGAAGGCATGTAAAAATTATTAATAGGGGCGAATGATCATTGTAGTGTCTAAAATTTAGACACCTAGAGAAGCTTTTACAATATAACCTGATCCATAGGCGAAAGAGGGTAAAATAGCCTAAATCATTCATGCCCAAGGATCCTTATGAACTTTAAGTATGTAGTCTTCTTTTTTGCCCTTTCTTCATCAGTTTACGCTGCTGATTTTAAGCTTATCAGCAATGTTAAGACTTTTGAGGTCAATAACATCTTAAATGAGGTCACAAGCGAACTTCCAAAATCAATGAAAGAATCAATTGGTAAAACTGTTACAGTTGAATTTAAAAATCTTAACTCAACAGAGGTTAATAGAATCGATGAAAAGTGTAGTGATCACATTATTCTAGGACTGGATTCAACACTTCCGGGTAATAGCACAATTCAAGTCGAAAATGTTTTTGTTAATGAAATTAGGAAAGGTAACCGTTCAATTAACTGTGCACACAAAGATATCAAAACTTATTTAAAATCCACAATTGTTCATGAGCTTGCACATATGTATGACCACGAGAGAAATGTATCAAAAAATACATTATTTCTTAATATCGGTGGCTGGGTAACGAAAGGAATTGTTGTTAAAAAAAGAACGAATATGAATCAACGTGATGAACGCTCACCAGATAGATATGAGTTTAAAAGTGCAGCTGAAACATTTGCTGTAAACTTTGAGTTCTTTTTATATGACCCGGAATTTAAATGCCGTAGACAAACTTATTATGAATTCTATGCAAATGAATTTAAGTCAACGCCAAACACTAACGGAAACTGTGAAGCAATTAAAAAAATAATGGTGACTTCAGAAACAACTAATATGACTAAAGAAGACTTATTAGTAAGAAGCATGGACTTCGATCGTTTATACCAAGTCCATTATTTATTTGCCGGAAAAGGTAATGAAGTCATGAGCCGCTTCGGTCACTCAATGTACAGACTTGTGTTCTGTGCACCCGGAAAACCAAAAGGGCCATCATGCTTGAATGATACTTCTTATCATATTGTTGTAAGTTTTAGGGCCAATGTACAGGAAATGACAACGGATTATTCAAAAGGAATGAATGGAGAATATCCTTCTCAATTATTTTTCCTTTCTCTTCCGGAAGTAGTTGATGAATATACAAAAGGTGAGTTTCGTGAAATTACGTCACTTCCATTAAAGTTAACAGACACTCAGGCAAAACGTTTTTTAATTCGTTCTTCTGAATTGTACTGGGGTTACAAAGGAAAGTATTATTTCTTCACAAACAACTGCGCGACTGAGGCCTTAAACCTTTTAAAAGTGGCCCGTAATGAACCGGATGCACTTCAAGATAAAGACATTACAACGCCAATTGGACTTTATAAGTATTTAATTAAAATCGGTCTTGGTGATATTTCTGTATTAAATGACATAAAGGATGCTCAACAAAAAGGTTATTACTTCCCGGGTATCACTTCAAAAGTTTTAGCCTCACTTAAAGTTTTAGGAATTAAAGAAACTGATTTTGCAAAGTTTATAAAAAATAACAATGCAGATAAAAGAATGGCTATCTATAAATTTAATATCGATAGAGCTGCGAACAAAGTTATGATCGCAGCGAATGCCCTTAGGCTTGAAGATCTAATTCTTCACTCTGAAGAAATGAAATTTGCTAAAAAAGTTGGATCAATGCTATTTGGTAATGAGGCAGATGAAAAATTAAAAGCAGCACTTGGTAACAGATTAGTTGAGCTTCAGAAAATGCAACAGGAATTAAGTCCTGAGCACTTTTTAGCTCCAGGATATGGTGTTCCACTAGTTGGCGAATTTGATTCAATTCCTCAGGATAAAATTAACGATGTAGGCGAGAAGTCGAAAGAATACGGTGAGGAAATGCAGTCGATTATCAGAGAATACTACCCCGCTGAATTGCAGGAACTTCAGATCAGTTCTGCAAACCGTGGAAAATTACTTAAAACAATTGCAACTTCTTCTGTTAAATAATTTAGTGAGTAATCATACGCAGGGCACGCGCGAGTTTTTTATCAAGCGTGCTTTCTGTTTCAGTTTTCTTCTTTACCAGATACACACTGTGTTTTCGTTCTTTGAGCTTTAGCGAATTGGGAATGCTGGTTAATTGAAATTCCTTTTTTACGCAGTTATTATGAAGATTCACAATGAAGCTCGGTAAATAGGCAACAGCAAGACCTTGTCTGCATAATTCCAGTGCCGACTCCATCAAAGTCACTTTATAAAAAATATTTCTAAAGACCCTGTCATCCGGCCACCCGTCGAGGCCTCGTGCTTTTGTTGGTGCAGAATTAACCGGCCTCACCGGAATAACAAAAGGCAGTTCTTCAAATTTTTTATTTTTAAAAGCATTGGCCCTTCCATAAACACTCATTTCGATATCACAAATTTTGATGTGATCAATATTCTGATGAGGAACCGGCAAATAAGTAATTCCGATATCAATCAGTCCCTGCGCAAGAGTTTCTTCTATTTCACCGGGAATAAGTTCGTAAAGAATACTTTCTTCATCCTGCAGATGATTTTTATAAAGTGCCCCTGCAAAATAAGTCGAAAAGACTTCGAATGTTCCAATGCGGATCGCTTTTTTAGCGGCACTCGTTCTTTTTAACTGATCATTGATTGTCAGAAGATGCTCAACACTTGGGGTGACAAGCTTTGCGACTTCACGTCCCTTATCTGTAATTTTTAAACCACGCCCCTCGGAAGTCACCAGCTGTTCACCGATCTCAAGTTCGAGGAGCTTGATTGCTTTTGATAAAGCAGGCGGAGTGATCCCTAAAATTTCTGAAGCCTTTCTCAGGTGTTCAGTTTGATTTAGAACCAGAAAATATTTTAAACGCAGTAAGTCCATAAGTGAATGTTAACAAAAAGTATGCATAAAGTAAAAATTATTCAATTTTAGTTAAGTAATGATACTTGTAATCTCCTGGCTCAATCAATAGGGGGATTTATGAAGAAGTATGTATTTTTAGGTTTGATGTTAGTGAGTTATTCAGCTTTTGCTCAGGATGTTTATCGTTTGGAAACAAAAATGGGAGACAAGGTTTTCGGAGACCTTCTGGTCATCGATTCTTACAAAGACAGGAGCTTTGAAGGAAGTTTGACCGTGCCAGGGATTTTCACGTCTAAAATTGAAAGTCCGGTACTACAAGAACTTTGTGCAGGAAAAAGAATGAGCTTTGATGTCAATGTTCACGAAAACAGTCAGGACTATGTTGTCCATTATAATCTCAACATCACTTTCATTGGATTTGTTTCGGGAACTCTGTCACAGGACGGAGTTGTTATCGCAAAAATTTCCGGATCACAAATTTACGGAGGAAATTAATGAATGCTGTAATCAAGCAGATGAAACAACATCGTTCAATCAGAAAGTATGCAGACATTGATGTGAGTGACGAATTGATAAATAAAATTCTCGAAGCAGGGGCATTTGCCTCTTCTTCTGGAAACATGCAGAGCTACAGTATTATTGTAACCAGACAAAAAGAGCTGCGTGAAAAAATGCTTGAAGCCCACTTCAACCAGTCGATGGTTATGGATGCTCCAGTCCTTATAACCTTCTGTGCAGACTTTCACCGCATGCGATTGTGGCTTGCGGAATCGAATGCACCGATGAACTTTGATAACCTGATGAGTTTTATGATTGGAGCAATCGATGCCATTCTCGTTTCTCAAAATGTGGCATTAGCTGCAGAGTCCGAAGGGCTGGGGATATGTTATATGGGAACAACACTTGCGAGTTGTGATCAGATAAGAAATATTTTAGGCTGTCCAGATCATGTCGTTCCCGTTGTTGGATTTTCATTGGGGTATGCAGTTGAATCACCTGAGGAACGAAAAAGACTACCTATGAAAGCGCTTGTTCATAAAGAAATTTATAAAGATTTTGACAGCACTAGTATTAAAGAAGCTTATGCTGAAAGAGAAAAACTCGGATGGGACCGATATATGGCCGTACCGGAACTTAAAAAAATGGTAGAGGAGTCCGATGTCGAAAATCTCGCGCAAGTGTATACAAAATTAAAATACACGCGTGAATCTCATTTAGATTACTCTAAAGTCGTTTACGATACTTTATTGAAGAGTGGATTTTTAAATACAGTGTGATTTACATTTCCAGGAATTCAACAAAACCTGTATCCAGATTTAAAACTGCACCTTGAATATGCATCTTACCTTTTCTCACCAGTTCTTCAATCAGCTGGCTTGAAGTTTCAAGCTGGCCGACACTGGCACGAACGTTAGCTTCAATGGCCTGGGCCATTTTATCTGCATCAAGTGTATTTTTATTTTTAGCGATAGTAAAAATATGAGGTCTGATACGTTTAACGATGTCATTAATATTTTCAGAAAAAGTTTCTGCTTTTTCTATTGAACTTAACGTCGCTCTAATTGCGCCACATTGTGTGTGGCCCATTACTAAAACGAGGCTGGTTCCAAACATTGAAGTCGCATACTCAACACTTCCTACAAGTGAAGGAGCTACAATGTTTCCAGCTACACGAATAACAAATAAATCGCCGATGTCCTGGTCGAATATAAGTTCAACCGGAGCACGTGAATCAGAACAACAAAGGACGATGGCCTTTGGGAATTGTCCGGTCTTTGAAAAGTCTTTGAGTTTAGCGAGTGAAGACTCAGCTGAATGAATTGTTTCACCATTCGCGAATCGAGTGTTTCCATCTTTCAGTTCTTTCATTACTGCATTGGGGTCCATGACTGTCATGCCGTGCTGCTCCTGAGAAAATTCTATTGCACAATAGTGGCATAAAGTTTTGAAGCAAGAAAGAGGATTAGGGTCAAAAAAGCATTTTTGACCAAAAAAAAGGAGCGCGAACGCTCCTTTTTGGGGGGAGATAATTACTTTGTTGTTGAAGGAGCAACATTTTCAACTTTAGGCGCATGTAGTTTTTCTTTTACGCATGACTTAAGTTCTTTTTTAGTTTTCCCTTCTGACTTGCAAGCTTCAACTGCAGCTTTGCGTTCTTCTTTATTTACTTTTGTTCCGGCGAAAGCTGATACAGATGCTAAAGATAGAGCTAAAATTACTAGTGTGTTTTTCATATATACTCCATAAGTTTTGCCACTCACAATGAATGACTTTGTCTCATGAATCCATAATGCGCCTTCAGGATTAATGAAAGATTTAAACCGTATTAAAAGAAATTAATGGCATTTTTACCTCTAAATCCTCTTAAATACGAACTCCGGTTTTGAGATTCTATGACTTTCACGGGCTTGTCTTTTTACTTACACTGACTAATAATTTACCGACTATTTCATTGCTATTACATTAGAGGATCTTATGGCCGATAAACCAAACTTCATGAACTTTACAGTAGATCATATGACACTTCTTCTACACCCCAAATTGTATTCTGTGGCCTACCCGGTTTTCAGGATTATTTTCGGCGTAAGACCGGAAGATATTTTATACGACAAAAGAAGACCTGCTAAAGGCGAGCATAAAGAAAAGTCGATGACATTTGCTACGAGAATCGGCGACTGGAAAGCAAACGATAATCAAAATCAGAAAATCAGCACAGTCATTGCGGTTGTTCAACCAAGTGAACCAGACAATGAACCTTCGCACGTAAGAGAAATGTTGGATGACAATAAAATCTCTGCGCACTGGCAGCATATTGCTTTAAGAACTCCGGACCTGATCAGTTTTTACAAGCACGCTCTGGAGCATGGAGTGCAGTTCGTAACTCCGATTTTAAAAGATGAAGAAGATAATTTAATTCAGGTTTTTTCCGGTGAATGGTTTATTCCTGGCAGTGAAGCAACTGGATTATTTTTTGAATTTCTTCAAAGAAATCCCAGCAGCACAGATCTGGAAGAAATTCAGAAAACAAACGGACAGACATGGTTTAGAGACCAGACATTTTTAGGTTTATACGCAGAAAAAGAACGCGAGTACCAGTCGAAAAAAGTGGCACCATTTATCCCTGAAGGTTTATTCAATATGATATTAAACTACATCGGTGACAAACAGGTCTGGCAATTGACTGAAGATGATATTTCTCACATCGCAACGATGATGAAAGATTTTACTAAAAAAAATAGTTAAGAGGTTAGTATGTCAGATAACAAAGTATGGTTTATCACAGGTTGCTCTACAGGTTTCGGCCGTTGTCTTACAGAAGAACTACTAAAAAAAAATCACAAAGTTGTGGCAACCGCGAGAGATCCAAAAACTCTTGATGACCTTGTAAAAAAATACCCTGATCAGTTATTAACACTTGCTCTGGATGTTACAAAAAACACAGATATCAAGAACGCAGTAAAGTCCGCAGTCGATAAATTTTTCCGTATTGATGTTCTGGTAAACAATGCCGGTTATGGAATTGTAGGAGCGATGGAAGAGGCGAGTCAGGAAGATATTAAACGTATCTTCGACACTAACGTTTTCGGTTTGATTGAAATGACTAAAGCTGTTCTGCCAGTCATGAGAAGTCAAAAATCAGGAAACATTCTTAACATTTCTTCAGTGGCAGGCTTTGCTTCTCTTCCGGGATTTGGAATTTACAATTCAACAAAGTATGCAGTCGAAGGAGTTTCAGAAGCTCTCTATAGTGAAGTGGCCGCATTCGGAATTAAAGTAACAATTATCGAGCCAGGACCATTCAGGACAGATTTTTCTAACAGATCACTCGCTAGAACAAATCAGATGTCTGAGTACGATGATGTTTTAAAAACTATGCGCCAGTACACGAACAACATCGATGGTAAACAGCCGGGCGATCCTGTCAGAGGAGCTAAAGCGATGATCGAGCTTGTTGCCATGGAAAATCCACCGGTGAGAATTCCATTCGGTAAAATGGCCGTTGATCGTATTCAGTTAAAAATAAATAATTTTACAAAAGATATGAAGACTTATGAAAAGCTAATCATGGAAACAGATTTTCCTAATTAGTATAAGTCACAACGTAGTCTCCACCTGCAGTACGAACTCTTTCAAGTTCAGTGAGAAGGACAGTCATCCTGTCATAAGTTTCAATAGAATGCTCTCTCCATGTATTCAATGTATCAACGGGAGTCTCATCAAGCATCTTGGTAACAGCGCCATTACGAACAGCAAGCTTGTAACAAGCATCTTCAAAAATATGATACTCAACATTTGAATTCAGCATCCGGTTGATCTTTCTCGATCGCATGTAAGCTCTGCCAATTCTTGTAAAATGTCTTTCAAATTTATCTGCAAGATCTTCCGGCGTAAGCAGGACCTCAATTTCCGGCAGTTCGTTTTCTGCATCAACTTCTGCATCTTCTTCGATCTCAAGCAATTCTTCTTCAGGCTTCAGCAGCTCCAGCTGTCTTTGCCATAAAATTCCCTGTGCCACAATGGATCTCATTGATTCAAACATCGATGGATTAAAATTATGTCGTTCGCAAAAAAGCATGAAGCCGTCTTTAATCATTTGTGGATCGAGTTCTTCATAGAAAATATTTGTTGGTGGCAGTTCACCTACCTTGAATGTTGTTTTTAGCCATGTATTAAGGGCCACCATTGATTCAAAAACCAGAGCGCCAGAAAATGGACCGATAGTGTGTTCATCATCGGCAACGGAATTCACAGAATCAAAATTTCGATTAAAGAAGGCGAGAGCACGTCTGCCTTTTTTCAGGGAAATATTATATCTGGGATTTAATCTTTTGATCTCGTCTGTTTCAAGTAAGGCCGACTCAAGTGGTGTTTCACAAGTAGTCACTCTTAAATCTACGGTCATCGTAAGCATTTCAAGTTTTCTCGGGTCTCTGTTTTTTTGCCCCCTGAAATAACTATTCACACGGCTTTTAAGTGAAGTTGCTTTTCCAACATATAAAACTTCACCCTGAACATTCAGCATTCTATAAATCCCCGGGCAGTCCGGAAGTTTTAAGCGTATTTCTTTAGGTAGTGGGTATTCATATTTTGTGCGACTGACTTTTGGGGTTTCTACCAGCCAGTTTTGAAGTTCTTCCAAGTTTGTTATTTCTTTTTCTTCGAGCATACCAGCAAGCTTGATCCAGATCGCTTTAGTCGCTTCCACATGCGAAGCTGATCTTTTTAATTCACCGGCATCATATCCAAAATACCCTGCGAGACCTTTAATTCCTCTCGTTGGTAAATTCGGCAGAAGTCTTTTAGAAATATCATGGGTATCTATTATTGAAAAAGGAACTTCCATTCCGACAGCTTCAAACGCTGCTTTTAAAAATGGTTTTTCAAATTGTGAGAAATGAATCACACAAAGTGCATTCCCTTCGTGGCCGAGTGACTGAATAAAATTCAAGAGATTTTTCATTACTTCTGGAAACGGTGTCGCCTTTTCCATATCGGCGTTGGTCACACCTGTGATCCACTGGATTCGTTTAGGGATCTCGTGCTCAGGCGGCTGCTCCACTAGAAAACTTATAGGTGGAGAATTGATATCACCATAGGCCATTTCCAGAATATGTGCGCTATCCGGTTTTGCACCTGTCGTTTGCAGGTCGAGAAAAAATACCGGAAGTTTTGAAATACTCATACTGATGTCTCCCAGAAATTTTTAATGTCCTGAAGAATCTGTTGAGAGACAAGTTCCTGAGGTGATTTATCAAACCATTCGTTTGGCATGGCCTGGTGATAACTGGTCTGTAAAAATCTCGGATCTATGAGAATAATTAATCCTCTGTCAGTTTCGGTACGAACAACACGTCCTGCAGACTGCACAGCTTTCGCCATGGCCGGATAAACATAAGCATAATCAAATGCATTCTCAGCACCGTATTTTTTTTCATAATAATTTCTGATCTGTTCTCTTTCAAAATCAAAATTGGGAAGGGCCGGACCTACAATGAATGCTCCGATAAGCATATCACCGGGATAATCGACGCCTTCAGAAAAAACTCCGCCCTGTACACCCAGTAAAAGTGTCGGTGCCATTCCATCACGAAGTTCATTAAGATAATTTTTTACCATCGGTAGTTTCATTTCTTTTTGCTGGATCAGAATCTGGTACTCAGGAATTTTTATCGCATCGGCGACCATTTTCATGAATTCGAAACTCGGGAAAAGAGCAATGTAATTTCCCTTCTTCAGATTAAGAACACGTTCGATGACATCACATATTTTAGGAGCACTGGCAAATCGGTCTTTATATTTTGTAGAAATTTGCGGGATCAGCATAATTTTTCTGTGACCGCTGTCAAAGGGAGAAGCAAACTCATAAGTTTTAGTTTTCTCAGTAGAGAAACCCAGCAGCTGCTGGTAATAAGAAAATGGTTTGAGTGTAGCTGAGAAGGCCACCGAATTTTTAAATTCTTTATAGGCAAGCTTCAATTGCTCGGAAGCATCACAACAGGTGATCTTCAACATTTCATCATTCCAGGTTTTCTGGTAGGTCTGAAAGAATTCTTCACCGGTAAGTTCTAGGGCATCGGTAAAGTTGTTAATCAGATTTGAAAATCCCAGTACAGGGTCGTTGGCAATTATTTCAACATCTGATTCAAGATAGCTTGTCGTAAA
>JACMNL010000034.1 GCA_014378525.1 Bacteriovorax sp.
CAGAAGAGGCATTTGCACATGTATTCACTCACAATGATTATGATAGAAAAATTCTTCCTCCGGGAATGCATGAAAAGCAGATACTACAAACCTATTATGCCGGAAGAAGTGGTGACGTTATTGCCATCCCAAAACCATTTTTTGTGAATGATGATGTCAATCAAACGACTCATATGACTGGTTACTCTTATGATCGCACCGTGCCACTGATTCTTACAGGAACGGCCTTCAAAAAAGAGATTTTTCCAAAGATCGTTAATATCGTCGATATTGCACCGACTCTAACCTTCCTTACCGGGACAATTCCACCAAGTTTATCTGAAGGTAGAGTGCTGACAGAGGCCTTTGGCCCTAAAAAATAATCTTCTTATGCGCGTGGTTGAAAAACGACGCGTTTCCTTCTCAATTACCTCTTTGTTACCAGTGAAATTGTAAACAAATTCTTGGAAGAACTTCCGTTATGGGAGTATATTTTTGGCGTTAGAAAAATACAATTTCCAGAGGGGAAAATGCTAAAACACTTACTTCTACTATCGACATTTATTTTATCAAATGCTCACGCAGAAGAAGTAAAAAAAGAAATCCTGGTTTCAGCAGCAGCTAGTTTAAAAGATGTATTCAATGAACTTGGAAAAGAGTTCGAAACAAAAAACAATGTGAAAGTTTCTTTCAACTACGCAGCCTCAGGGCAATTGAAACAACAAATCGAGGCCGGTGCTCCCGTTGATGTTTTTGCATCAGCAGCTCAGGCTGACATGGATGCACTTGTGACAAAAAAACTTGTAGACCTTGGTTCAAAAGTTAACTTCACAAAAAATGGTCTGGTTATTATTCAAAATATTAAGTCAAAGATTGAATTAAAATCAGTAAACGATTTCGCAAAACCTGAAGTGAAAAAAATCGCTCTGGGAACAGCTGAAACTGTTCCAGCAGGAAGATATGCTAAGGAATCTTTATCTGAACTAAAAATTTACGATGCCATTAAAGCCAAATTGGTATTCGGTGAAAATGTTCGACAGGTTTTAGATTACGTTTCAAAAAATGAAGTTGATGCCGGTGTCGTTTATTCGACGGATGCTCTTTCAGATAAAAATGTAAAAACAGCTTTCGAAATTCCGGAGAGTTCACATAAGGCCATTGTTTATCCAATCGCAGCTGTGGCAGCTTCAAAAAACATGAAAGAAGCTAAAGACTTTATTACTTTCGTTACCAACAAAGATTCTCAAGCAGTTTTCAAGAAATACGGTTTCCGTTAGGACTTAAAGAATGTTGCAATCAATTATCTTATCTTTGCAGGTGGCATCGATTGCAACAATACTTGTAGCAATTGTGGGACTCGCAATTGCATATTTTTTGACAACAAAAAAATTTCCGGGAAAAGAACTCGTTGAAGTTTTTTTTACACTGCCGCTGGTACTTCCACCGACCGTAGTTGGTTACTACCTGATTATTTTATTCGGCAGAAATGGTTTTCTCGGAAAATTAATTTATAACTATACCGGCTGGACTATTATGTTCACCTGGTACGCAGCTATACTTGCCTCATTTGTAGTTTCATTGCCCCTGATGATCAAAGCATCTCAGGCAGCGATTGAATCGGTGGATAAAACGATGATCGACTCCAGCTACATGCTCGGCCACTCACAATTTGATACTTACTTAAAAGTTGTTTTTCCGCTTGCCAAAAAAGGCATCATTGCCGGAATTGTTTTATCATTTGCCCGGGCCATCGGAGAATTCGGAGCAACCTTAATGGTCGCGGGAAATATTCCCGGCAGAACGGACACAATGCCTCTGGCGATTTATGGATACACGGCAACCGGCGACTGGAAAAGTGCTCACATCATGGTCATCATCCTGACATTGATCTCCGGAATATTTCTTTATACAGCTAATCGTTTTAGCAAAAGGAATTTCTAATGGTGATGCACGCTAAATTCATGAAACAGTTCAAAGGATTCAAGGTTGATGTTGAATTTAAAATGGGCAATGAATTGCTGGTTTTATTCGGGCCTTCCGGTACAGGAAAATCTGTAACATTAAAAATGATTGCAGGGCTCATCACACCGGACTCGGGGCATTTCAAACTTCAGGACAAAGAATTTTATAATCACTCAAAAGGTGTAAATGCAAAACCGCAGGAGCGCTCGATTGGTTATGTGTTTCAAAATCATTCTCTCTTTCCGCACATGACAGTGAGAGAAAACATTTTATTCGGGGCCAAAGGTCTGGAGTACAACCAGTCGCAGATTGATGCCGACAGCATGATTGAATCTTTCAACCTCACTGGACTTGAAAATAAATACCCACATGAAATTTCCGGCGGGCAGGGACAAAGAGCGGCCCTGGCGATGTGTCTGATCAGAAAACCCAAAGCACTTTTACTGGATGAACCTTTTTCAGCACTCGACACCCCTCTTCGACACAAAATGCGCCAGTCTCTGAAAGACATCAGAGAAAAATTTAATATTCCCATGATTCTTGTCACTCATGACAGCGAAGAAGCAAAACTTCTGGGCGACAGAATTTTATATTACGACAATGGAACGATAACAGGACCTCAATTATGATTACAGTTGAAGAAGCCGTAGAGCTTATCAAAAAGAATATGCCAGTATGGAGAGAGACTGAAGCCTCTCTGGAAAATTTATCTGCGCTGACAACTGCAGAGCCGTTAATTGCCGATCGCGATTATCCACCTCTTCCAAGAGTGATGATGGATGGTATTGCAGTTTCCTATGAAGTTTTTCAAACAGGCAAAAGAAGTTTTCCTGTCGCAGGAATTTGTCCTGCAGGAAATCCCCAGGGAACTCTAACCGATCACTTAACTTGTCTTGAAGTAATGACAGGTGCTCCACTTCCAGTTGGTGCAGACCTCGTCATTCAGTATGAGCATATTAAAATTGAAAACGGCGTTGCGAATATTGTTGTTGAACAGGAAAGAGCGATTCTTGAAAGTGTTCACCGACAGGGAAGCGACTGCAAGGCCGGTGATATTCTTCTTCAGAAAGGTGAAATATTAAACGGCCCTCATTGGGGAATTGCTGCTTCCCTTGGATTCTCAAAAATAAAAATTGGAAGTCTTCCTCGTATCAATATTATTTCAACTGGTGATGAACTGGTACCCGTTGATTCAACACCGATGGCACACCAGATCCGCCGCTCAAATGCTTATGCACTCAAAGCTTCTTTAAAACTTTTCGGGTATGACGATGTTGAGATGTCTCACCTTCTCGATAATGAAACTGCCATTGAAAAACATTACGAGGAAAATGCTCCTAAGTTTGACCTGATGATTTATTCCGGTGGAGTTTCAAAAGGAAAATTTGATTACCTTCCTTCTGTCTGGAAAAAAATGGGGGCCGTAGAAATTTTTCATGGAGTCAGCCAGAGACCTGGAAAACCTTTATGGTTCGGACTTGATTCAAAACAAAAAACGGCAATCCTGGGTCTGCCTGGAAATCCGGTTTCAAGTCTTGTATGTCTGCACAGATATTTTTTAAGTACAAAAACGGTGTATGCAAAACTTGAAGAAGAAATTGTTTTCAAGAATGCGCTGACATTTTTTGTTCCGGTAAAAATCACTTCACATAAAGACGGAACTCTAACCGCAATGCCACTTAAAATACAAAACTCAGGAGAATTCTCTGCCCTTGCTGGCAGTGATGGAATTTTAGAATTACCAAAAGACCAGTCAGTCTTCCCGCAGGGTGAAGCCTTCTTGTTTCATTCATGGGGACAACAATGAAATCCCTTATTGACCAACACGGCCGAAAAATCAGAAAACTACGTTTATCACTGACTGATAAATGTAACCTGCGTTGCCACTACTGCATGCCAGTTGATGCGACTTTCATGGATGAAGATAAAAATCTTTCTCCTGATGATTATTTTGAAATTGTTAAAGAACTTTGTTCATACGGCCTGCAGGAGTTAAGACTTACCGGCGGCGAACCGCTGATGAGAAAGTCCTTTGATGAAATTGCCTATAAACTGGGAACTCTGCCACTGAAAAAGATTGGTCTTACAACCAATGGAATTTTTCTCGATAAATATTTAACAGTGTTAAAAGAAACCGGCATTCATCATTTAAATATCAGTCTTGATAGTCTCGATGAAGCCAATTTTAAAAAGATTACCCACGGTAATCAGCTGAAACGAATTTTAAAAAATATTGAAGAGGCACAAAAGCTGGGACTGCAAATCAAAATCAATGTTGTCGCTATGAAAGGAATCAATGATCATGAGTTTTTCGATTTCGTTGAATATTCTGCCAAAACCGGTATTGAAGTGCGTTTTCTCGAAATCATGAGAATCGGTTTTGCCCTTGAAAAACAAAATGACCAGTTTATCTCAGCTCAAGAAATGATGAACATGTTTAAAACCAAATATGAACTGGAAAAAATCCAGATGCAGCTGGACTCGACCTCATTTAATTATAGATTAAGTAATGGCGCCCATATCGGCTTTATCGCTTCTGAGTCCCAGGCATTCTGCGGACACTGCTCACGCTGGAGACTTTCAGCGGACGGAGTGATGCGCGCTTGTCTTTTAAAAGATGACGGCATCTCTATTAAAAATACAACAGAAATTGAAAGAGATAATATTTACAGAACTCTTCTTGGAATGAAGCCCTTCATGCGTCCCGCTGAAGTAACTCACCAGATGAATGCAATCGGAGGTTAATATGTTCACTCATGTTGACGATAAAAATTTACCTACCATGGTCGATGTAACAGAAAAAATGACTTCTCATAGAGTCGCACGGGCACAAAGTTTAGTGCAGCTGCCTTCTGAGTTTAGAGAACATCTCAAAGGTGATGAGCTTTACTTAAAAAAAGGCCCCGTCTTCCAGACCGCAATCATCGCAGGAACAATGGCCGTGAAAAAAACTCACGAGATCATTCCCTTCTGCCATCAAATTCCGGTTGAAAGCTGTAAGTTTAAAATCACAATAAATGAACATTTACTTGTCACAATCGGTTGTGAAGTCAAAACCACTTTCAAAACAGGTGTTGAAATGGAAGCACTTCACGGTGCGATGTCTGCTGCACTTACAGTTTATGATATGTGCAAGGCCATCTCACATAATATCGTGATCGGTGAAACAAAACTCATGACAAAAACCGGTGGAAAGAGAACTGTTCTCGATCGACCTATATACGGAATTGTTTTGACCGGCGGAAAAAGTAAACGCATGGAAAAAGATAAAGCGCTTATCAATTACAAAGGTAAGCCGCATGCCCAGCACATATATGACCTGCTAACTCCACACTGCGACGAAGTTTATCTATCAACAACGAAAGACCAGTGGAAAGGAACTACTCTTGATACTCTTCCGGCCATATATGATTTTGAAGAAAATCTCGGGCCCATCGGAGGAATACTTTCAGCTTTCAAAAAACATCCTGAGGCCAACTGGTTTGTTGTTGCCTGTGACCTGATTCACTTCAATGAAAAAACAATTGAGACTCTTCTGTCCAACTATCAGACTGATAAAGTGGCCACAGCTTTCAGGAATGCTGAAAAAGGTTTTCCAGAACCTCTATGCACTTTATACACACCCGCAGCACTTAATGTTTTTATGAATGCCATTCAAAATGATATGGCCTGTCCGGTTAAGATTTTAAAAAATGCTTCTGTTAATTTAATCGACCAGAGTGCAGGAATTAATCTCGCTAACATCAATACAGTTCAGGAATTTAATGAGGTTCAACATGAAATCAATTAGTGTTCAATATTTTGCGCTTTTAAGAGAAGAGGCCGGTGTAGAAAGAGAAAATCTTTCTGTGCCTTTTAAAACTTACGGAGAGCTTTACAGTCATCTTCAGGAAAAACATAATTTCAAATTATCTGTTGATATGATCCAGGTTGCTGTCGACGATGAGTTTGCACAACTTCATCATGAAATCGCTGAAGGTGCCCGCATCGTTTTCATTCCACCGGTCGCAGGAGGATAGGATGTTTTCATTAAGATCAAATCCAATTGATCGAGAAGAACTGATCGCTGTTTTAAAAAATGATAAAGCAGGCGCCCTGGTTGTTTTCGAAGGTTGGGTACGCGATCACAACGAAGGTAAAAGTGTTTCTTCACTGGAATATCAGGTATACGAATCCCTTGCTCAAAAAGAAGGAATGAAAATTCTGGATGAGGCCCGTCACAAATTTAACCTTCATCAGGTTTTATGTGCTCACCGCTTTGGCCATCTTCTATTGGGAGATACTGCTGTATGGATCGGTGCCGTAGCTTCTCACCGAGATGATGCTTTTAAGGCCACACGTTTTATTATCGACGAAATAAAACTCAGACTTCCTATCTGGAAAAAAGAACACTACGTTTCTGAAAAAGCGGAGTGGGTTTTCTGTAAAGATCATCACACTCATGTACATTTTCATGAAGCTGACTATTATCAAAAACAAAGCAAGCTGATTTCTCAGGATGCAATAAAAGCTGCTCGCGTACTTGTCGTTGGTGCTGGAGGATTGGGTTGTCCCGTTCTGGTTTCACTTGCTACAGCAGGTGTTGGCCACATCGACATAATAGAGTTCGATAAAATTTCCCTTTCGAACATTCACCGTCAGCCACTTTACTCTCCTGAAGTTGTCGGAGAAAAGAAAGTCGTCGTTGCTAAAAATAAATTATCAGCATTAAACCCTTTCATACATATTCATGGACATGACAAAAAACTTGATGCTTCAAACGTCGAAAAATTTATCTCAGGTAAAGATCTAATCCTCGACTGTACTGATAATCTTGAAACAAAATTTCTACTTCATGATGCCTGCTTTAAATTAAAAATTCCGCTAGTTTCAGCGAGCATTTATCAATACGAAGGTCAGGTCCGTACATTTAACCCCAACGAAATCTCAGGATGTCTGAGATGTACGATGGATTCAACTCCTGATGATGCAAAAATCGGAAATTGTAATGACTTTGGAGCTCTGGGTGCTGTTCTCGGGGTGATCGGTTCTCTACAGGCAAGTGAGGCCATTACATTTCTGCAAAACAAAACCAATTCGACTGTTAAAGAAACTTATTACTTCAATGTAAAAAATCTAACACAAATGAAAATTAAAAATCTCAAAAAAGCTAATTGCGAATGCTGTAATGGCAATGTGGAAATTCAACAGGTAGATTTTGAAGTCAGCGCTGATGAAATGAAAGTTATGAATGCAGTTTTTGTAGATGTCCGTGAGATGGATGATTCCATTTTAAATGACTATCTTTCAGAAGAAAGGCCGGTAGTCGTCTGCTGCAACAAAGGTATAAGAAGTAAAAGACTTGTTCAGCATATGAGAAACGAAGGTCACAAACAATTTTACTCACTGAGTGGCGGGGCATCTTCACTGTAAAAATTACATGATTTGAGGTCATTTAGCTGGGCATTTCCCTGCAAAAAGACTATTTAAGGGCAACAATTATTTTTACTTCTTGGAGCTCAAATGAAAAAGGCACTATTTCTGGTTTTATGCGCAGGATTTTTAAATACAGCTATGGCAAAAGACAGCACGTGGAACTTATGTGTTGGAGACGTAACAATTTTCGAAGACAACGTTAAATTAGTTGTTAACGTTTATGAGCACAGATCACCTACTGGCGACGGCCGTGTGACTGAATTAACAATGATCTACGGTGGAAATGTTTTAGCTGGATCATTTGATTCAACTGAAAACGATGCTGGTGTTGCTATCTTAAAACAAAACGCTTCATTTTACAGAGGGAACGTTGTTGTTGATTACAATGAATCAACAATTGCTCTAAAAGGTAGATTGAGCCTTTCTGGATCAGTAACTCCACTTGAAGCAACTCTTAAATGTGACACTTTAGAAAACTAATTCCTGATTTTCCTAGGGCCCTCCATGTGAGGGCCTTTTTTTAGATAGCTCTCATCCATCATTTATATAAGTCACCAGAATTATGTAATCTTTTCATTCTGACGATTCAACCCACAAACATATGCTAGAAACAATAAAACTTTTCTTATTGGAGGATCATATGAAGAACTTATTTTTAGCATCAATACTTATGACTTTCGCATTGGCCGCAGGTGCAAGTGAATTAATTCCTGCAACAACGTTGAAACTTAATTCACCAGATGGATTAACAAATGTTCAAAACCTGTCTGTTAAATTATCTACTCTATGCAGATACTCATCTGGAATCTTCTGGCCTGAATCAAAAAACTGCGGCTCAAATACTATTGCTCTCAAAGTTGATGCTGATGGAGTTGTAAAAATTCCTTCAGTTGAAAAATTCGGCGGACTTCACGGTAGATCTACTGACTATGAAGTTTCACTTTCAATCTATGACGGTGAAGAGTACCTGGCGATTTTATCTGCCAGAGGAAAAGACATGATTTCAAAATTTAAATTTGATAACAAAACTCTTTCACTTTACCGTGTAAATGCAGCCACACTTAACATCTCTCACGATGGTGCTGACTTCTTCGGTTCAGACCTTTCTCAAAAAGACAGAGCAATGTTAATGATTTCTATCAGTGATAAAGTTAAAAAAGATTATAAAGATGTCCTGGTTGTAAACTCACTTGAATCTCTGGCCTGGGCGAAAGAAAACTTCGCTTCATACTCAGGTAAAGAATTATTAAAGGATGCAAAGCAAATTGATCTTAAAAAAATGAACTTCGCAAAGTTTAACGGAACTGCAAATGAGACAATCGTAGTAAGCGCTTATTATACAGTTTCAAATGACTACACTAACGCTTCAAAACTTTCGGGATCAGTAGAAGTAGCTCTTAAAGCTTCTGCTCTTGAAGAAATCGGAACTATCGAATTAAGTAAAAAATAAAAAAAAAGGCCCTCAAAAA
>JACMNL010000035.1 GCA_014378525.1 Bacteriovorax sp.
ATAAAGATATATTCGGGAGCGGTCCCTGGTCACGGTGAGCAAGCTCATATTAAACCCACGGGTTTTTTAAGTGAGAAGCCTAAAGAGACTACTTACTGCAGCCACCTATTTAAAAATGGGCGGAACCTCGACAATAGTCCTCCTTCTAGGCCCCTTTTCTCTCTTCATTTAATATCAAAATCTTGACAGTGCGGGTGTGACAACCGATCATTTTTGTATGATCGAAAATAACCAAACATACCAGCCACTTAATTATTCATGGATTGAAAATCTAGCAATGGATGAAATCAACATGGATGAGTCGGGTATTGTTAATATCAACGGCCATTTAAATCCCTCACTTCTTCTTGAAGAATCTTCAATCGCATTGATGAATGATATCCGTGATCGTTTCGAAGCTTATATGACTAAGTTCAACGAATACAGAGGAAGAAATCAATCGAGTGCAGCGATTAAACTTTTTAAAATTTCAAACACTGTTAATGACTTCATGTTATTTAGAAATTCACTTCGTTTAATTTTCGCAAGAAAAGCAAACGATGTCATCTCAATCGGATTTTTAGCTAACGGAAAAGATATTTACGGAGCTCGTCTTTCTTTCAACGATCAGTTTGGTTCAACAACAATTCATGAAATCAGAGCACACATGGGACCTTTTAATAAGATCACATGGCGCTTTAATAATGAAGTTGTAGATTTAGATGCAATGGTTCGCCATTATCTCACAGAGTTCATTGTAAACTCTGCCCGCTAAATAAAAGATAATCCTTCACCTTTATTCACGACACCTTTTGCAGCCGTACGATTTCCGTTCAGGCGTTTCAGCGTGAACTCAAGTGACTCTCTCACAGTAGGCATTTTAACTTTTAAAAGTCCTTCCATGTTGAGTACATCAATTTTGTAATGAAGATGTTCATCAGGTACGGATGCACTTTTTAAAAGCGGAAGTTGCCATTTACCTTTATTGATCAGGCCATCTGATTCATTAAATATTTCTGCGTACAATTTTGCGAATTCAAAATACGTCATCGTATCCTGTGAAGAAAAATGCACGAGACGATTTGCTACGTTTTTATCAATACACATTTTTAAAATCATTCCCAGGTAATAAACATCAACGAATCCCTGGTGAACAAAGTCATCGTAAGTGGCACTGACGTTGTTCTTGATGTTTCTTTGCAGCTGCTCAAACCAAGAATCGCGAAGTGGACTTACTCCCCTTCCGTAAAGTTTTGAACATCTGAAGATCAGATAATTTAATGATGACTTCTGCAGATAAAACTCTGATGAGGCCTGTGATTTTCCATATTGAGTGATGACGTCAGCGTTATCCATTTCGTTATAATTTTTATTTGCACCTGAAAAAACAAACTGTGAAGAAAAATAAACTACGCGAGCACCATAGCGTGGAGCAATTTCGGCAACGTTAAAAAGTCCTGAAGAGTTCAGGGCATCAGAAGCGTTTGGCATATCTGCACAGTCACGAAGTGATGTAAGGCCTACACAATAAAGAACGATGTCTGGTTTGAAAGCATATAAAACAAGCTGAACTTCATCTTTATTTAAAACGTCACACGGTAGAGCAAGGATTCCCGGCAGCTGCTGGTTTTTTTTATGATAAGTCCCTACTACGCGATAATCTTTTCTGAAAAATTCGCAAAGGTTTGAACCCAGAAAGGAGTTAATTCCGATAATAAGAATAGTTTTTCTTTTGTCCTGAGAACTATTTAAGTCAAACATGATTAATTCCTCTTCATTAAGTATAAACGAAAAAAAGAAAAGTTGCCCCATTCGGAGCAACTTTCCTAGAATTAATTTTGGAGTAGTTTTAAGGCCATGTTTGAACTCTGATTCGCTTGCGATAGAACCGAAATACCTGCCTGAAGAAGAATATTATTCTTAGTCATGTCAGCTGTTTCAGAAGCTACATCAACATCTCTAATCCTTGAGTTGGCAGCAGATAAGTTTTCATCGCTGACTTCAAGGTTATTGCTTGTTGATTGCAATCTGTTTTGAAGGGCACCAAAATTTGCTCTTGTACCGTTGATTTGCACCAAAGCATCATCAAGTTTTTTAAGCGCATTCTGAGCACCTTCTTTAGTAGACACACCATCAACGTCCAAACCAAGTGATTTGAGGGTTGTGTCTGCTCTAGACCCATCATACTGAAGTCTATCGAGCACCGGATCGTTTTTAATACCAACCTGGAATTCGAGTTTTCCGCCTGTACCATCGAGAAGTTTAATACCATTGAATTCTGTAGACTTTGAAATTCTATCAATCTCTTCTTTGAGACTTTGAAATTCGATGTCAGAGAATCCCCTCTCTGTAGTTCCCACTGTATCAGAGGCAGCCTGGACTGAAAGTTCTCTAAGTCTGATGACGATATTAGAAATTTCACTCATTCCACCTTCTGCCGTTTGTAACATTGAGATAGCGTCGCCAGCATTTCGCTTAGCTTGTCTCATTCCTCTTATCTGTGCTTTTAAGTTTTCACTTATTGCTAAACCTGCTGCATCGTCACCAGCTTTTGTAATTCGTTCACCAGAAGATAACTTTCTCAAGTTGTCGTTGAGGTTTCTCGTATTGATCCCTAAAGATCTTTGCGCTGATAATGAAGGCACGTTTGTATTTATTCTTAAGCCCATTTTTAATCTCCTGTCACGCTAAGCCTCCTGCTAATACTCCGAACATCTTGTTCAGAAAAATTATTATTTTTTTAAATTTAAGTACCACTAACATTTGTAACTAGAATCAAACCTTAAAAACTACTCAAAAGTTTAATTACTTTAATTCAACTGCATCTCCATTCACACTTGCAGGCATGTTTGAAGCTCATCGATTATTATCTCTGAGAAGCAGCTTGGATCAGTTCTAATGCTGACTTTGTACTTGAGTTAGCTTGAGAAAGCACACTCGTACCAGCTTGCATTAGGATGTTCTGTTTCGTTAATTCTGCAGTTTCTGCAGCAACGTCTGTGTCTCTTACACGAGAGTTTGCAGAAGATAAGTTTTCAATACTCACCTGAATGTTATTCACAGTAGATTGAAGTCTGTTTTGAAGAGCACCAAAGTCCGCTCTAATCCCTGATACTGAAATGATCGCCTGATCGATTGAAGTAAGAGAGTTCTGAGCTGAAATTTTGTCAGAGACAGAAGCAAGGTTAAGACCTAGAGCTGCGATGTTAACGTCTGCTGATGAAGCATCGAACGTTAATCTGTCAGAGATAGGATCGTTTCTTGTTCCGATTTGAATATCAAACACTGCACCAGTTCCGTTAAGTAATGGTACGCGGTTAAATTCTGTTGAGTTTGCGATACGATCAACTTCCGAAGTTAACTGTTCAAATTCCACGTTAAGGAATTTTCTTTCTGTACCACCGATAGTATCAGAAGCAGCTTGTACCGAAAGTTCTCTCAAACGGATCATGATGTTAGAAACTTCTCCTAACGCCCCTTCCGCGATCTGAACTAAAGAGATACCGTCTTCTGCGTTTCTTTCTGCTTGTCCCAGACCTTTGATCTGAGCTTTTAAATTTTCTGAGATTGCGAGACCGGCAGCATCGTCACCAGCTCTGTTGATTCTTTGCCCTGAAGAAAGTTTCTCCAAAGACTTGTTCATGTTGATTCTTGTTGAACCTAAGTTCCTCTGCGCGTTTAGTGACGCCACGTTGGTGTTAATTCGAAGTCCCATACATCCTCCTTGATTTCTGGTCTGATAAACATCATGTCTATCTGTGAGGAAAGTTCCCTCACGGCTTCATACTTAACTAATCGTCGCTCTGGAAAATAACTTTAATAAAAAGTGACTATTTTTTAAACAATTTTTTACGCATAAGTGCAAGTATTTACTGGATTACCGGTAACTGATAAAATTGGTCAGTGAAAAAAACTGAAAGAAAATTGGTCATTTTCAGGCCCACTGTCGTTAAACTAATCAATATATGAACACTTTTCCTTTCACACTCACAACTCTCTCTGAAAATCCTGAATACTTTGAAGAAGTAATCGCTCTTATTGAAAAAGAATTTCACTATGACAGCAATATGTCTTACGCAAAAGATTTTGCTCTTCTTATGGATCCGCTTAATTTTGAAAATTGTTACCTGTATGTAGATCAGACAACCAATCATGTTGTGTCTCATCTCGCAGTATGCGAACGTGTGATGATAAAAAATAATTCTTCAATCAAAGTTGCATTCATTGGCGGCATTGCTACGGTGAAAGAATACAGAGGAAGAGATCTATTTAAAAATTTAATGAATCATGCGATTCTCTCTCACTCAAAAGAATGTGCATTCTTTATATTGTGGAGTGAGATCACCGGTCTCTACGAAAAATTCTCTTTTTATTTATCAGGTGGTCTTATTGAAACGGGCCATAGTGTTTTATCATCGAATGATCGTCCGATAGGATTTTCTAAGACTACCTTTAAAGAACTTCCTTCAAAAGATTTTGATGACCTGAAGAAAATCTATCAGCAATTTAATGAAAAATATTTTTTCACTGTCGTAAGAGAAGAAAAAGAATGGTCAATCATAAGAGACATGACTTCAATTGATCTTTATATAAAGAAGAATGCAGATGGTATTCTTGAACAGTACTTCTGTATCAACAAAGGCCGCGATTTATCCAATATCATTCACGAAGTGGGATGCCATCCGGATCATTATCTCGGCCTGATGAAGTCTTTGCAGAAATACAGAACGTGGCTTCCCGAATCCGAACTTTCACTTTCAGGTAATAAAGATGTTTTTTATACGGCCTTCATGAGATTGGGAAACTTTGAACAGCTGCAGATGTTCTTAAAAAGCATCAGCAATGAAGAGATGGAGCTTTATTCTATGACCGGTGATCTTATAAGCTTTCGTTTTGCTGAAAATGAATACCAGGTTTCACAAAAAGATTTTTTACAATTCCTGTTTGGCCCGAAACCGATTAAAGAATTTGAAAAGTTTCTTCTTTCACCATATATTCCGGGCACTGACAGTATCTAGAATTCGTTTTTCTTCACAACCATAGGTCTGAAGATCGAGTTGACATATTTGGAAGAGATTTCGTACGGGAAATCCTGATTTTTAATTTTATTCATTTCAACTATAGTTTCCGGACTCAGTTTAGAGAGATCTGACTTCTGCATAAAATCGTAATCGATGGCCCCTGTCTCACTCTTTAAGAATAAAAAAGATTCATCGGCGATTCTATAAGGGAAAAATGTTTTAAAGCCGGCATAATAAAATGTACTGGCAAGAACACTGTTGTTTAAAATATGGCGCTCGTTAAATACTGTCGTCAGCATGATTCTTCCACGTACGTGATCCTTGACTTCATTCTCTCTGTCAAAGAAAGGAGCATCGAGAACTGCAAATCCACCGGGATTAAGTGCCTTCCTTACGTATTTATAAAACTCAACGCTGTAGAGTCTCGCAAGGTCATATGAATTCGGATAAGGGAAGTCGATAAAAATCGCATCGTATTTATTTGAAGTATTTCTCAGGTAATAAAATCCGTCATTAATCTGAGGGTGAACTTTAGGATTGCTCACAGAGTGCTGGTTAATATCAGCAAAACGCCCTTTCGCCAGGTCGAGCATCTTTTCATCGAGCTCAATAAAGTCGATGGATTCAATTTCTTTATATTTTACAAGCTCGCGCAGTAGAAGACCATCTCCTCCTCCCAGCAATAAAACTTTCTTGGGAACTTTTTCGTTCATCGCAATCGATACGTGAGCAAAGGCCTGGTGATAATAAAACTCTGTATCGGTATTAAACTGAAAATTTGTATCCAGAGTTAATATCGTCGAATCTTTTATGACTCCTTTATCAATTGTTGGATATGTAAAAATATCCAGATATTGGTAAAGTGATTTTGATCTATTGATGTCAGGCAGGCGGGCGATTCTGTCTGAAAGTGAATCCAGATTACGGCTGCTCTCACCTAATATCTTCGGCATGTAATAAAAAAGTTTCAGATAACTCTGGGTGATCTTCGGTTCATTAAAACCAATAAAGACTCCGCAGACTAGCACGGCCAGTGATGAGATGTAATATCTCAGGCGGTTTTTATCAAGGTAGCGGACAATAAAATATAAGCATACTGCAAGGTTCAGCATCGCCACGACAACTGAGGTTTTAATGACATCCAGTTTTGGAAGTAATAGATAAGCAAAAAAAGTTGTACCAACGAGTGTACCAATATAGTTAATACCGAAAATCTGGTATTCACCTTCTTCAGACTCACCTAAATGATCTTCTGCGATCCTTACCATTAAAGGAATTTCAAATCCTGAAAATAAACCAATGAAAAAAGTCAGCAGCTGGACCATTGCAAAGAAAACGAATTTTAAAATAAAAAGGTTTTGCAGATAAATTGTTGAATGGAAATTTCCTGTATAAAAAAACAGGTTATCCATATATTTATAACTACCGTGCAGGAGATAAACATAAGTCACACTGAATACACCGAGAAACGAAAGAGCGATTTCAATATTAATAATGCTCTTATAAGTATCGCTGAGTTTGTCAGACCAGTAAGCACCAAGCCCCAGACCTCCAATATAAATACCGATCGTCAACGACTGCCACCAGATATAGTTCCCGGTTACTATCGCAAGAGTATTGGCGAGAAGAAGTTCGTAAATAATACTACAGAAGGCCAGGATAATTGTGACGACAAGAATTTCGGCCTTAATTAAATTACGGTTCATATTTTTTTTCATACTTGACCGCCAAAATAGAATTTTTGAATAATGCCGGCGTTAATGACTGTTGAATTGTAAATCAGTAGTGCCCAGGCAATCAGCATGAGAATAATAAAAATTTTGTATTTATTATTCTGAATTTTAAGTTTAGTCATAACAGTGAAGGCCATCAGGATGTTCATGATGGAAACGACATATCCAATAGTGAAGATATCCAGAACCGGAAGAATCATTATGGGAAACAAGATTGCCCCGATAAGAGTCCCGAAATAATCGTAAGCCAAAACAAAACTTCCTTTTTTCTTATCAAATCGTTTCCCCATATCGATCAGGAGTGGAAGCTCCAGACCTGAAAGGAATCCAATCGCAATAATGAGAAGATGGTTCAATGTAAAAAGCGGCATCTGGATCCAGTTTGAGAAAAAAGAAACACCGGATCCGTTGGCAATTTTATTAAAAGCATAATCGAAGATCAGGGCCATTATAGGTGCGACTCCACCTATTAAAGAAAGCAGCAATTCGATTTTTACGAATTCTTCAATTACATCACGTTTAATAAATTTCTTATAAAGAAGTGCACCGAAACCCATAGCCGCAATATAAAGACCGATCGTCGTATTATATCTCAGCGCTGTATTTCCCATTGTCGTCGAAAGAGTCTGTGCAAGCAAAAGTTCATAGAGAATACTGCAACAAGCAGTGATGACTGTGACGAAATAGACAAAGTTAATATCTGCAGAAGAACCGGGAGTTCCGAGCTTACCTCTTGCCAGGAATTTCTGGTCGACTTTCTCAAAAGCCACGACCGCAGAAATTTCGTTTACGATTTTCTTTAAATCAGTATCCATATTGCAAACATAAATATCCAAAGAGATAAATTTATTTTCAGGATAAGTGTGAAGTGAAAAATGCGACTCTGCCAGAATGAAGACAATCGTTTCTCCCTGCGGAGTAAACTTATGTTCAATGCGGCTGACAACCGTCAGGTTTTTCTCAATAACTTCTTTAATATGATCGACATCCGCGCTGGTTAGTTCTCTTTCCAGTAAGGCATCGAATAATAAATGTTGGGACCTCGTGTCCATTTTTTTTCCTTATCGTCGTTTTTGTAAAATAATATCGCTCAATGGCGTTGCTTTCACAAAATAACAAAGACTCAATGTTATAAAAATATAAATGAAAACTTCAGCAAAACTGGCACCTAAAGTTCTGCCGGTAAGGCTTCCCACCATTACACTGACAGGAGCAATCAATCGCACGAAAAAAATGCGGTGAAGAGCAAAAATTAATAGTGAGTAAATTCCAACCCAGTTTAAAATAGGAATATTAATTTTAATATTTCTTTTTTCAAGCCATAAAAAAAATGAAATGAGTATGGCCTGTACTCCAAGAACGTAGGCCGTTCCTGAAAATGTTCTCGCAAGGTCATGTTCAGTACTAAAAACATCGTCAGCGGGGACGGTAAACTTATCGCCGATTAATAAATAAATGCCGATAAAAGCAATTCCCATTAGTGCGAAAAGAAAATCCTTATTCTGTTTGTACGAAGGCAGGTGGTAATGAACATACCCCATTATAAATCCAAGGCATCCTGATAATACGAAATACTCAAAACGTGCATCGTATTCAAATCCTGGATGAACGTGTGCCTTCATGAACATTTCGAAACTGTCAGAGAGGATTTCCACCGGCAGAATAAAGCGCAGCAAGGCCAGAAGTGTAAAGACCAGTACTCCCCGTATTCCGATATATTTGTAAACAAGAGAAAGCAGGCTGAGAACAATCATCCAGAGCATGATTGGATAAAAAGAAATCGCCTGTCCAAGGTTTGGTGCAACGATAAAATTTTCCAGAACAAAGTAGAGAAAAATCAGTCCGAATATTTTTAATCTTCCACTCGCCTCTTTTGCAAAAATCTCCTGCGGTTTTTTGGCAAGATTGAACGCGGACATGGTCAGGTAGACCTGGCTTACCCACGGAGTAAAAACGACGGCCAGCCATATGTTGATTTGATCTGTAGGAATTTGTTTACCAATCATCGGGAAGTGAACGGCGTAAGTCGATCCAAGCGCCATGGCATCCCGGAAATAATCCACGTACCACATGTTAATGTAGTACGTGTAATGTTGGGCTAAAGCGAGGATAATGAAAAGGCCACGTAAGAAATCTAAGTTAACAATTCGCGAGCTCAGTTCACCATTATTGTTTGTCTTCAATGACATCCTTGTCTTTTTTCTTCGACAATACTTTATCGTAGTTTCTGATATAAGCATTGGTTACTTTTTCGAATAGAGTCTGTCCATCTGTGGACTTGTATTGATCTTTGTTGGCTTTATTTCTGGCATCGATTGCTTCAGCAAGTTTTCTTGCATCTGCATCGCTCACACCTGAGTTTCCACCAGCTCCGCCATTAGCATCGTCTGATTTTGAAGAGCCTGATTTCGAACTTCCTGATCCGGAACCGAATAAAGATCCCGTTCCGTTCATACCGTTGTTTGAACCAAAGCTGTTTCCGTTATATCCATTTCCATTTCCATTTTTACCAGTATCGCCTGCGGCCGCATCTTTTGCGAGACTTGATCCAACAGAATTTGCTGTTGAAGTGTTGATACCACCGCTTCCATTCGAAGATCTTCCTGTAGAGAATGTACTTCCGAAATTTTTCGAAACTGCTGCCATTTTTGCGGTACGTTCTTTATCACCATTTGAGGCCATGGCTTTGTTGTAATTATCAAGTGACTTCAACTGATCTTTTCTTGTATTTCTTAAATTCGATACTGCTTTCAGGAAATTCGCATCACTGCTTGATAGATTTACACCTGAACCTGAGAGTTTTGAAGTTCCACTTCCTGATCCTGAGTTAAGAGATTTTAATTTTGAATCAAGATCTTTACTGTCAAAAAGAGTATTGAAGTTAGCTAAACTTGCAAGGGCCTGTTTTGTTTTATCAATTTCTGTACTTAATAAACTCTTCTTTAAACCATCAACCTGATTCAATGATCTGTCATAAATACCAAGTGTATTTTGATAATCTTGCTCATAAGCAGCAAGTGTTGTTGCCAGACGGCCGGTAATTTTAGCAGAAGTTACAGCTAATTTTCCTGCGACGTCTCCGGCAATGAAATTTAAGTAAGTATCCTGGTAAGTTGGATAACTGATATTTGATTGAGCTGTTTTTGGCCATACGAAGTGATATTCATAAGCGTAATCAGCAAACTTGTTCAAGTTATCAGTATCACCTTCTTCGATGAAGCCTTCACTAACTGCAAACTTTCTTGCAGCTTCTTTAATAATTTTTACCTTATCAAGATTTAAGAAATATGTTTCCTGCATGTTATCGCTGATTGCAGGTAAATACTTACCAAGAACATTTTGATCGATGAAAACTTCAGAAAGATAAGTTTCTGAAACGTAACTTCCTCCACTTTTACCGCCACCACCAACGGCCATTGGATTTTTGTTGATCATGGCATTTTTAGCAGACTGGAATCCTGCCTCAAGTTTCTCAACATAGTTAGGTTGATTTTTTAAGATAGCAGCTTTCGAAACTCCTACTGGAATCCATGGGTCAACAATGTAATGAGCTTCTTTCCCCTGGTTAACAACGATGAAACTCTTGATACAAGCGTTCGCTGATGTATGGGCGCCACAAATCTGGTTATAAGGTTGAACTAGTGTTCGTGTGTACTCTGTACATGATTCTTTTTTACCGCAAGAATAAGTTCTTGGTTGAATGTTGTAGTCATTAATCGCTGGTTGTCCCGACATCCAGGCACCTTTTAATGTAGCGATCATCCACAATCCACCGGCACCTGTTGCAGCAGACGCTGCGATAATTCCGGCAGCTGCCCATGCAGAAAGAATTGATGTTGTTGCGAATCCACCCATGATTGCGATAACACCAGCAGCAAGTAGAGCACCGACGATGGCCCCTAAACCTGCAACTGATCCGCTTGGATTTTTAATATTGAATTTGAACAAGTCATAATTTCTAGTTTCAACTTCACCGAATTTTGTAGCAGCAACAGATTCCTGGACTTTTTTCATTGCTAAAAGAGCTGCTGTATTATCAACAGTCAATGTTGCATAGAAGTCTTTTAAATTTTGAGTAAAAAGAACAATAAGACGTTTACCTTTTACACCGGAAGCGTCTCCGTTTAATTCATCGAGACTAGTTTCAGGGTTTGTATATTTTGCATATTCATCGCAAGACGTTTCAAAGAATTTCTTTTTTTCGTCATTAGTAATTTTTTTATAACCTTTTACATCCAGACACGCACATGTCAGTTTTTTATTAATGGCCGCGATTTGCGCCACTTTGTCTGCACGTACAGCTCTATGAGCGAGACCGATTGCTTTCAGGCGCCCAAAAATAGAATTGTTTGAAGAATTTCCTGAAGCTTGTTTTGCTAGGTCGGCAACAAATTTATCATGTGCATCGCTTATTCCGGCAATGCTGTTAGCTGGAAATTCTGGAACTGAACCACTTCTCCAATAGTCACTATCAGAGTCACCCGTAACTGCAAAATCAAAACCAAGCATTGCTACTTCAAGATCAAAAGCAACCACACCAGTATCTTTATCAGGAACTTTTAAACCATTATAAAAGTCATCTCTAAATCTCATATCACAAGTTTCGAAGTCAGATTTTTTATTGAAACCGATTGAAGTTTTAGTTCTCGACATGTCGATATTAGCAATTGGATCCACTTTTTTAACCAGGTGGTCCCTATTGACCATAACACCAGATTTTAAATCCAGGCCGTCGTCAACTGCACCAAGGTTTAAGAATGTTTCTTCATCTTCCAATGCTGCCGCCGCTGATCCATCAGTCGCACCACTTTGTGCTGTTTTAGTCGCCGCAGCTTTCTCATCTTCAAGATATTTATAATCCGCATCGGTCATCTTTTTTCCGACCATTGCTGCGTACTCGTTACTTGCATAAAAATCTGTAGCAGGATCGAAAACTTTTCCGAAAGCAGAAGTGATTGTTGCCGGAACAGTATGGGCATCATCTCCAGATCCTTCAGTGTGAGCATATGTATACGTCACTGTACCAAAACCAGGAATGTTAGCAGACGTTGAAGTATCGCGGCCGTTGGTATTGGCCTTTTCAAGTTGTGTGAACGTATCAATTGTTCTTGCGTTTGTTGCTTGCTGATTTTTATCCAGACTCAATGGATCCACACCATAAGTTTCGATAATGTTTTTTCTGGTTTCTGGTGAAGCATTCGCAAGTTTAACCAGGTTAGTTTTGTCTGTTAACTCAACAGAAGCACCACCATTACCTGGAGTGTATTGCATGTTACCTGTAGGTAAAACTTTAAGCGTACCGCCACCCCATTGAAAATTTGTTCCAATTGGAGCGTCTGAGTTTGCATTAACAAGAGCATCGAACTGCGCCTGGCTGTCAGCGATAATTCCGGCTTCAGCAGATGGAAGAATAAAATCAACGAATGCGATAAAAAACTTTTTAACCGGTGAAACGTATACTTCCGGAATTACCGAAGGTGGAACATCCGGAGCACAGATACCTTTTTCATTAAGATATAAGCCTTCACAACATTTTTGTCCGCGGTTTGGCTTGCTTCCCTGATTTACACAATCTTTACAGATGAAGTTAACTTTACAAGTTCCGCCATCACAAGAGTTTGAACAGCAGTCTGCATTTTTCTTACAAGATAAACCAGAAGCTGAACACTCTCCAATTCCTGAAGTTCTTACATTAAACGGAAGACAACTTCCAGCTCCACAAACAGGATTAGAGACGCAAGCTTCACCAAGTCTAAGAGGTCGGAAACATTTTAATACGTCTTCGCAAATCTTTTTCTTAGATCCGGCCTTCTCAACTGCACATTCCTGAGAAGCACATTCATTGTTTTCAATACACTCTACGCCGGCCTTTTTTCCTTTAATATTAGAAGTTGCCTGAAGTGGATCCGGAGCGCATTTTAATCCGTCTTCACAGCTCCAGTTGTTACACACATTTCCTTCTTTGATTTTTTCAAGAGGCTTTCTATTAACATCATCCAGTTCGTTGTTCATAAAAGAATAAAAAGCTTCTTCAGCTTTATCTGCATTCACACCTGATGTTGAGAATTTTTCATAATCCTGTTTAATTTTTGTGATTTCTTCACGGGTAAGTTTTCGTTGTTTTACAGTTTCTTCAAGCTCAGAAAAAAGTCCTGGCTTAATGATTTGTAAATCTACACGACCTTTATTTTCAACTTTATGTTCAGCAATCGATTGCTTAACATCGTCTAAAAATCTTTTTTTATCTGCATCAGAAAATCGATCCTTTGCAAAAGCGATGTTCACCATCAGAGTAAATAAAATTAAGCTTTTTAGCATACGTACCTCGTTATCAATTTATGTAATACTATTTTAAGGGCTTATCGGATTGGGGTAAACAACATCCGTCTTTTTCCCCTTTAAACGCTTGAAAGAATGAATAGCTGACGAAATGTGACTGATTTTTAGGCGACTCTTTTAGTTGGCGTCCATCGTGTAAACACGAAAAGACACCATCATTATACTAGCGCTTAAGGCTGGCGATACCTGATGAGAAGAGTATGACTCCGATACTCCACATGATCCAGCTGATGGTAGGAATATCTCTCCATGAAGCGATATTTGCAGGCCCGATGATATAGACTCCGGCGAAAACCATCACTGCTGCTACCAATGAAAAGCCAAGAAAAACCAGAGCGCCGACAGCGGACCTGAACTCTCTTTCATATCCGGTGTTTCTCACTTCAACGGCATATCCCTTTCTTGCGAAGTCCCTCAAAAACCATTTTATGTGACGGGGAAGTACACGCATTGTTGAAGTTAAATCGCGCGCGGCCCATGCCGCTTCTTCCAGAAGTTCGTCTTTGCTGAAAGTGCTCTCGATAATTTCTTCGATATCATCTTCGAGAATTCCGAAGATGTTCATATCAATACCCAACTGTTTTCCAACACCATCTAAAGTAATGAGTGCGCGGAAAATGATGTACCATTCACGCGGAAGATAGATCTGGTGTTTTTTAAGTGTATTTAAAACCACTGCAAGCAGATCAGAAAAATTTGTCTGCTTAACCGAAAGGCCAACGAATGGACTTAACGATTCACGAACATCGCGGATAAGTGCATCGGTATCGGGAATTGTATCGTACTCTGCTACGTCTAAAAATTCATAGACCAGGTTTTCATAGTTATAAGAAAGGATAGCGTAAATGATAGCGATGAAATGATGTCTTCCACTCTTCGATAAACTTCCCATCAAACCAAAATCGATTAAACCGATTTTTCCATCTACCAGATAAAAGAAATTTCCACCGTGAAGATCAGCGTGAAAAAATCCGTCTTTCAAAAATGTCTTAAGGAAAAGTCTTACTCCGTATTCCATCTTCGGAATGATCTCTGCTTTTTTAGCAAGAATCGCTTCATTGTTGGAGAATGGAATTCCAATCAGCTCTTCAATGACGAGAACACCTTCTGAAGAAAATTCTTTAAACACTCTTGGAATGTAATAAAGATTCTGGTCATCATGTTTTTCAATATTTTTTCTTAGTCTCTCGCAGTTAAGTGCTTCAACATGAAAATTTAATTCGCGCTGAAGTGTCAGGGCGAAATCATTCACGACTCTTGAGATGCCGAGGTATCTAAGTTCTTTGCTGACTTTTTCTGCCTGAACAGCGAGGAACATTAAAATAGAAAAATCTGTTTCAATTTCTTTCTCAATTCCCGGGCGTCTGACTTTTATAACGA
Organism: Bacteriovorax sp.; assembly: GCA_014378525.1. Taxonomy (GTDB): domain Bacteria; phylum Bdellovibrionota; class Bacteriovoracia; order Bacteriovoracales; family Bacteriovoracaceae; genus Bacteriovorax. The sequence continues at coordinate 14,453 of JACMNL010000035.1, forward strand.
CAGGAGTTCCGTCGTGTAAGACTGCGCGGAAAACAACACCGACAGAAGCCGTTCCGATCGCCTCTTTTTGAAAAGATTTGAATGCTTCTTCAACAGATTTGCCGATGGAAGATTCTATTAACGCTTTCACGTCTTCAAAAGCAACGGGTTTAACTTTATCACGTAACATTCCCATCTCTTCGATGAACGAAGGATGGAATAAATCTTCTCTTGAACTTAACAGCTGGCCGAATTTAATAAACGCCGGGCCTAGCTCTTCAAAACATTTACGCAGACGAAAACCCAGAACCTGGTTCCAGTCTTTTTCAGATTTATTGGCAAGTTCTTCAGTAATTCTCTTTTTTGATTTAGGTAAAACAAAATTGGGGATTTTGTTGGTTGTTTTATTGGTAATGAATTCATCGAAACCATGACGTGCGAAAACCATGACAATTTCCTGCAGACGCCCGACGTTCCTGATCGTTTTTGAGATACCAATACCAGCTTTAATCAAATCCATGAAAAAACCTTTTGAATGAGAAGTCCCTATATTATAATCAAAAAAAGTAATTTGAGGTGATTTTGCGCAATTTTTTAGTAATCCTTTTAATTTTTGTCTCGCTACCGGTTTTCGCTGTAGAAACCTGCAGTAGAATTGCGATTATAAATTATCAGGAAGTGCTGGTTGATTCGAATACATCTGAAAAAGGTGAAGGCCTTCGTTATCATCTGGAAAAAGATCCGGTTGCCTTACAATACCTGAACACATATCAGAAAAATAACAGCGTGAAATGGCCGTCGGCCGTGATCGGAACTGCGGGAACAGGATTACTTCTTATGGGTGCATTCAGTTCAAACCCGGAAGACAGAAGAACATTTCTCATCACCGGTGTCGCGACTATTGCCGTAAACTTTCTGGTGGCGAGAACACTTGAGATTACCAACGAAGCCAACCTGAAAAAGGCCGTTGAAGAATATAATAAGCGCAATTTACCAAAAATATTTTTTAACCCTGATAATCCGGAAGGAACACAGGGTCAGATAGATTTTTCCAAAATTAAAGTAGGTCTAGTGCAGCAATGGACCTTTTAACACTGGTTAATTAAATGAATAGCGTTACCTGTTATCACTGTCATAAGACAATTCCCATCCTCGGGGCCATGAAAGTTACCCGCACCGAGGAGTGCCCCTATTGCTCAGTGAGCCTGCATTGTTGTAGAATGTGTACTTTCTATGACCCAAAGGTCTATAACGAATGCCGTGAATCGAATGCCGATCGCATCGTCGACAAAGAAAAAGCAAATTTTTGCGATTACTTTAACCTCTCAGATGGAAAAAATGCTGCTACTTCGAAAGAAGAATTATTAAATTCAGCTGATTCACTTTTTAAAAAATAGGATTCTCAAATGGCCATGGACGAAACACCAATCACTCTTGCTGGTAAAAACAAACTTGAAGCTGAGCTTAATCAACTTGTAAAAGTTGAGCGCGAAGAAATCAAAGTTGCTATTTCAGAAGCACGCGAGCTTGGTGACTTAAAAGAAAATGCTGAATACCATTCAGCAAAAGAAAAACAGGCCATCATCGAAGGGCGTATCGCTCAACTTCAGGGAATTCTAGCCCGCGCACGCGTGGTTGAAGTTTCTACAATCAAAAGTACAAAAATTGTTTTCGGCGCTACAGTATCAGTTCTCGATGTAGAAAAAGGTGCAAGCGTTACTTATAGAATCGTTGGCGAAGACGAATCAGATTCAAAGGCCAACAAAATCTCTTTTAGCAGTCCACTTGGAAAAGCGCTTATCGGAAAAGAAGAAGGCGACACTGTTATTGTAAAAGCACCGAAGGGTGACATTGAACTCGAGATTGAATCATTTGAATTCGTTGACTGAGAAAAAAACAAAAAAAGCTGCCATATCGTGGTCTTCATCTCTTGAAGACCTGATAGGTAAGGCGTCCAAAAAATCCTACGAAAAACTTGAACTCGCCGGCATCAAAGAAGTCTCTGATTTTCTCTGGGCATTCCCTCTTCGCGTTTTAGAATTACCGCCTCTTCGCAGTTTTGATCATATTGAAGAAGGCCGTATCTTTATAGGACGAGCAAAAATTTTAAATATTCAAGCAAAGCCCAACTTCCGTGTACGCGGCCGTGGCAAAGCGATGCTTTATAACATTATGGTTCACGTGCAGGATTTATTATCTGATAAAGTTTTATCTTTAAAATGGTTTAACTCTTACGGATCAATCACCAGCAAACTTTCAAAAGTCACTTACCTCGAATTTATGGGCGAGGCTTCCGTCTTCAACGGCCAGAGCCAGTTCACGAATCCAGATTTTTTCGCTCTTGAAACACCCAATGATCCTTCTCCCTTTGTTACAGTTTCGAATGAATTAAAAATTCAATACCCGACGATCAATACGGTCTCTGGTATTCATGTAAAAAATTTCATTGATAAAATCCCTAAAGATCTATGGGACAATATTCCAGAAACTCTTCCGCAAAGTTTAATTAAAAAGAAAAACTTTCTTTCGCTTGGTGATGCCTTCAAAGTTATTCACGCAAAAATTAAGCCCACACCTGAATTAGAAACCAAAGCTGAAAAGCGCTTGATCTACGAAGAATTTTTTGAAGATCAATTGAAAATTCACTTGCGCAGAAAATATTTTAAAAAACCAAAAGCAAAAAAATATGCTGTGACTGAAGAAGTTTATAAATCTTTTTCAAACCTCTATCCTTACGAGCTGACAGCTGATCAGGCCAAAACCATGGTCGATATCAGAAAAGATTTAGTCAGCGAACACCCGATGATGAGACTCGTTCAAGGTGATGTTGGTTGCGGTAAAACAACTGTGGCCATGATTGCAGCCATGATCATTATTGAAAACGGCGGACAAGTTGCACTCATGTGCCCGACTGAAGCTCTGGCCATGCAGCACTTTATGAGTGCTCACGAACTCTTCGGTGACTATACCGTGAGATATAGATTGATTCTTGGATCAACTCCCGCGAAAGAAAAAAAACTTATTCAAGCGGCATTACTCGCTGGTGAAATCGATTTCATCATTGGAACACACTCACTCATTCAAGACACTATTCAATTTAAAGAATTGGGACTTGCGATCATCGATGAACAACATAAATTTGGTGTTGATCAAAGAATTAAACTTACGAGCAAAGGATCAGGAACACACTGCCTGATTATGTCAGCAACACCGATTCCGCGCTCTTTGAGTCTCACTCAATACGGCGATCTCGATATTTCTTCAATCAGAACAATGCCAGGTGGAAGAAAAGGTCACAAAACCAGAATCGTCACGCAAGAAACTGTCCAGCAGTTTTTAAGTTTCATCATGACGAGACTTTCTCTGCATGAACAAATTTATGTTGTCGTTCCTGCAATCAACGAAAGTGCAGAAGCAGATTTTCACAATCTCGTTGAAACACTAGAGCGCTTTAAAAAATATTTTCCTGACCATAGAGTTGAAGGCCTTCATGGACAAATGAAGTCTGATGAAAAGGCCGCAATGTTTAAAGATTTTAAAGCGCACAAAATCGATATCCTCGTTTCAACTAGTGTTATTGAAGTAGGTATCAATGTTTTAAACGCTACTGTCATGGCCATCATCAACCCTGAAAGATTTGGTTTGAGTTCACTCCACCAGTTAAGAGGACGTGTCGGTCGCGGTGATAAACCAGGGTTTTGCTTTTTAGTGAACGATAAACAAATCTCTGCTCTCAGCATGGAACGCTTGAAAGTTATCGAAGCAAATACTGATGGATTTAAAATCGCAGAAGAAGATTTAAAACTTCGCGGTGAAGGAGATCTATTCGGGACAGATCAATCAGGAAGTCAGGCGCAAAAAAGACTCGCAAACATTGTTCTTCACGCTGATATTCTTTATGAGGCCCGAGAAGATGCTTTTGAACTGATTAAAGCTCACGATCCGGATATCGAAAAATTGCTGGAGAAGTATTCAACTGACTCTCGCATTTTTACGACAGCTTAATTACGCAATAATGGCCTCAGGCAAATACTCTTCCTGATGTTTACCAATGAAATCATTTCCAAATTCATCTTCTTTCACTTCAATTGAATTATCAATTTCACATTCCTGAACTTTATAAACGGCCACAGGACGTTTTACATCTGTAGCTAGTCCTAAAGCTTCTAACCCTTTAATCAACTGCCACGTTAAATCAAACTCCCACCACATGCGGCCGTGAGCTGCACAGTTTGATTGAGCATGATGATTATTGTGCCAGCCTTCACCCGCTGCCAGAAGAGCGACCCACCACACATTACTCGAATCATCTTTTGTATCAAAGTTGCGGTAACCAAAACGATGAGTCGCAGAGTTCACAAACCAAGTCACATGCAACATCAGTGCAATTCGCATGAAGATTCCCCACATCACGAAAGGCATACCACCCATGAAATATAAAATCGGTGCAAGAGAAAATGCGACGAGAAAATTATACTTACTCAAAACGTGATAGTACTTGTGACAAGTTAGATCCGGAATGTAGCGACTCCACTCTTTTTCATTGTCTTCAAAATCTTTGTGATAAAAAAGATGTGTCACGTGTGACCACCAGAATCCACCGTGACGAGCACTGTGCGGATCATTTCGTGTATCAGAAAATCTGTGGTGCAAACGATGTTCAGCAACCCAGATTAAAACCGGCCCTTGTCCTGAGAAAGCACCAAACGTAACGAGAGTATACTCCAGCCACTGAGGAACTTTAAAAGAGCGATGACTTAATAATCGATGATAAGTAAGCGTGACGCCGACAGGGCTAATAATAAAAAACAAAACGCCGCAAACGATAAGCGCATGCCAGTTAAAAAATGGGATCGCTGCCAGAGCTAATATATGAATCATGACGATTCCAAATATATTTCCCCAATGTAAGCGTAAATTGTTTACAGGTGTATTTATGTTTTTCATGAACAAAGCATACACTTTTAATACTAGGTATATAGGTTTTAATGATTAAGATTGTGTAAGGTTGTCTGTTAAAGACTTACTTCTAGAGCAAATTTTATTTTTCCAATGAAATTGCACGAACTTGATCAAGTGTCTTCACCTGAAAGACATCAACTATCCCTCTAAGGTTTTCACCAACATAATAACTGATGCTGTATCTTACTTCTGCAGCTTTTAATACCGGTGCCATTTTTAATTTGAAAGAATAATCAGAAAGACCAAGATTCAATCCCATTGAACCAGACGGCCCAACAATCATCGAAACGTTTGTATCTTTGAAAGTAATATTGTCACGGTTAGAAGCTTTAGAGTGTCCTCCTCCTAGAAGAAGAATTCCTACGTTAAAACTTGTTCCATCAAACTCCTCGAATAAACTTTCGATCTTTTTACCTTCAAGATTCGCGAATGTTCCCATCTTTGCGTCTGCATCTGAACTTCCACCGACCTGAATATTTTTATCAATACCGTTAATTTCTAAATTAATTTTTACTGGAACAATAATTTCTCTCGTTACAAAAGAAATCTCTCCGCGACCATTTTCAGAAACGACGTTTGAATTTCCATCGAATGTTGCCATTGAAACAACTCTCAATTCATAAGCTCCGGCCTTATTCTTAATAAGACTCGCTGTCTGATTGTTAAACCCACGATCCTTTACATCTTCCAGCTTCACCATCGCTGCATGAGCAATTGGGAAAGACGCCATCAGAAATAGAGCTAATAAACTTTTCATACATATCCCTTTGAGAACTTAAATAGTTAATGGGTTGATCTTATCCCAATCGAGATATGTAAAAGGTAGGAGGTGAAGTTTTTACTGTCCCTGTCTACTTTAAACAGGCACAGTAGAGGGAGAAACAGAATTTAAGAGGGTTTATCGATAAAGTTCTGCTTTAATTTTTTCAGCTAAGAAGACCGTTCCATTTCTAGATAAATGGTTATTGTCTCTATAGACAAGTTTTCCATCAATAATGGCATGGCAGTTTTGTTCGTCACAAAAGTATTTCTCGGGATCAAGTACTTTAACAGAAGGAAAGGATTTCATAACGGACGTGACAATCGATCGATACGCACTCTCACGTTTTTTATACTCATCATCTTTTTTTCCATCACAGGGAGACTTCGGAATCTTAAGAGATGAAAACGGTCTCGGTTTTAAACATAGCTCTGGATTAAAACTTAATTCAGGATTATCTAGAATAAGGATGATTTTCTTTTGGGATTCCACCAGACGTTTCATTGTCGCGCCCATTCCTTCGCGAAATGCATCCGCATAATTTTTTTCATCATTATATTTTATATAATTATCCACTCGACGTTCATGAAAACCAGTCCCATTTATATAGAGCGGCCCTCTGCTTGTTATAATGATAGTCTTTATCTCTTTAGAACTTAGAGCATAATCAATAGCTAAATTAATATCTTTGCTACAACGTTCAGGAGAGCCCACCATTCCACTTTCGACATTAGAAAAAGGAACACAGGTCCCTTTTCCCATTAATAATAAATTTTCATTCATATTACTAAAGAGTGGCGATAGACCAAAATATAATGCGTTCGCATGACTATCCCCTATCAAAGCAACTGTTGGCACTTTAGTTTTCTGGGCAAGCATGCAGTAATCGAGAGAATTAGATTTTATTCCTGGAACACAGCTATCTTTATAAATTATTTCTTTTAACTGCCCTCTTTTATTTTCTATATCTGTAATTACAGAGTGGATTCGTAGTGGCGGAAAAATAAAAGTGTAAAGACCTAGAAGGCCAATTGAGAAGAGTAATAAAAAAAATCCTACCGCGAGCTTTCCATTTTCATTATTAAATTTAACAGGCTTTTCCAAAAATAAATTTGTTAAATACGACAGGACAAAACTAGAGACAATCGCCAACCAGAGAACAGATGAAGAAAGTTTTTCTCCAGAATTAATAATGAGAAGAAAAGAAAAAATCACCCAATGCCATAGATAAAGCGGATAAGAAATAAGCCCAATCCAAACAAGAGGTGGCGATGATAAAATCTTGCGGTTAAACCATGAAAGTGGCCCCGCTAAAATAATCAAGGCAGCACCGATGGTTGGTAAAAGCGCACGATAGCCTGGATAAAGTTGTTTCTGATTAAAGAAAAAGACCGAAGTAAGAATAATAACTATCCCCACACAAGCTTTCGTATTTTTCCATGTTGATTCATGAAAAGTCCTGTAACCCAGAAAACTTCCAACGAGCAATTCCCAAAAGCGTGTCGGAAGTGCGTAAAAGGTGCCAATCGCATCGAAACTCACAAAAAACAAATTCAGCAAAAATGAAGTGATCGCAAAAAAAAGAATAACATTTAATAAATTAAATTTGCGTTTGAAAGAGTAATAAAGAACCAATGGCCAGATAATATAAAATTGCTCTTCGATTGCAAGGGACCATAAATGAAGTAATGGCTTAAGGCCTGAAGCCTTATCGAAATAACCAAACTCTTCCCATAAAATAATATTGGATATAAATCCGCTTCCTCCAGCAATATGTTTGCCGAGGTCTTTTAGTTCATAAGAAAATAGAGTGAACCATCCAAAGAGATAACAAGAAATAAGCACCAGAATTAAAGCTGGAAAAATTCTATTAATTCGTTTGATATAAAATCTTTTAAAACTAAAACGCTCTTCAGAAAGTTGGCGAAAGATAATTGTTGAAATCAGATATCCGGAAATGACGAAGAAGACGTCTACACCGACGAAGCCTCCTGATATTTGCGCAGGGAAAGCATGAAATAAAACTACTGCGATAACAGCAATTGCTCGAAGACCATCAATGTCTGGGCGGTATTTTATTTCAGAGTTCATAAATCTATCTTAGCGACAAAAATCAAATTAGTATTTATTCAAATCAATACCCGACGAATCTAGTTAGAAATTAATGCCGATTTATAAAAATATGAGAATTTGATATAATTCCATAATGATCCACATCGAAATCCTCTCATCAAGCGACCCCCTGGCCATCGGACTCTACGAGTTCGAATACGATCACCTATTAATCGGCCGCTCGAAAAAAAACGATCTTATCTTTTTAGACCGCGAACTTCCACTAAACTACATGACTCTCGAAGTAGGCGCCGACCATAAAGCTCCTTACCTTGTAGTGAGAAGTCTTACCCGCGCACCCTTTTTCTTCATTAACGGAAAAAAAATCAGTGGCGTCCTTAAAGTCAGAATCGGCGATGTAATTGCTTTCGGTGAAAATAAAATTAAAATTATTTCTTTCCAAAAAACCCGAGAAGAGTCAGATTTAAGTGAAGCATTTTCGGCCTTCGCGAAAAACGCTCCTGAATTAAAGTTCGCTTTGGAATTTATCGAAGAAGTCCTCGTTGAATCAGAAGAAAAAGGCCACCATGTTTAAAGAAAGCTTTCCAAATTATTTTTATACCGAAGAAGGCATCAGGCTTTTTTATAATACTAATTTTGATCCTGCGAAAATCGATCATGACAAACCAGTTGTCGTTTTCATCTACGGTCTACTTTGCAGCAACTATCATTTTAAATATCAAATCCCTTTTTTTGAAGAGCAGGGCTACCAGATTCTTCTTCACGATTACCGCTTTCACTTCGCCTCTTCACAAGATGGCGACATTGAAACATGTAGCTTTGAAAATATCGCACTAGACCTGCACCAGTTGATCCAGTCCTTAGGAATTAAAAAAACTTTATTCGTTGGCCACAGTATGGGTGTAAACATCTGTCTGGAGCACGCGAGAAGATATCCTGAAGATGTGACGGCACAAGTTCTGATTTCAGGAACAGTAGTTCCTCCTCAGGACGTTATGTTCGACTCTAACGTTGTCGACATCGCCATGCCAATCATCGAATCGATCACTAAAAAATTTCCTGAACTTTATAAAGCTATATGGAAAAACTCTTTTAAGAATCCTGTCGCTCAGTATGCAATGTTTGACGGTGGATTTAACAAGAAGCAGGTAGAGATTGAATTCGTTCAGCTCTACATGAAAAAAATCAGCGAGCTTCCTGAGAATTTATTTTTCCATCTTTTAAAGATCATGCAGGAACACGATGTGATCAATCATCTTGAATCGATTAACACTCCGACGTTAATAATCGGTGGTGATAAAGATAAAATTATTCCGAACTATCTTCAGCAAATTCTCATGCGCAATTTGCCGAAGGGCCAGCTATACATTGTTAAAGACGGATCTCACGTTCCACAGGCGGATTTTCCCGACATGATTAATCACAGAATTAATCAATTCACGAAAAAAGCTTTAAAATAAATTTATAATTTGATTTCTTTATATTCGATCAACTGACGGCAAGTGAATGGAATCGACTGATAACTTTTTGAAGAGTGTTTATTGCGTTCACTTTCATACGGTTCAAGATTTGGTCAGCAACTCCCATCCCACGTTCTCTAAGTCTCACCCAATACGGCGACCTCGACATTTCTTCAATCAAGACAATGCCCGGTGGGAGAAAAGGTCACAAAACCAGAATCGTCACGCATGAAACTTTTCAACAATTTTTAAGTTTCATCATGACGAGACTTTCTCTTCACGAACAAATTTATTTTGTAGTTCCTGCCATTAATCGATATCCTCGTTTCAACGAGTGTTATCGAAGTTGGTATCAACGTTTTAAACGCAACTGTTATGGCCATCATCAATCCTGAAAGATTTGGATTGAGTTCACTTCACCAGCTACGTGGTCGTGTCGGCCGCGGTGATAAACCAGGCTTCTGTTTTTTAGTGAATGATAAACAAATCTCTGCCCTCAGCATGGAACGTTTAAAAGTTATCGAAGCAAATACAGATGGATTTAAAATCGCAGAAGAAGATTTAAAACTTCGCGGTGAAGGAGATCTGTTCGGTACAGATCAATCAGGAAGTCTTTCACAAAATAGACTCGCGAACATTGTTCTGCACGCTGATATTTTATATGAGGCCCGTGAAGACGCCTTTGAACTCATCAAAGCTCATGATCCAGATATCGAAAAACTTTTAGAGAAATTTTCCTCTGATACCAGAATTTTTACGACCGTTTAATCTTGCAGAGAATATTTTAAAATTTCCTCATTATAATCATGTTGATTTGAACCCTTTTCTCTCAAGCAGCAATTCACGAAAGAGGTTGAAAGAATTTTGAAAACCAACGAACTTGTTGTTTTTGAAATAGAGTCTGTGCAGGTATTAGTGGCATTTGCTAAACAAGGACCAAGAACAACTTCTTGAGCATTTAACCGAAACTGACAGGCAAAAGAGGCACTATTTCTAAAGTTCAATTTTGTGCAATGGTGTCGAAGAATAAATAACGATGATTAATTTTTTAATAATCAACTTATTGTAAATATTGGCAATATTTTTTAAAAACTTTAGTCAGAACAAGGACATGCCATTAACATTCTCATAAGTAAATTTTTTTTAGTTGACAAATTTCTCGTTGGCATTGAAGATTTATTTATGAGTAAGAGTGAATTAATGGATCGAAGAAAATTTTTTTCTTGGACAATTGGTGTGTCGGCCTTGGCCTTTCTGCCAGTATCCACGGGACGTGTTGTGCGAACACATCGATTTCAAGCAATTGGCGTAAACAATGAAGCTGAATTGCAACAACTGATGTCTCAATGTGTAGTCAATGAGCTCTATTATCCCGGCATGCAGGTTTTTAACAAAGACCAAGGTGAAGTTAAGCATAGTAAAGTATGGTGTGAAGAGACCAAGGCTCTGACTGTTAAGGCAGAATTTAAAGATTATCGATCTTGGACTATTTGGCGAAAACACTTGGGCCGCTATTTCGACGAATCAAAGTTTGCAACTTTGAATGGTCACGTAAAATCAACAACTCGTTGGGCATAAAAACTCTATACTGAGGTAGCTATGACATTAGTTGGGACTAAGCCTTTTAATGGTCGAGTCGTCCC
>JACMNL010000036.1 GCA_014378525.1 Bacteriovorax sp.
ACATCACTAGAGTGGCCCATGCCACGAGACTTAACAATATAAAGTCCACGAATACGTTTTTTACCTTTATCTTCTTCTAATTCTCTAACTACGATCCAAGTATCTATTAAAGATGAGACGCCGATTTCACCGCTAGTGTCGTTTTGGGCGGCAGAAGAAACAAGACTTGTAAAAAAGCCGGTTACGCTTTTGGATTTAAGAGCGTCAATCATACGAGTAAGCATTGATTGAATTTCAAGTTGGTTTCCCTGTCCAATGAGACTTGTCAGGGGATCTATGACAACAGACTTTGGTTTGAAATCTTCAAGAGACTTGTATAAATCGAGTAAATGCTTCTCGAGACCAAAAAAAGAAGGTCTGGTAGACACAATTTTTAAGAGTCCTTTTTTAATAAATGGTTCAAAATAAAAACCTATAGAGCTCATGTTCTGAACGAGCTGTCCTGCGGATTCTTCATAAGATAAGAAAAGACACCGCTCTCCTCGTTCACAGGCCGCTATTGCGAAAGCGGCCGCGAAGCTTGTTTTTCCAGTGCCAGCGGTTCCTGAAATGAGTATCGTGCTGCCTCTGGTATAACCAGCACCCTGTAACATTTTATTTAACGATGGAACTCCTGTCGAAACTCTCTTGTTTGTACCCGGTTGTTCAAGGCCTGCTGAAGTAATAGGAATGACTGAAAGCCCTTCTTTATCAATGACGAATGGATATTCGTTTGTTCCATGATTTGATCCACGATATTTAACTACTCGAATCCTTCGGGTGGAAATTTGCTCTCTTACTCTATTATCCAGGAGAATTATGCAATCAGAAATGTACTCCTCTAGGCCATGACGAGTATAGGTGTCTTTTCCATGCTCGCCAGTAACGATTGCCGTAACTTCTTTTTCTTTTAGCCATCGGAAAAGTCTTTTTACCTCTAAGCGAAGAATGCCATCATCTGTGACTCCTGCGAAGAGAGATTCAATAGAATCCAGCACAACTCGTTTGGCACCGATAGAAGCAATTGCATGCTCTAGTCGAACGAATAATCCTTCAAGATTAAATTCACCACTTTCTTGAATATCTCTGCGCTCCAAAACAACATATTCAAGCAGGATTTTTTTCTGTGAAACGAGCTTTTTTAAATCCAAGTTGAGTGAGGCCACGTCTTTATAAAGTTCTTCTTCAGTTTCTTCAAAGGACATGAAGACGCCTGGCTCTTTAAAATTGGTCGCGCCATTGATTAAAAAATCAATTCCCAAAAGAGTTTTGCCGGAGCCGGAACCTCCACTAATTAAAGTAGTTCGATTTTTTGGAAGTCCGCCTTCTGTAATCTCATCAAAGCCTTTGATGCCGGTGGGGCATTTTTGTAATTGATTAGGATTTGAGATACTTTTTTTCTTTGGATTTTTCTTAGAAGTTTTTTTAAGCATACAATAATCCTTAGACTGCCATTAAGTTGACTCTATGTTCAACTACCAAGCATGCAAAAGAAATGCCGTAGGAGCTTAATAATTTTGTGTGTCCTTCGGTAGCGTTATAATAAAACTCGTGCCAAAGCCTTCTGTACTTTGAATTTGAATTGTACCTTTATGAGCGTGAACCACCTCATCAACATAAGTTAATCCAATTCCCCAGCCAACTTTTTCACTGTGAACTGCTTCATCACTCCTATGAAATAGATCGAATAAAGTCGCCTGATCCTCTATGGGGATTGCCTTACCTTCGTTGTGAACGGTTAGCTGTATATATCTTTCTTGAGAAAATAAATTGATGGTAATGTGCCGATCATTCCCATATTTGATTGCGTTTGAACAAAGATTTTCTAAAACTCTCTGGAGAGCAGATGCATCCCAAAATCCTTCGATGGCATTAGGATTATTATATATAAATCGGTCTCCATGAATGGTAATTAACGTCTCAAGAGATTTAGAGATTATTTTAGAGAGATCACATTTTTCAATTTTAAGAAAGATCTTTTGGCCTGCTTCTATTTTGTTTACGCTCAAAAGACCTGTAAGCATTTCAACGACTCGGTCAATATTGCGGCTTATTGTTTTACCTGATTTTTGAACAACTTCGTTATCTGTAACTTTTTTTCTAAGCATTTCACTATTAAGTTTGGCAACTGTCAGGGGAGTCAGTAGATCATGAGACAAGGTAGATATAAATTTTAACCGAATTTCTTTTTCCTCAACCAGGTCTTTACTAACAGCGACGGCATCTTTTAAAGCAGATTCAGATCTAGTTTGATCAGTTTCTGCAACTTTACGCGCTTTTATTTCTGTATTTAAATCTCTTATTTGTTCAGTCACGTCTTCGATAGAGAGAAGAAAAATCTTAAGAAAGATTTCATTCCCAAATTCATCTTTTCTCACAACTTGCCCACCTCTAAGTTGTAAAACTTTCTCTCCGATATTAGTAAATGTATGGGTAATTTTATAATTGGTAAACTTTTGACTGCTGGATACCATTTTGCTAATAAACTCACGTAATTCTGGAATATCCCATTGTCGATTGTCCATATCATAAACTTTATGGGCAATGATGTTTTTTGATTTAGTTTTAAATGTTTTAAAGAAGGATTCGTTTGCTGTCTTAACGTTGAGATTTTCATCCAATATCAATAGTGGATTCTCTACACTTTCAATAACGGCCTCTGCGATATTTCTTTCAAGTTCAAATTTTTCAGCGGCACTCTTAACATCATTAATATCAATGACAACGCAAACAACCCCATCAATTCGATTATCCGGAGTTGTGTATGGTCTAATCTTTAATGAATACCAGCGATCTTTAATATCCTGGACATCTTTTTCTATGGACGAATTTTTATTAATGGATTCCGAGATCAGTGCTTCTAGATTTTCTACTTTTAAATTATGTTTAATATTGGTGAATGATCTTCCAAGGTCACCGGAAATAACATTGAAAAGCTCCTGGGCCGCAGGTGTGAAACGGCGAATAATATAATCACCGCCAATAATAATAATGGGAGTGGCAACACTATTTAAGATATTACTTAAATCTCCTGATAAAGAATCGAGTTCGCTATTTCTAAAGTTAAGTTCTTCATTGAGTGTTCTTAATTCTTCATTTGTAGACTGCAATTCTTCTTGAGCAGTTTGTAATTCTTCGTTTGAACTTTGTAGCTCTTCGTTACTAGACATCAGCTCTTCGTTAACAGTTTGAAGTTCTTCATCAGTAATGTCGTGGTCTTCAATAATTGTCTGAATTAATTTTTTTGTTTCATCTAATTCATCGGCTAAAGCAGAGGCTTGATTTTTTGCGGATATCTCATCTTTAGAAAACTTAGATGTTTTTAATTTTTTGTCAACTCGAGTTACTAAAGCTGAAGGACCAATTGCTTGTGCTGCTATCGATATATCTGTAAAAAAAACAGAGTAGTAAGTAATAGAATCAGGGCCATATAGAGGAACAACATCAATGTTAAAACTTTTTGTTTTATTTTTTTCTTTTAATTGCACATCCCTAATTACACCAGGTTTTTTACTTCTTTTCACCGTCAAAAGAATTGCTCTTAGTTCGTTGAGAAGATTTTTAGAAATCATTTTAGCAATATTAAAAGTAGCTTCACCAGGTTTGAATTCTAAAAATGGTGAAACATTGCCGTATAGCTGTAAAATGTCCATACGGTCATTGATTAAAAGTCCAGAGTGCCCGAATCGTTCAGTATAAATTCTATCCATTTCTGCTTTAAAGTCATAGGATTTAGCTTGAGTTGAAGTTGAAGTTGAAGTTGAAGTTGAAGTTGAAGTTGAAGTTGGATTAGCGTTTTGTTTAATAAATTTTGATCTATATGGTGCTGTCTGAACTGGAAGTTTCAATGATTTTGAAATTTTATTATATATTTTACATTTCTTATTAATACACTTAAGAACACCTTCGATATTAGTAATATTCTCAGAGTTTCCTAAAACCAGAATTCCGTTTAAATTTAGAGCATATGAAAAAATATCAATAACTCTTTTTTGCAAGCTGGGGTTGAGATAAATAAGGAGGTTTCGACAACTTATTAAGTCGATTCTTGAAAAGGGAGAGTCATGGGTAACGTCATGCCTTGCAAACAAGCAACAGTCGCGGATACTTTTATTAACTTGATAATCATCATTCACTTTAGTGAAAAATTTATTCAGTCTCTCAGGAGAAACATCAGATTTAATTTCATTAGAATAAATACCTATTCTGCCTTTTTTTAGAACGGTTTCGCTAATATCCGTTGCAAAAATTTGAAATGGAATTTTAGAATTATTTTCTTCCAATGTTTCTAACAGGATCATGGCCAAAGAATAAACTTCTTCACCAGTTGAACATCCGGGTACCCATATACGAATGGGATTTTCATTGTTGTGACCAACAACCAGTTTGTTAAGTAATTCTGATTTTATATATTCAAATATTTCAGG
>JACMNL010000037.1 GCA_014378525.1 Bacteriovorax sp.
CATTAACAAAAGCAAGGCGCACAACATCGGCTATACGCCATTGCGGGGCGCTGAGCAGTTCGAAAGTCCTGGGCTTTATATAAACTTCACCGCGACTTGATTGCTCGGAGCTTTAAACTCCTTCATCGGCGTTTAGCCGCGGCTCGTTGGGCGCAATTCTAAACAATGAAAAATAGATTTAATTCCCTAAAAGAACGCATAAAGAAAACCAAGTCTGAACTTGGAGCACTTGGAACATTTAGCCATGATTATTTGATCAACAATTCAGTTATTGGAATTGGTCAGCCTGTCGTTTTTGATATTAATATCATTTTTGCAAGACATGAATACCATTTGAATAGATTTCTTTATCATACCGATAAGTTTATCGAAATTCTGGAAAATTATAAATTCCCGTGGGACGATACATCTCATAATAATCAAGAAAGTATTTTAACAGGATGGAATGATGAAAGAATTTATTATGAATTCGATGCTTTTATAACTACGGCAAGCACATTATTTGAAGATCCCTTTAAGCAAGACGCTCAAAAAGTTTTCACTAAGCCTCTATATAAAAAGTTTGAGAGTATATTCCCTGATAAAAGTACAGCTGACAGCATAGTCTGGAGGTTAACAATAATTAGAAATAGAGTCGTACATCCTGACCATGCAGCATACAACTCTGATGGTAATAGACTGGCAGAGTTCTCTTCTAAGTTCAGCAATTTGGCGGAAATTAAAGATGGCTTTCCAATTAGAATTAACGGGCATTTGGTTGATATTGATAATAGTGAAGAGCTAAAGCATATACTACAAAAAGAAGTTATCGATAAGTCGAAAGACGTAAAGAAGAACTTCAATAGCCGAGGTTGCGAATTTGATTGTGCTCCGTCTTTACCTGATTTTCATCGAATAGTCTTCATGCAATCAAAATCTAAAAAGAAAGATGCAAACATGGTAATTACTAAAGAAATTAATCTTATCGAAAGTTTCTTAAGCATTGCAAACTTGATAATTAATTATACGAACCAGTTACACCAGATATTTTACTTAGCAAATAGAGATAAGATGAATGAGAACTTTCCAAAAGACAGAGGGTTTCTTATTAATAAAGATGGAAGGGTTTACGGATGGGGCTTGGAGTCTCGCGATTCAGATTCCGAATTCAAAAGCCAAAGTGAACTATTTGGGAATATATGAATTAGATATTTCGGACTATAAAAGAAATGCGCCCAACAGCGTGTTGTAGTCAGTGCAGGTCATCTACTGGAGTAAACAGCAGAGCCTTTAATCGCTATGGGCTTGGCTACGCAAAGATAAGCCCATAGCTTACTTCAGTAATAAAGTGAAGTGTGGAGCTTTAACTCCTGCACCGACCACAACACGCCAAACGTTACAAGACATTATAAACAAATGAAAAAAAGATTACTATTGATAATAATATTTTTGACAAGCTACGATTTCGTTAGCGCAAATGAATATTGGAAAAAAGATTACTCTAAAATAGATTCTTTTGCTCTTACTATAAAAGAAACCTCAAATATAGATACACTTTCGAACGAATTAACTCAAAACTACTTAACAGATTTAGAAAAATACAGAGCAATTTTTGCATGGATAACACACAATATCTCATATGATTGTATTGCATTAAAAAATCCCAGACTAAGAGAAACTGACGCTAATAAAGTCATTAAAAACAGAAAGGCCGTATGTGCTGGGTATAGCAACCTGTTTCAAAAACTATGTGAATCAGCTAATTTGGAATGTAATACAATAAGTGGCTGGAGTTATCATAAAGAAAACATCGGTGAGCCATTAGGTAATAATTCCAATCATTCTTGGAATGCAATAAAAATTCAGAATGATTGGTACTTATGTGATGTAACATGGGGAGCTGGATCAACTTCTGAAAACAACCGCGTATTTACTTTTGATTTTAAGGATTATTACTTTTGTACACCATCATTACTTTTCTCATATAATCATTTACCTGAAGACAAAAAATGGCTATTAGGAGTAAAATTGGCACCAAAAAAATTTACTAATAACCCACATTATTACCCTCAAGCGATAAATTTAAATGTTAGAGATTTAAAGCCAAGCACAGGAATTATTAAATACAAAAAAAATCAAACTATAGAGTTCGAGTTTACTGTCGACGATGAAATAAAACGAATCACGATAATGCCGTCGAATGCAAAGAAATCAACAATAATAGATTTTGCTTTAGAAGATAATCGAATTAAGTTCGATTATGTATTAGACTCTTATTCACCATACATTTACATTTACATAGATAGTAAACCATTAGTCGTGTATAAAATAAAAAAATAACATCTTGTAACAGCGTGTTGTAGTCATTGCAGGTTTTCTACTAGAGTAAACAGCAAAGCCATGAATCGCCATGGGCTTGGCTACGCAAAGATAAGCCCATGGCTTACTTCAGTACTAGAGTGAAGTGATGAGCGTTAACTCCTGCACCGACCACAACACGCTATCCGTTATGCACAACTCGTAATAAGAACAAGAATAGTAAATTCTGATTTTTAATAAATATGAATATTCACAACGAGATCAAAATATTCTCTGCTAACTCAAACCTAAAGAATCTCAATATTTTGGACTTAGGCTGTGGTTCACCCTATTCATACTTTTGTCTATTCAAGGAATTAAAAGAGAAAAATGGTAAAAATATTTACTATACAGGAGTTGATAGAATTGATGAGTTTAATATATTTCATAACAATAACCCCCAAAGGCTTGAACCCGCCACATATGAAATTGAAACAAAAGATTGGGTTAATAGATTTAATGGCCAGGCGTGTGGAGACTTTGAATTGCAGGATGATTATCATATAGATGAAGCTACTTTTTGTACACACTTCAAATTTCACTTCGGAACAGATGTTGGCGAATTTATACTCACTAATAATGATTTGCAGAAGTACGATATAATTATTTTATCAAACTTATTACACAAATTGAATCATAGCACCGCTGAATCTGTTTTCGACAAATGCCTCACTTTAATGCATGCAGATTCCATAATTTATGTTTCGGTTTTGGGAGAGAATTACAATGGACTTTTACCAGAAGATAACTCTTACAAATTAGAAAGGTACTCGGAGATGAAAGCAAAAATAAGGACTGTTAATCATTACGAAGACATTAACGATCACCTTATATTCATAGGTGAAAAGCGTTGACAGCTCTACGAACAAAAACGAAATGTGCATAACAGCACCTTGCCGCCATTGCGGGTTTCGAAGCAGTTCGAAAGTTCAGAGCATTAAATAAATTTCAGAGCGGCTTGATTGCTCGGAGCTTTAACATCCCTCCATCGGCGTCAAGCTGCTATACGTTAGGCAACATAGATAGCGGGTTGACACGCGCAAGATTTTTTTGAGCCAGTGTAACTTTTAAAAAAATTTGAAAAAATCATAAATAGAATGAGTTTAAGCGGAGCAATCACATTATGCTAGCGGATTGGTTGCATTAG
>JACMNL010000038.1 GCA_014378525.1 Bacteriovorax sp.
CTAACATTGCGATTGGCCAATAATTTAGAACGTTGTTTGGGGGTAAATGTGGACATATTCTGTACTCCATAAACAAGAAGCCCCATCATATCACAGATGGGGCTTTTTATTTTGTGTCCCAATTAAGGGGTACAGATCATTATCAGCGGGCCTTTTTTTATGAAAGAATATTTAACTGCTTCCATTTCTCGTTATTAATTTTCATCTGAATTTTTTCTTCGTGAATTATTTTTATATTTTTTTCCTGCAGATCAATCACGATGTATCTTCGTTCAAGTTTATGCTCCTTTCTTATATGAGCAATGCTTCTGTCATGAATTGCCCTAAAGCGGTCTTTGTAGGGTTTTATTTGCTCGGGGATTATGGTTTTGAACTGATTGGTGAAAGGTGAGATTCTCATAGGAGTCATTATACGACAGGATAGAAACTGAGGTAATCTTAGTGAAGATACACGGACATAGGCCGGATTCTCTCAATGAAGAACCCGTAAATCTGCCTTTTTATTGGGCCATATCAGTAATGATCTTGAATTCGTGTTCGGTCACAGGATTGATTGATAGCCTTGATCCTTTTTGCACGAGTGGCATTTTGTCGAGACCTTTGGTCGCCTTTATTGATGTGAGTGTTATCACTTCATCAAATTTTTTTACAAACTCAACTTCAACCATAAACCAGCGCGGAGTTTCCTTTGTGGCCTTTGGATCATAATAATCACTTTTAGCATCGAACTGACTTGGATCGGGATGTGAGGTTTTGGAAACTTTCGCAAGGCCTGCAACACCTGGAACTTCACAACTGGAATGATAAAAAAGCACCAGGTCACCCAGCTTCATATCATCTCTCATATAATTTCTTGCCTGATAATTTCGGACGCCGTCCCAACCGGATGTTTTCTTTTTCTTCAGGTCATCGATGGAAAACATATCGGGCTCACTTTTCATTAACCAATGATTCATTGTCAGGGACTCCAGTCTTTAAGAGAATATTTTGTGATTATCTTATCCAGAGTTCCGTCCTTTCTCAAATCTTCTATGCCATCCGCGAGAATTTTGGCAAATTCTTTGGATCGGGGATTCTTTGGAGAGAAACCTATATAGAGGGGATCACCATTTGTACAACCCGCTTCTTCATACTGATCACGAATTTTTTTTGACTCAGTCGTATAGTTAAAAACAAAAGGGTTTTCAATGATGGTATCGATCTTATTTTGTTTCATATTATCGAGATTCATCATGAGGGGTGTCTCACCTTTACTCTTTACAGTCTGATCAGGGTGCTCCAGCAGATAACTCATGAGTTCAGCCGAGTAAGCGTAACTCTCGACTATACCAAGTTTTCTGTTTTTTAAATTTTCAATTTTCAAAAATTCCCATGGGTCCTTTTTTTTCACATAAAAACATTCTTTATTTGAACCCATACTTTTAGTTGGATAAATAAAGTCCGGAGCATCAGGCATGGTTGTCGCTACAATGGCGGTGGCCTTCCCGCTTCTCACGCTCTCAATAGAGTGTGACCAGGTGTCGACCTGATAATCTATGTTGTGTCCTTTTCTTTCGAAAACAATTTTTGCGACTTCAATAATGTAACCCATTTCTTTTGATTGTGAAGAGGTCGGCTCGCAATTGAAGGGGCACCAGCGGTCTGCTTTAAAAATAAGCGTCTCGGCCTTAATAGGTGATGCTAGTGTTAGAATGAATAATAAGCTTAGTGATATTTTCATATTAAAGTAAATTGAGAAGTTTTAAATTCAGCGCTTTCACTTCAGCTTCACTTTTTACGTTCACATCTTCATTAGCTTTCTTTTGCAGAAAATCTAGATCTTTTTTCTTTTTCTTTTTAGATTTTTTATCCTGCGACTGTCCGTCATCGCTGTTTAAATTTAAATCGACATTGGCATTTTCACCGGCAGTCACTGCTGAATGGTCAATCGTCGTTTTCACGCCGGCATTATTGAGTTTATTTTCACTCAAAAAACTTTTGAATTGAGAAAGCTTTGGATCAATGTTCATAGCATATGATTATATGCTTCTTTTTGTTTAATTTATTATTTGTTTATCATGTCTTGAAATCCATGGATTTAGAAGTCCCTGAAAATGGATTAATCCCAATGGTGAGTGAAAATTATGACAAATATTGGTGGCTTATTATTTTTTAGGAGCGCAAGTTAAAGGTTGTGCATTTTCAATAACCGCAAGATAACTTGGTCCTTTTTTGGCCTGTTTAAAACTTACAGTTTTATCGACATGAATTTTATCTTTTTCTTTTTCAAAATAATAATTACAGTTTTTTAATTTTAGCTGCCAGATAGCATCCTGAATCATTGCACGTGGATCGGCCTTATGACTTTCCGGAGTATTTTCATAAACACATGTTGCAAATTTTGATTTCTTATTAAATAAATCGATTGTAGGTGAATTCGAGTCGAGAATGGAAATCTCAACACGTAAATTTTTATCGACCGGACATGTATAGTTAAATACTTCCTTAGAGAAGGCCGGACTAGAGATTATTAAAGTTAAAAGTATATATTTCATTGTTATTACCTTGATTCCGTTTTTGGTTTACAGTATGGAATCGAGTGGCTTGAACAGTGAATATTTCCATGTCCGATGTGAGCATAATCCCATGTTGGAATAAAATCCGCTTTCATGTTTCTTTTACTCAATTCATCTTTCATA
Organism: Bacteriovorax sp.; assembly: GCA_014378525.1. Classification (GTDB taxonomy): domain Bacteria; phylum Bdellovibrionota; class Bacteriovoracia; order Bacteriovoracales; family Bacteriovoracaceae; genus Bacteriovorax. Next base: position 2,679 of record JACMNL010000038.1, read on the forward strand.
TAATTATTAAAAAGTTTATTTCCTGAATCTGAAAAAGTTAAAGTTTTATTCATTAAGACTGAATTGGTAGGATTGGGTAAAAATGAATCTGTAGTCCCGGGTTGTTGCAATTGTAATGTACCATCCGCATTTTTAATGGTTTTTCCACCATAGAATAGATCGGGGACATCTATTTCGTTATAATATTTGATACATTGAGGAAGTCGTGAAAGAATTTTTTCCTTAATACGTGCTTTATCAGCTTCAATCGACTTGTCGATGGCCATCTGAAGGTCCATAAAATCTTTATCGTCTTTCATTACTTCCTGTATTTCAAAGTTAGTGACTTTCTCAATATTGTTCGAACAGTTTTCCATTTGCTTATCAAAACTAATTCCTGATTCTACAATTCCTGCTGATGCATCTGTGAAAAATAATTTCAGGAAAACACTTTTGATTGAATTGGGTAAAGATGGCATATTGGGTTTTTTATTCATCGCTAGCTGCATATATTTACAGATACGTGAGTTTCCGGCAAACTGACCCTCGACTCTCATTGCTTTAATTTCATTTAAATCGATGTCAGGATTTTTATTATCAATATCATAAAATGGAATATTTCCAGGTCCTGGAGTGGCCATAAGAGACAATGCCTTTTTAGGACTAGCGGCCATTAATGAAAACTCGCATTCCTTTGGGCGGCCATCATTAAATTGAGTCGGCATAATTTTAAATAATTCATCTACGTGACCAACAGAAAGCCATGATGTTTGAAGTGTAATGATATTTTTTTCATCACCACAAAATTGTGTAGTAAATTTTTTACCCTGATTATCACCGGCCAGGCAAAAACCACCCGGAGCACCTTCAATATTTCCACCCATTTCTCCTGAGCCAAATGAGTTTTCACCTTTTCTATTTTGTTCCAGTGTTGAAAATGGATTTTCGTTGTATGCTGGCGTGATAGTATCACCATTTGTAAGTGCACACTGGTTACCACTATTCGCAAGCTGCTGGCCGGCACCGGGACTCACACGTTCGTAGTAACTTTCAATTTGTCTTACAACAGGAGAGCCGGTTTTTAAATCGACAAAAGATTCAAACCAGTCCTGTTGCCAGGTATAACTTTGAGCAGGGCCAGGTGTAATCTGTCCGATAATTTTTTCTACATCAGCTTCGGGAATTTTTTTCTGTACAAGGGTGTTTCTGATACTGGCCACAAGTTCTTTAAAGTCTTCAGGATTAGACATTGGTAAAATAATTTGCGGTACATTTTTATAATCATAGTTAGAAATAACTTTACTAACAAATTTCTGAGTGACTCCACTGGCCTCTTTACTTGGAACCATCGGCCGGTTTGAAATAACAAATGCCTGCGTGGGGTAAGTTTCATCTAAAAGAGTTGAGCCACTATCGGGGCAATAAGGAACATTACTTTTGTCGGGGCATTCGAGTGCTATTGCACTGGTCGACGAGATTGTAAGTAGTAATAGTGAACTATAAAATTTCATTCTTTTCATAAACAAAATTTTACCACATGCAAGGTTTTGGAGAGAAGAATTGTTCGCACGGAAAAAAATTCCGCGAGTTTATAATTAGGAAGCAACTCTGGTTGAGTTCGGAAAAAAATTCCACCATTCATTCGGATCTTCATCAGATAAACGAAGGCAGAGTTCAGGTGACCAGCGTGGTTTTTTAGCGGGTTTCAATAAAATAAGTCCCGATGCTTTTAAACTCTTCGATCCTTTTTTACCATTGCACGGCCTGCAGCATGTGACGACATTCTCCCAGCTGGTAGGTCCTTTTTGTGAAACTGGTATGATGTGATCGAAGGTGAGTTCGTGGGCAGGAAGTTTATCGGCGCAGTACTGGCATTGGAAATTATCGCGGAAAAAAACATTCATTCGGGTAAATTTAACATTGAGAGAGATCTTATGGTTTTGAAATAACCGGAGGATCTTGGGGAGACGGTACGCCGTGGAAACGGTCCGTATGAGTTTGTCTTCATACTCATCAACAACTTCGGCCCGGCCCGTAAGAAGGAGTATCATGGCCTTCTGCCAATTTATTATTTTAACCGGAAAATAGTTGCAGTCTAAAAGCAACGTCCTCATTACTAAATAGTATAACACAAAATTAGTTGGCCCATCACGGCCGCAAGATAATTTAATATTTTTTGCCGGTTGAGGGCCGGATTGACTCTGCTAAGTGCCAGAAACCCTAGGTTTCGTCATCGAAGTCGTCTTTAAAGCTGTCTTCGTATTCGTCCTGGTCACGTCCATCGGACTTATACTTGATCATTCTGAGGTTTCGTTTTTCAATACGGAGTTGATAATTAAATTCTTTGAATTTTGTGAGCTTTAAAATTTTAGTTTGGTCTTCTAATATCTTTTCAAGATGAGCTTTTTCCTCAAGCATAAAGATCGTTATCGCCATCCCGCCTTTATCGTGGCGGGCCGTTCTTCCCAGTCTGTGAATGTATGATTCTGCATTGAGAGGTGGATTTAAATTAATGATGTGAGTGACGTGAGGAATGTCGAGTCCTCGTGCCGCAATGTCCGTGGCCACCATGATGTTGATTGTTTTTTCTTTAAGACCATTCAGCGTTTTTTTTCTCTGGTGAGTGGTCATGTCTCCTTCCAGTACTGCCGATTTATATTTATCTTCCTGCAGAAGAACATTCAGACTTCGCGCTTCTTCTTTTGTGCGCGTGAAGATCATGCAGGCCTTGATCTTATAATGCTTAAGTAAAAAACGAATGAAAGGGTATCTGAGCTCTTCTGAGATAGGACAGAATTCTTCTGTCACAATTGCTTTCGCCTTATTGGCCTGGAACTCAACGATTGTCGCGTCTGTTAAAAATTCTTCCGTGAGAACTTTCACTTCATCACTCATCGTCGCTGAAAATAGTAATGTTTGCTTGCGGTTTTTAGTCGCATCAAGTGCAATTTTTAGATGAGGGAGAAACCCCATATCCATAAGTTGATCAGCTTCGTCCAGTACTACTGTGTCGACACCGCTTAAATCAATTGTTGCTTTATCAATGTGATCTTTTAAACGTCCCGGGCAGGCAACAATTAAATGAATGCCATTTTTTAATTCACGTTCCTGCTCAGAAAAACTTTTACCACCATACAGGCTGGTACTGATGATGTTGGTGTATCGTGCGCATTTTTTTGCGACTGCGAGAATCTGTTCAGATAATTCTTTGGTCGGAGTGATGATTAAAACTTTTACCGGTCTCTTTGGAACACCTATCAGGCGGCCAACCAGTGGCAGAGTGAAGGCCAGAGTTTTTCCGCTTCCTGTTTCAGACAATGCAATGAGATTTTTCCCTTCAAGAATGACAGGAATTGCTTTTTCCTGAATAGGCGTGAAGCTGGATATTTTCATATCCACTAAGGCCTTATTAATTTCGTCGGGAAATGAAATCATTTTTTTGCCTTATGTGTGATCTTAAAGCAGTGGTGAATTTTTGGATTTCGATAATCTTCAGGAATTGTTTTTGCCGTAATGTCCTGAACGTTGGCCATCTCAAGAACAGCAGGGTCGATTTTAAACGCACGTTTGTTATTCGAGAAATAAAGAACTCCATCCGGTGCCAGCAGTCTCAAACATTGTTTAATGACAGCGACCTGATCTTTTTCCACTTCAAAATCTTCTTCCATTTTTTTTGAATTGGAAAATGTTGGCGGATCTAAAACAATCAGGTCAAATCTTTGTGACGCCTTTTCAAGATACTCCAGCGCACTGTCAGTTATGAAGTTATGCTCTTTAAGCGGGATATTGTTATGTTCGAAGTTTTTTCTCGCCCAGTCCTGGTATGTGGCCGACATATCCACACTCGTGACCTGACGGGCGCCACCAAGTGCGGCCATGACTGAAATTGATCCAGTATAAGAAAAAAGATTTAAAACTTTTTTTCCTTCAGAAGATTTGAAAACAATTTGTCTCAGCGGTCTGTGGTCTAAAAATAAACCAGTGTCGAGATAATCGTGAAGGTTCACGAGATAATGTGCAGCGTATTCTTTTACCGAGATTAGTTCATTGCGCTCTTCAAGCTTTACGTACTGAGTGTCACCAACCTGTCTTTTTCTTGCCTTGATAACAACTTTTTCTTCCGGGATGTTGAGAATGTTTTTTACAGCACTGATGATGTATCCAAAGTGCTCAAATTTTTCTGCATCGATTTCTTCATCGCGTTTTTCATAGATAACAGCATTGTCTTTGTAAACATCAACTATGAAAGGGAAGTCTGGAATATCTTTTTCGTAAATACGAAAAGCTTCAAAGCCTTCGCGTTTTGCGATCTTCGCTCTGTGTTTATAGTTTTTTTCAATACGGTTCTGGATAGTTTTTAAGTCGGTCATAATAATTTTTCTGCAGCTATGACATCTTCCAATGTCTGGTTATGAAAACGGATGCACTGGCCTTCGAACTTTAAAGTGATGTCTGCATTGATCTCTTTATCAATTCCAAAAGTTTCAAATTTTAAAGCAGGGTAGCGGGCCACAATATTTTTTAAAGGTTCTTTCGTCACAAATTCAACGTGCTCAAGACCCGAACTGTAACTCGCACCAGGCTTTGGAGCAGGAAGCTCCAGGACGTCGATGATGCGGTTATTGAAGTGAAGCGCAACGTTTAGTTTATAAGTAGAGATCATTCTTCCATTGACCATTGATTCAATTAAAAGAATTCCATGATCAAGCAGCTCAACTTTTTTTGTCTGATATTCATCATCAGTCGCAACTCTGTAACAGATGTGATCTAAAAAACAGTCATCAACATTTAAACCAATAGACTCAATTTTAGAAAAAAGGTTTTCCAGATATACATGCGGGTCCGTGATGATATCGCTTAAAGCTTTTGCCATTATCTGTAGTCCGAGTTTTTGAAGAACTGCACTCTTGGATTTTTTTCCATGACCAGTTTCAAGTCCCATTCAGATCTGACAGAAAAACAAATTCTCTTTTTATGATCGTAGGCGATGTTTGAACTGTTTGAGGCCATGAAAGCGCCTTCGTCTTTATCGTTTTCAAATTTTAGCCATCTGATACCAACGAAGTTATATCCTTCATAAGCAGCATTGACGTTGTATTCATCTTCCAGTCTGTATTTTACAACTTCGAACTGTAGAGCACCAACTGCACCGAGAATCATTTCTCCAGTGGAATGTCTTTTGAAGAGCTGCACAGTACCTTCTTCAGATAACTGTTGAAGTCCCTTTTCAAGCTGCTTTCCTTTCATCGGGTCTTTTAAAATAACCTTGTTGAAAATTTCCGGAGCAAAGTTTGGAATTCCTGTGAACATAAACTTTGAGCCTTCAGTAAACGTATCTCCAATCTGGAATTTTCCGTTGTCGTGAAGTCCGATGATATCTCCCGGAAATGCTTCTTCAGTGATCTCACGATCCTGTGCCTGGAACATTAGTGGAGTTGCGATCTTCATTTTTTTATCAGAGCGTACGTGATAAATATTCTGGTTGCGGTTAAACTTTCCAGAGCATACTCTTAGGAATGCAATACGGTCGCGGTGCTTTTTATCCATGTTCGCCTGAATCTTAAAAATAAATCCTGTGAACTCTGTCGTCCCCACTGGATCAATCGTCTGCGTTTTTGAATCTGATTCAAAAGGAGCAAGCTTAACTTCACGTGAACGAGGTCCTGGCGATGAAGATGAAATCATATCCAGAGTTTCTTTAACACCGAAGTTGTTAAGAGCAGAACCAAAAAAGACCGGTGACTGGATTCCATGAAGGAACTCTTCTGTGCTGAAATCTCCAATCAGTGTTCCCACTAATTCAAGTTCATCTTTTAGTGTTGCAAGAAGTGGAGCTCCGATAAAAGCTAAAACTTCGGGAGCATCTAAATTTTCTGCATCTATAATAATCGGATTGAAAGGATCTTTAGCATTTTTAAAACTCATGATCTGTTTTGATCTTAAATCGTAAACACCTTTGAAATCTACACCAGAACCAATAGGCCATGTCATCGGTACACATTGAATATTTAAAATCTTCTCTACGTTTTCGATCAGTTCAAATGGATCCATCGCTTCTCTGTCGTACTTGTTCATAAAAGTTACGATTGGAGTATCTCTCATACGACATACTTCCATAAGTTTTATCGTCTGTGCCTCAACCCCTTTAGCAGAGTCGATCATCATGAGAACTGATTCAACAGCAGTTAATGTTCTGTATGTATCTTCAGAGAAATCCTTGTGTCCTGGAGTATCGAGTAAGTGCATTGCCCGATCGTTGTACGGAAAACTCATCACAGAAGATGAAATCGAAATCCCACGTTCCTTTTCAATTTCCATCCAGTCAGACTTTGCATAATTTCCGTCTTTTGCTTTTACTTTTCCTGTTTCACGGATGACTTGTCCAAACCATAAAAGTTTTTCGGTCATCGTCGTTTTCCCGGCATCGGGATGGGAAATAATGGCGAATGTGCAGCGCGGGGCCGTGTTCATTGAGCTCAGCATGAAAGATCCTCAAAAGTGGTATAAGTCGTGCATTTTTAACATATTGACGGCGGTGAGGGTAGCAGTATTTTCCGGATCAAAAAACTCGGGAAGGTGAAACAACAAAGATTCTTTATCAAGTCACCAGAAATCCGAAAAGTCGGACATACAAATAAAAACCTTATGAGGTCATTATGCTTAGAACAAAAATTGTTGGTACTGCTTTGTGCGCACTTCTGGCAGCGACAACAGCAAATGCACGACTGGTGCAAATCCTTCACACAAACGATACTCACTCCTTTATGGATGGTGCGACTCACGAGACAAATGTCGGTGGTTCTGCAAGGTTATCTGCTCTGATCTCATTCTATAAAGACAAAGGACAAAAAGATGGAGTGCCAACAGTCACTATGGACGCAGGGGACTTCCTCGAAGGAAATATTTTTTATATGGCCGACAAAGGGATGAAGAGTTTTGAAGTTCACAATAATGTTGGTTATGACGTCGTCGGACTCGGGAATCATGATTACCTTATGGGAGCAAAAGAGTTAGATAATATGTTGGGGAAAATTGACTTAAACTTCTCCTTTTTAGCAGCAAACGTCTGGGTCTCACCAAAGTTTGAAAACATCAGAAATAAAATTAAGCCTTACAGAGAAATTGAAATCGATGGAATCAAGATTGCTATCTTAGGATTAACGACCAACGAATTTTACTACAGCTGGAGTCTGGAAGATTCACAGATCACAGATCCTTATCAGTCTGCTTTAGCATATGAAGATATTTTAAAGAAAAGAAAAAATGATTTTGTAATCGCTCTTACTCACATGGGAGTAAGTAAAGATCATAAACTTGCGAAAAAAACTTCGAACATCGATCTGATTGTCGGAGGCCATTCGCACACGGCGATTTTCAATCCTGAGTATGAAAAAAATAAAGCACAAAAAATGGTTCCTATCGTTCAGGCGGGAATGCACACCGAATATCTTGGTAGACTTATTCTTGACCTGGAAAAAGGAAAGCCGCTTAAAATTGTTTCTTACGAACTTGTGCCGGTTAAATATCAGGCAGAAAATACTGTCGTAAAAAATATCGTAGAAGATGCCAATGTAGATCTTGGCAATACCTATGGTGAAGACTGGCTTAACGAAAAAATTGGTTATTCAGACTTAAACGCAGATGATCCTTCCGGTTCAAGAAAATGGGCGTATTATATTTCAGACGCTCTTAGAGAAAAATCAGGTGCTGATGTTGCTATCCATGCTCCGCCAATGAACGGAGAAAATTTTCCAGTCGGAACAATTACCAGAAGATCAATTATCAACTCAATTCCGCGAGTGTTTAATCTGGAAGATACTTATGGATGGTCGATCTATACGGCGAAAGTAAAAGGCCTGTGGCTTAAAACAGTTTTTGAAACTCTTGCTTCTTTCGGTGAGCCGCTGGCCTACTCTGGAATTGAAATGAAGTTTGTTAAAACTCCATTTGGTTTAAAAATCGGACATGCATATATCAACGGTAAACCTATCAATCCGTTTAAAACTTATAAAGTTGCCTTTACAGAGGGGATTATTAAAGGTGCAAGAGAAATTTCTCCGAAAACTTTATTACTACTTCAGCATCCGGAAAAAACTCCGCATAAAATCTGGCAGACACTTCAGGAAAAAGTTCTTCATGAAGGACGTTTATTCAGAGGACTGACAAGTAAAATTAATGAAACGAATAGAACTTTTTATATGCCTTCGGAAGTGGAAGGGAAGTAAAAAAAAATGGCCCTCGTAATGAGGGCCTTTTTTATAAACGTTTTTTTATTTTTACTTCTTCAGGCGGAAGTATCGCTGCACAGGTTGTCCATTCGCCAATTATAAGTGACTGGCAGAATTCCTCAGGTAAACCTTCTGATCTCATAGCTGCAATCACTTCTTCCGGATTGTAATCCATCGGGCATAATTTAAAATTCAGATTTCCATTTTCATACTCCGCCGTTGCATAAAAAACCCGCATCAATCCCTCGTGAGCAGGTCTCCCCAAAACTCCGACATTAATCCACTGGCCTTTTGACGTTTTTTTGATCCAGGGAATTCCGGAGTGTGTGACACAGATGGCATCTACATTAAATTTTGTGAGCCACAGGTTTATTTTTTCTTCTGTAACTTCTGATTCAAAAACAAACTCATTCACTTCATCAGGGGAGCCGTGACATAGAAGAATTTTTTTATTTTTCCATTTTAAAAGTATGTGTTGAGGTAGTGAGCGCAGCCATGCTTTATTTTGATCGCTGGTATTTTTTAATGTGTAGTCATAACTCACCTGAGCAAATTTTCTGTCGATGGGATCAATGTATCCGCAACCGCAGTCTTCTTCACCTGAACCAACTGTCTGATCGTAGTTTCCCTGAAGGCATGTGATATTATTTTTTTGAAGCAGTTCAATCGAGCGGTTCGGGTGCGGGCCGAAGCCGCCAATATCTCCCAGACAGAATCTGGATTTAAGATTTTGTGTTTCAATGATGAAGGCCTCGAGCGCGGAAAAATTACTGTAAGGCCCGCCACAGATTGCTATTTTTTCATCTGTGAGAGTAATTTCCAGAGTGTTCAGCATGAACTTATTCCTGATAAAAAGTTTTAAAGATATCTGGAGTTATATTTTTTTGATTTCCATCAAAAAGAATTTCACCTTTTTTCATTACAACCAGACGCTCTGATATTTTATCCAGAAGTTCGAGAGAATGCACTACGGTGATTAATGCCAGATGTTTTTCTTCAACTAAATTCTTTAAAAGCCCGGCCACCTCATGCGAGGCACGGGGATCCAGAGCAGCTGTAGGCTCATCCGCGAGAATAAGTGCCGGCGACTGTGCCAGAGCACGGGCAATTGCTGTTTTCTGACGTTCTCCACCTGACAAGTGATCAGCACGTAGCATGGCCTTATCCTGAAGCTTCACATCTTTCAAGGCCTCATAAGCAATATCGTAATCCGCGGAATTAAAAATATTAAACCAGGTTTTCACGGACTGATTATGTGCAAGCCTTCCCATAAGAACATTTTCAAGAACCGATTTTCTTCCAACCAGGTGAAGGCCCTGATGGATAAAACCAATCTGCGATCTCAGTTTTCTCAATGTGTCCTTATCCATCTCTTTTGAAATATTTTGTCCCAGTAGCTGAACAACACCCTGGTCAGGATGAAGATCGCCCACCAGAAGTTTTAAGAGTGAAGATTTTCCGGCACCATTGTGTCCGATCAAGGTCAGTGAATGATGTGCTTCCAGAAAGAGTGAGATGTTATTTAAAACAGGTTTTTTTGAATCCAGAGTTAGTGAAACATTTTTTAATGAGACAATATTTTTATTCATGACAGAAGCTCCTGACGGATCTTGCTGCTTACATAACTAAAACCGCTCACTAATAAGAATAAAAAAAGTAAAAGTGTTGAAAGCCTTTGCCACTGAAAGAGGGCAACGGCATCACTTAAAAGTAATCCCAGTCCTCCGGCCCCGACCAGACCAAGCACGGCCGAGTCACGCATATTGAATTCCCAGACATAAAGATGCGTGGACATAAACTGCGGGAGAAGTTCAGGAAGAATTGCATGGAAAAAAATCTGGATGCGGTTGGCTCCACTAAGTCTCAGTGCATGTGCTTCAACTAAGTCCAGCGAGTCTATGGCCTCTGAAAAAAGCTTTCCATAACTTCCTGTTGAGTGCAGTGCTAGCGCCAGGATTCCGGCCATAGGTCCAAGTCCCACAATACCCACCAGCAATAGTCCAAAGACCAGCGAGTGAATAGATCTCAGAAAATTTATAATGATATTGGATGACCAGAAAAAAAATTTCGGAAACTTTAATTTTTTTGAAGCAGGCCATGACAAAAGAAATCCTAAAATGGCTGCGATCAGAGAACCGAGAGTGGCAATTTTGAACGTCATCCATCCAGATCTTAAAAGCGAGTGAAGAAATGTCTTCTCAAGTTCTTTCTGGTCTTCTGTGCGCAGGACCACTCCATCGTCACTTTTATACTCCAGGTGCTCATTGCCATTCCATATCCTGACAAAACTTGGCCGTGATAATTCACGCAATGTTTTTGCAAGATTTTGAAGAGGTCTTCTGCCGAAGTTTAAATCATTTTGCGTGTAAAAACTTTGAGTGCAGAGGATGAGAATGAAAAGATAAAATCCAGAAACTAAAAAAGCTCTGGATTTTATTTTTTCTAAAATTGATTTTTTCTTTTGAATCATTATTTCGCTGGAGGAGCCAGTTTTCCTGTTGCCAGACCTGCATCTTTAATTGGTTTATAGAATGAGTTGTCTTTTTTTACAAACCCTGTGTAGTGAGCTGGAAGAAGGTTAGGATTTGCTTTAAGTGCATCACCAACAGAAAGCAGTGCTTTTTGAATACTTGCTACTAATTTTTTATCTTTAAATATTTCTGAGCTGACACCAACTGCATCATTTGGAAGCGGTTCAGATGTCCAGATGATCACAGATTTTTTAGGATCGATTAAACCTGATTCAATCATGGCATTACGGTTTCTATTATAGTCCGCTCCTGCATCCAGTTCACCTGCTGTGACTTGAGTTTCAATGGCCTGGTGTTTTGTATAAAGAACTTTTGAGAAAAAAGTTTCAGGCTCCGTGACCTTAAAGTTTTTCATGAAATAATAAAATGGAATTAAGTATCCTGACGTTGAACCTTTATCACCAAAAGCAAAACTTTTTCCTTTTAATTGTTCTGGTTTTGTTATTCCTGAATTCGGATGAGTCACCATGATGGCGAAATATTCCGGTTTTCCATCGTAAAGAATAGTTGCAATTGCTTCTGCTTTAGCGTCATTGTTGGCAAGGACATAACCCCACGGGCCCATCAATGCTACATCGGTTTCACCGTTAGCGAGAGATTTCGCCAGGCCTTCCCAAGTATCAACAGTTTTTAATTCAACGGGTCTCTTTAGTTCTTTTGCAAGATAGTCGGCCAGTGGTTTATAAGTCGCATCGTTTTTTTCTTTGTCAGGTTGAAATAAACCGATACCAAGTTTTAATGGTGCCACGTCAGTAAATGCGAGTGAACTAAAAAGCATTAGAGCAATTAAAGAAAGTGATTTCATGATTATTTCCTGCTTTTTTAATAATAAGAAAAAGTATAACCACAGGATTACGTTCCTACAATGAAAGACAGTATATTTAAGATTAGTTTTGCGAGCGTAATTCGTCAGACAAATTACTTTAACAGTTCAGATAAAAGATTCTTTTTGAAGTCATTGATGGTGCTGATTTCCACCACATCTTTCAGATATTCGATCGTCAGCGTTTCGGCCCCTGCGACTCCGGTATAAATAACTCCTACACCAGGAGATTTTAACATTGTTCCTCTGGCCCAGACACTGATGTCAGTCCAGTTGGCAGGAAAAGTATACGAACGAGGCACTCGTCCTGCACTGATTAATAGTGAACTGGTGGCAGACTCTGGATCGCGGTCAAGTTTCTGGTAAAGACTTTTTAGTGTGGCCGGTTTTAAGACTGATGCGGCCCAAAGTGTTCCAAAAATAAATTTAGCGGCCTTATCCATTTTATGGGAGTTGATGATGTGTTTAACCTTTTCCAGAAATTTATCCGAGTGAAGTTCATCTCTTTTGCCAACAATCCATACCGTCGATAGAATATTTTGAAGTGAGTATCTGATTTTAAGAAGTGGTCTTAGAGTTTTGGGAAGATAAACCATAATGGGGGTTTTATCATCACCGCGGGCCTTGAGGCATTTATCCAGTGCCTTGAAGCATGAGTAAGTCAGATACTCTGTAATGGAAATATTAAGTTCTTTACATGATACACGGATCTTTTCCTGTTCATCAGAGTTTAATTCAACCGTTTGTGAAGTGACAAAACGCTGAGGTCTTTCGTGATGATCAACCAGACTGGCCATTTTATACTGGCGTTGTTTTGCCAGCGGGCGAAGTTGAGTGTACACTTGGTTTATAAACCATTTCCATCCCATAAATCTTAAGAGATCTCTATAACGAAAAGTTTTATCTGTTTTTGCGCCTTCCCTGATATCCTGGCCTTCCATCACTCTGAAAATTTCTTCCAATAAATGAAACTGTCCGGCGGCATCGCAAAGAGTGTGGTGAACATTAAAAATAAGAATATTTTTTTGAAGTGCAGTCTTACCGATTAATATTCTGAAAGCAGGTGACTGTGATAAATTAAATTTTTTCTGGCAGAACTGGTCTATTTCATCCTGATCCAGAATTTTTGATCGCAGTTCGATGACTTCAAAAGAATTAAAGTCGGCCTCAGATTTATAAAAGCGGTTAAAGTTATAAGCAGTTTCTTCAATGTGTGATCTCAGCAGAGGGATTTCTTTTATGGCCTGGTCCACTGCTGCTCTCATATCAGCAAGTCTCACATCACCCAAAAATTCCACCATGATCTGGCTGTTGTAGGCTATCTCTTCAGACTCATGAGCGAGCATGAATTTCTCTAGAGAATTCATTGGAATTGAGTGTTGTTTTTGCTTAAATGGCCACATGGAATAAGGGTAACATAGGGTGGAAAACCCACCTTCGGGCATGTATTATTTCTATGGGCCTTTGAAGAAAATCGTATATACTTTAGACATGAAAAACGTACTCGAAAAGCGTAGTCCTGCATTTATTGGAATCCTTCACAGGACTCTCTGGCCTGTCATGAAAGCAGTTTTTAGTCTTAAGATTGAGGGGGCCCAAAATATCCCTGAAAAAGGGCCGCTACTTTTTATTTCAAACCACAATAGCGGAGCTGTTGTAGAGAGCCACTCAGTGCTTTTTACCCTTCAGGACGTGAAAGGATCTGACTTTCAAGTTTACGGTTTTACTCATCCAAGTATTTTCAAAATCCCACTCATGAGTTCTTATTTTTATCTCATTGGCGCAGTACCAGCTTCCTATGAAGTGGCCGAAGTAATTTTTAAAACGGATCGCTCATTGATGATTTTTCCCGGTGGAAACCGCCAGGCCTTGAGACCTGTATGGGAGTATAAAATAAATCATTTCCGCTGGGCACACGGCTGGGCAAAGATTGCAAAGTCACAAAATGTACCGGTGATACCTGTTTCATTTAAAGGGTCACATTTTATTAATCCGGTTTTTCTTTGCAATAAATGGATATCAAAACTATTGATTCTTCCTGCAGTCCTGGGAATTAAATATGCGCCGGTTTCATTGGGACAAATTCTTTGCGCATGTATTTCTTTTTTTGCATTGAAGTTTTTTCAGGCACCAATGGCACTTAATATCCTGTTAACTTATGTGATTTTTATTATCAGTCCATTGATGCTGGTGATACCGTTTCCTGTAAAAATGAAAATTTATCCTGCAATCATTCCTTCGCAGTTTTCCACGCAGGAAAGTCTGGAGCAAGAGATGGGAAATATTATGGACGGGTTGTATTGATTTTGGCCCACTCAACAATTTTTTTCTGCTTTGGAAGTAAGTTATCATTTTTTAAATCCGAAAGCCTTTTTAAATCTTCAACAAAATCGATATCAAAATTTTTATCCAGAAAAATAAAATTCTCTTTACCCAACGCTGTTTTTAATTCCTCAGATGTCTGATCAGAGCTATAGGTAATAGAGTTCCAGACTGTACGTTCAATGGGTTTTTTACCACCGAACAAATAGAATCCACCGTCATCAGTTTCTCCAATGATAAACTGATCGTGAGACATAGCTGTTTGATGTGCTTTTAAGAGAGTATTAAAACCGAGATGGGGAAGATCAGCGCCGATTAAAAAAACACGGTCGTGGTTTTTAATGAGCTTTGAGTAAACGTGAAAAAGCCTGTCACCGAGATCTCCTGTCCCTTGAGGAATCGTTTGAAAAAAATCCCAAAGTGGATGTTGAAGAGTTTGTGTTTCGGCCACGGCCCAGAAGGCCTCAATCTCGCCGTGACTTTTTTTCATCGCCTCAATTACAAATTCTTCCGTGGCCTTCAGTGAAAGATGAAAAAATTCTTCTGCTTTTTCGACACCTGTTGAAGATGCAAGACGGCTTTTAACAGTCGAGACCCCTGGAGTTTTTACAAAAATAGCAACGGCCGTGGTCGGGCGTTTTTTATTTTTTAACTTTAAAAGCTTTATCCATTCAGGTGCTGCCTGTTTGTAAGTCAGATAAAGATGTTTAGAAGTGGTTTTCAACCAGCCACTCTTTTTATATTTTCTAGCACTTGTTAATAGCCTGTCATGGCATGGAAGAACGGGTATATTTCTTTGATGTGCCTTCCATATAAGAAGATGGTCTTCGCCATATTTCGCACTCTCATCAAAAGCTCCCATTGAAAAAAAAGTTTTTTTCGCCATAAAAAAACCCTGATCACCAAAAGGCATTTTTAAAATTTGTGAACGCCATTTTACACCAAGAGAATTAATGGCCATCAACTGCGGGCCGTCTGATAAAAATTTTAAATCGAAATAGAACATGGCCGCAGGATTTTTCTTGAACAATGAGGCAATTGTTGCAAATGAATTCTTTGAAATTTGAGAATCAGCATGTAAAAACCACAGAAATGTTTTAGTAGATTGAAGAACGCCATTATTTTGCTGTCTGGCCCGGCCTTCTTTTGAATGAATGTATTTTATTCTGGGGTCACTTAAATTAATTGAAAGGTCTTCTTCTGATACGACCAGAATTTCAAACTGAAAAGTATATGATAAAAGGTCTGTAACAAGGCCCATCCACGCACTGTCACCGCGCTTAACCGGGATGATGATGCTTAAGTTATCCACTTAAAGAAGTGCTCCACCGCAAGAGCTTCCCGCTCCGGCCGTGCATCCGTAACAATGATCTGCCAGCGCAATGGATTTATTTTTAAAATCATTGAAACTTGAAATTTCTGTCAGAGTTATTTTTTTATAATCTGCAGGCATCTCCATCATCTGGTTAAAGTCGCAGTCATAAATCTGCCCGTCCCATCCGATGGAGATGAGAGACTTACACATGACTGTGCTTGCAGCATTTGGATTGAAGTTATTCACCAGTAAAGTCATGTAGTCTTCAAATTTCCCCTGACGGTTTAAATCATCAAGAAATCTTTTAATCGGCATATTGGTTATAGTAAAAAGATTATTAAATTCCAGATTGAAGTATTGTTTTAGCTCACGCTTGTAATCGGCCTCAAGTTTAACCTGTGACCCGGGAAGATAGGCTCCCACCGGATTGTAAACCAGATCCAGCATCAGACCGCTTCCTGAAATTCCAAACCCAAGTGAATTTAATTTTTTCAGGCCTTCGATACTTTTATCAAATACACCCCGGCCTCTTTGCTGGTCCACATTGTCCTTTGTGTAACAGGGAAGGGAGGCGATAACATGAACTTTTTGTTCCTTTAAAAATTCCGGGATGTCTTCAAACCCTTTTTCATAAAAGATTGTCAGATTACATCTGTCGATGACTTCCAGGTTCATGGACCTCGCGGCACAGACCAGTTTTTTAAAATGCGGGTTCATTTCAGGAGCACCACCAGTGAGGTCGATAGTTTTTAATCCGGGAGTCGCTTTCATCAATTCAATAATTCTATCAACTGTCGCTTCAGTCATGATTTCTTTTCTGAGTGGCCCGGCCTCAACATGGCAGTGATGGCAGGCCTGATTGCAAAGTTTCCCGACATTGATCTGTAAAGTATCAACAGTCGTTCTCACCAGTTGAATCTGGTGTTCCTGAAGTTTTTTATTGAAAGCTAAAACGCCCATGTGTGCGGTCCTGACTAATTGATTGTTACAGTTATATTATAGTGAAAAAATCCTTATTATGAATTAAAATCAGTCATGGAAAAAAGAGTCGACCATCAGGTCATTATCATTGGAGCGGGCCCCGCTGGACTTATTTTGGGTTACTACCTGAAAAGTCTCGGTATTAATTATTTGATCCTCGATAAAAATATGACGGCAGGAAGCTCGTGGACTCAAATGCCGGATCAACTTCGTCTGATATCTCACTGGCAATCGAACTGCCTTCTGCCAGAAGACCTGAAACTTTTTCCCCGAGATACTGTCCACAAGGCGAAGGATTTTGCAGAATATCTTATACAATTTTCAAAACGTCATGCACTCACCATTGAATTTCAAAAAGACGTAGTGGATTTTTTGAAGGACGATGATCGTTTTATAATCAACACTCCGGATAAGACTTATCATTCAGATTTCCTGATTGACTGCCGCGGGCATTTTAACTTTCCATTCATTCCCCCACTGGATATTTCTGGAAATCCACCGTTTATGCTGCACTTTAAAGATTATAAAAATGCTGAACAGTTCAAAAACTATAAAAAAATTCTTATCGTTGGAAAAAGGCTTTCAGCGGGACAGATTTTAAATGAGCTGGCCGCTAGTGACGATCACGAGCTTTTTATCTCGGCAAGAAGCGAAGTGAAATTCAGTTCACACCCTGTAATATATAATTATTTTTTGTCCCATCTCGATTTCATAGAAAGTGTTATCAAAAAAATAAAGTCTAATTTAAAGAATGAAGTTGAAGTGCCAATGCATTTTAATGCCAGAAAAGTTTTTGAAACCAGAACTGTATTAAAAAAAGATATTAAAAAAATTGTCAATCATGATGTGACTTTTCAGGACAGCTCAACTGAAAAAATTGACGCCATTATTTATACAACCGGGTTCAAACCACCTAAGGCCGTTTTAAAAAATGATTTTGAATCAGTTGACGAAGATGGACTTTTTTATCTTGGTAGAAACTCCCAAAGAACATTCACCAGCCGTTTTCTCAGAGGGATAAGGGAAGATGCTCAGGTGCTCTCAGGTATTCTTTTAAGCAGGCTCGCATCCAGAAATAAACGCCAGTAAAAATAAGCTCCAAACGGAAATAAGAATAATAAGAGGATCGCTCTGTCCACAAGACTGGCCAGTAATGCTGTTTCAAACTGGATTCCATATTGCTGGGATATGTAGGCCGTCACCAGTTCTTTTACTCCCACATTACCGGGCAGAACCTGGAAAAAAGCTGATGCTAGAAGTATAAGACTAATTTCATAAGACTGACTCAGAGGAATGTCTACACCAATGGCCTTAAAAGATAGATAAACTTTTACCGGATGAATGAGAAACATTCCCACATAACATAAAAGAGAGTTTAAAAATATTTTCCTGTCGAAAAAATATTTTTTAATATCAAACGATTTTTTTAGTTTAAATAACTTCACAAGAAATCGCGATCCAAAAATAAAAATACTTGTACCGACAGTCAAACCTATGAAAAATATTTTCAAAATGTTAAAGACCGGAGACAACGGCCCCATGAAAAACTGAGTGTATAGACTTCCCGTTACACCCAGAAGTAAAACACCTGGAAGAAAAACTGATAAACTCATCGAGAGGACTACACTCATCGGTATATGTTTTTTCTTATTGATGTACATAAACCTGATCGCAGTTCCTCCACTAGCTGGAAGCAATAAATTGTAAAGATCGGCCACCGTACACAACCCGTACCACTCGTTGAATTTCAAAAAGACATTATCTTTTTTCAGAGGATAGCGGTGAGTGAGGCCTAAGAAACAATAATTGATAATGTGCATACTTATCAACATCAGGATAATGCCGATATGGATATGCTTGATTTTTTCAAATGTTTCCTGATTTTTGTGAACATAAAGGCCCAGACCGATGAGAAGCGCCACTGACAGGGAAATTAAAAATGTATGGATGATAATTTTTTGTCTGCTGGTCATATTCAGCGAACCAGAATTTCGGGCCTGAACAATCTTAAAATCCTGAAGTACATGTTACTCAATTTAAAAATCCAGCCGAATTTTAAATTCACAAGAGCAATGTCTTTATAGATCATGTCCAGAGGTTTATTTCTGATGGAGTACACTTCAAGCTCGAGTGAGTTTTTATTAATGTCTACGATACCACGTTCCATGACTCCTGTTAAAAAGGATTTTGGAGTTGTCTTAAAAATTGAGTGTTGTGGAATCTTAAGTCCGATTCCTCTGTCGAGAATCTGCAGAAGTCCCGTGTGACATGTCGGAGTTCTTTTTCCTTTGATGTCTTCCATGTATATCTGGAATTTCAGGATATCGTTTTTCGGTATATTTTTAATCCTGATGAAAAAAGCGGCCCTGATATTATTTTTTCTTGATGGCCCTAGTTTGCAATTGTTGATGCTGAATCGCGGGTGAAATTCATAGTCACCGCAGATAATAAAACAGTGGTAATTAGTCGGGGAGAATCCAATGATAAGTTCATCTTCAATATTTAGTCTGTTACCGAAAAACCAGATGCCGTCATTCGTCCCGTCAGCTTTTGTGACTTCATGTGAGACATTAATAATGGCATCCTGAGTGATTTTCATTTTAAGTTTTACCTACGTGAAAAAAGCGCTCAAGAACCCTGTCACCGATATGCGGAAGCTTTTTATTCGGATCGAATTTGTAACCTTTAGATAATTTTCTCAGGTCCACGAAAAACATATTCCCTTTTTCACCACGTGCAATAACCCTTTCATTGGTAAAATGAGCAAGGAACTTTTCTTCCGGTTTTACAGTGGCACGTTCACCTACATAGACAGCTTCTGTAAAATATTTTTTAGTAACAGCAGGTCTGCAAACTGATTGTCTCCCTTTTTCCGAATAAATTTTATAAGTGTCAGTCATCCAGTGGCCGGTAATCGTATTCACTGAAGCGTATGGAGCAGGGTTACCCCAGCCGATTCTTTTTTTGTTGCCGTTAGTATTTGAGAACCATGGAAAAATTGTTCTTAAAAAGCAGACAAATTCCAGGTACTCCATGCGGTCGTAGTTTTTATTTCTAAAGATCGTCACTGGTTCACGTTTTTCTTCATTTACAAAACGTTTGAATGAATTCTGGAAATCCACGTTGCTGAAATGTGAAATCGCATCTTTAAAATCATTGAAGATTAAAAATCCACCGTTGTAGTGAACGCATCCATGAATGTAGTTAATGGCCGGAGGCATACGGTCCGGTTTCCCTTTAGGGTATTGTTCTGATGAAGCAGATGCTTCAACCATTTTTCTCATATGGTTTCCAACATCACAGACGATGTCTTCATCACTTGCCGTATTTTGATACTCGCTACTTCTGATTGATTGAAAAAGAATATTCTGTTTCCAGATTTTTTCGCCGTTGTCAGGATTGATCCCTGTCACCATCGGGTGGTCACTCTTTAAAAGTCCGCCTTTCATAGGTCTAATCCAGACTATATTAAAGACATTGATAATTCCCCAAGTATTGTGAACTGTCAGGTGTGTCCATGTGTAGGCAGCTTTAATTAAGTCACTTAATTTGGTTAAAGTTTTCATGGATGCCTCTAGCATTATAAAAATTATATTTACAATTATAGTTATTTTAGGAGGGAGCAGGCGGAAGTTGTAATGTTTACACAGCGGTTGTTTGGCCTCAATACAGGCACCGCATTTTCAGGGTTTTAACCAAAAAAAAGGCCTTCAAAATGAAGGCCTTTAGGATGTTTAGTTATGTGCGTGAGCTTCGGCCTTCTGGTGGGCCTTAATGATATCCATTGTGACTTCCTTGATATCCATCTTGGAAAGTTTCACGGGATCAATCACGTTCTGATAGATGTGGGGGAATCCTTTTAAGTTATCCATGAAACTAAGGTTTTTATTCGCTTCAACTTCATCAACTTTTTTAATAGGAGTAAAGTGAGGAACAGTCGTCAGTACATTTGGTGTTTCATTGATAATGTTGTTGATGGCCATAACAACTTCAACAAAACGATCCAGTTCAACTTTGCTGTACGATTCAGTCGGCTCAATCATTAATCCATAAGCTTCCGGGAAAGCTACTGTCGGAGCGTGAAGTCCGAAATCCAGAAATAGTTTTCCGATTCTTGCAATCGCCTGTGCTTTTGGTGTTCCACCAAGAGCAATGCGGTCAAAAGTTTCTTTTGAAATTGTAAGAATGAATTCGTGCATACGAGTTTCATTTTCACAGTTCTCAGGAAGGGAAGGATAAACAGGTTTTAATTTTTCGTATAAATATCTTGCTGCTAAAACTGCAACACCAGACATCTGCTGAACACCGTTTCCGCCTAAAGCTTTGATGTAAGTGTAAGCGCGTACTTTATGAGCAAAGTTTCCAACGTGACGGTGAAATGATCCGATAGATTTTGGAGCTTTTGTCACATCAAATTTATCGCCAACTTTTACCACCTGGATTCCCGGAAGATAATCAACCAGACGGTGAGAAACTGCAACGATCCCGTCGCCTGGTCCGCCACCACCATGTGGGATTGTCCAGGTCTTATGAAGATTATTGTGAACAGCATCGACACCCATTTTATTCAGGTCGATCCATCCGGCAATAGCATTCATGTTAGCGCCGTCCATATAAACCAGACCACCAACACCGTGAATCAGGTCTGCCATTTCTTTAAATGATTTTTCGAATAGTCCTGATGTATTTGGATTCGTCACCATGACACCGGCAATGCGCTTATTGTATTTCTCAACTTCAGCTTTCATCTGAGTCATGTTGATGTGGCCAGTATTGTCCGCTTCGATGATTACGATTCCATATTGAACGCCATCAACTGTTTTCGTTTCAAAACCTGCCATTGTGGCCGTCGCTGGATTTGTACCGTGAGCAGAGCGAGGGATAAGAAGAATATTTCTTGTATCCGCTTCACCGTTGTTTCTATGGTAACCCTGGAAAAGTTTTAATCCAACAAGTTCACCCTGAGCTCCCGCTACCGGTTGAGTTGTGACTGCTGGAAGACCGGTGATTGATTTAAACATTTCCTGAATTCCGTAAAGGATTTCAAGACAGCCTTGTACATCTTCGATCGGGGCCTGAGGGTGAACGTCTGTAAAACCTTTTAGTCCAGCTGCCCAGTCATTGATGTAAGGATTGTATTTCATTGTACATGAACCAAGCGGGTAAATGTTGTCATCCGGACTTACGTTCAGGTCAGCGAGTTTTTTGTAATATGCTTTTACTTCTTCAAGCTCAAAAGTTGGCAGACCAACTGGAGTTGTACGAATGAAATCTTCCGGTATTTCAGGAAGGAATTCATCATTTTCTAAAGCTTCAAAATTTTGTGTGAAAAAGTTTTCCAGCTTTTCTAAATCTTCATCCGTGTGAACATCGAAAAAAGATAGAAGAACTAAATTTCTTCCGTCATGAATTCTGTTTGAAACATCTATACCCAGTTGAATATTGGCCTTTGAAGCTTTTGCCTGCAGTTCTTTTACTTTTACCGGAAGTTCTAAAACAAATTCATTGAAAAACGGAGTTGAAGGGAAAGCAAGGTTTACATCTTTAAACTGTGTCAGTACTTGCGCCATTTGAAGAGCGTAGTCACGTCCCGCAAGCGCCGCTTCTGTCATTCCTTCTTCTCCTTTTGCAAGGATTGAAGCGCCGGCAGCAGAGGCCACGAAAGACTGATTAGAACAAATGTTCGACGTCGCTTTTTCACGACGAATGTGTTGCTCTCTTGTTGAGAGAACCATGCATAGTGCTTCTTTTCCGTCTTTATCTTTTGCACGTCCGACGAATCGTCCAGCTGTTTGTCTGATATCATTTTTGTTGGCGTCGTTATAACGAATACCAAAAATTCCTAAACCTGGTCCGCCAAAGTTTGGCCCGATGGCAAGATGCTGTCCTTCTCCTACAATCATATTACAGCCTTGTTTCTGGCCGCCGAATAATGAAGGTGGAACAAGGGCATCTGTTGAAAGCAGCATTGGATCTATGACAGCAATGGATTGCACCTGAAGCTGTGAGCACAGATCTGTCAACGAGTGAACATCTTCCAGATTTCCATAAGAGTTTACTTGAGGAAAAATAATGGCCGCAAGATCAGATCCAAGTTCAGTTGCCATTTTATGAACAACATCAACATTGGTAATCCCTGTTTCTTTATCAGTAGGAACAGTAATAATTTTTAAACCGGTTTCTTTTGCCTGCGTTTTTAAAACTTCAATGTCGCCTGGAAATAATGATTCACACACAAGTGCTGTATTGGCATTTTTTTGTATTCTGGTGGCCGTCATGATGGCCTCGTATAAAGCAGTTGATCTGTCATAAAGAGAAGCGTTGACAGCTTCAAATCCTGTCAGCATAGAAAGTGTCGAAGAATAGATCCAAAGAGTCTGTAATGTTCCCTGAGATCTTTCAGGCTGGTAAGGAGTATAGGCCGTCGTTAAACCTCGAAGGTTACAAACGTATGGTACAACTTCGTTCACTTTATAATTTTTTAATCCATCGCCGATGAAGCACGTTTTTAAATTATTTTTTTGAGCGATCCCTTCCATGTGATTGATCAGGTCATCGTATGCAAGCTCTTCTGTTACGAATGGTTGTTTGTCAAATTTCACATTGTCCGGAATGTGAGTGAAAAGTTCTTTCAACTCTTTCAGGTTAAGTGCTTTTAACATTTCCACCTGCTCATCTTTTGTCGATGAGATGTAGTATTTCGTCAGCTCTCTTGGGAGCTTTTTCGGGTCATAAGGAAGTTTCTTGAAGTTCGAATCCGTGAGAATCGTCATTGTATTATCCTTGTGGGGTATTACTTTTAAAAGGTGTGAATTTATGATTATAATAGCCAACAATGAATAGCTTAATAAAGATAAAAATGAGTGATGCCAATCTTTCAGATTGGCCAACGTCTCTACAAGAATCTGTAGCTGATAAAAATCAGTTTAATTTAGAAGTTGAGTCAGAGCGTAAGCTTTGTGAACTTTGCGATTATCTCTATTTTTCAGAGGGAGAATTACATTTTCATTCCAATGAGCTGGGTGAAATGTCTTTTAACTTCGAAGAACTCTATCAATATCATCAGAGACAGAACTACGCACTTTCCAAGGAGCCACTGGCAAAAGCTCTGGCGATTAAGGGAACCGCAGAAAAAAGAATGATATGGGATACTACTTGCGGTACAGGTAAAGACTCTTTATTGATTCAATTTTTCGGAGCAAGACTCACATCTTTTGAAAGAAACCCTGCGATCTATCTGCTGCTTAAAGACGCTTTGCGAAGATTTCCACTGGATTTCAACTTAGTTTTTGGAGACGCAAGTAAACTCGATATTATTGTTCGCCCTGAAGTTATTTATTACGATCCGATGTATCCTTCAAAAAAGAAATCGGCACTTGCACGAAAAGAAATGCGCATCTTTAAAGATATGGTCGGTGAAGACCTGGACTCTAATGAATTTTTAGAATGGGCGATGAAGACTGCAACAGAAAGAGTGGTGGTAAAGCGTCCTCTCGAAGCTAATCCAATAAAGGAAAAACCATCGGCTTCCTATGTTGGCAAAAGCACCCGCTATGATATGTATAAAATTTTTTAACCGCCGGATCTTTTGGTTTTAAAACCTAACTTCGATAAAAGTGCTTCGGCCTTCTCGCGCTGATCACCTTGAAGTTCTATCTGAGGCTTCGCTTCTTTTTTATATGTTCCACCGGTTCCACAATGATTCTTAAGTTTTTTGGCCAGGTCTTCAAAGAAGTCGGGATTGAAAGGAAAGTCATGAATGACTGTCACAAGTTTTCCACCGCGTTGGTTTTTTTCAAGTTTTATTTTTAAAGTTGTCTTAACCGGATCAATCAATACAACGTTAGCAGGTGAGTCAGTGCAAATACACGGGTCTTCCCCGCACTTTTTGCAAAGCTTTAAGTGCGAGCCATCGCTGGAGTAAACGAGTCGTGTAGAGCTTTCTTTCGATGGTTTATTTTGTTTCATTTTTAGGTGTTTTTCATTATTCTATTTCAATCTAAAATTTTAATTCATCATAAAAGGAATAAGTAGGTTATGGCAAAGAAATTTGACGTTTACGGAATCGGAAATGCTCTTGTTGATATGGAATTTGAAGTCACACCAGAATTCTTAACAGCTGCAAAAATCGAAAAAGGTCTGATGACTTTAGTTGATGAAGAAAGACAAAACGAAATCACGAGCACGTTAAGCTCGCTGAACCATAAACGCTCATGTGGTGGATCTGCTGCCAATACAATGATTGCTATTTCTCAGTTCGGTGGAAAAAGTTTTTACTCATGTAAAGTTGCAAGCGACGAAACAGGGGATTTTTATTTTAAAGATTTAATGGATAACGGAGTTGAAACAAATCTTTCAACAAGCTCGCTTGAGTCAGGTATTACAGGAAAGTGTATCGTATTAATCACTCCTGATGCCGACAGAACAATGAATACATTTTTAGGTATTACAGCAAACTTTTCAGCAAAGGAATTAATTGAAGAGCATATCAAGAACTCTAATTACCTTTACATCGAAGGATACCTTGTAGCGAGCCCTACAGGTAAAGAAGCTTCTGTTAAGGCCCGTAAAATTGCTGAAACTCACGGTGTAAAAACAGCATTAACTTTTTCTGACGTGAACATGGTTAATTTTTTCGGCGACGGTCTGAAAGATATGATCGGTGACGGTGTTGATCTACTATTTTGTAACGAAGCAGAAGCTCATGCCTATACGAAATCAAATGAGCTAAGTGTTGCAGTCGCAGCTCTTAAAAAAATCGCAAAAACTTTTGCCATAACGTTAGGACCTAAAGGTGCATTGGTTTACGACGGCAAGGAAGAAATCCACATCGAAACAAAACAAGTGAAGCCTGTTGATACAAACGGGGCCGGAGATTTATTTGCTGGGGCAATGCTTTTTGGTCTCAACAACGGAATGTCGTTTAAAGAAGCAGGAAAACTTGGATGTATGGCCTCTTCAACTCTAGTGACTCAATTCGGGCCAAGACTACGTCGCGAGCAGGCACAACAAATTAAAACTGAACTAGCATAAATAAAAAAGACAAAGGACAATCCATGACTAGAACAAGTATCAAGAAAATTGTAAATGATAAAATCGTCGATACCGACGTAACTGTAAAAGGCTGGATCCGATCAGTTAGAAATTCGAAAAAATTCTCATTCGTTGTTTTGAATGACGGGTCTTCTCAGGATAATTTACAAATCATCGTTGATGAAGTTCTGCCAAACTACGCTGAAGTGGCAGCATTACTTTCAGGTTCGGCCGTTTCTATCACTGGGCGTTTAGTTCAAGGTGGCGGAAAAGTTCCTCAAATTGAAATGCAAGGTAAAGTTGTAGAGATTATCGGCAAGACTGATGAATCTTATCCTTTACAAAAGAAAGCAACATCACTGGAGTTTCTAAGAGAGCAAGCTCATCTTCGAATCAGAACAAATACTTTTGGTGCAATCATGCGCGTTCGTCATCATATGGCAATGGCGACTCATAAATTTTTCTCTGACAAAGGGTTTTTCTATTTAAACTCACCAATTGTTTCTGGTGTAGATGCTGAAGGTGCCGGAGAAATGTTTACCATTTCTACAATGGCCTCTGACATTACAAAAGCTCCAAAGACAAAAGACGGGAAACTTGATTTTACCCGCGACTACTTTGGAAAAGAAACTTTCCTTGCAGTAACCGGCCAGCTTGAAGGTGAGTGTTACGCGATGGGATTGGGATCTATCTATACTTTCGGACCTACGTTCAGATCAGAAAACTCAAATACAACCCGTCACCTTTCAGAATTCTGGATGATCGAGCCGGAAGTTGCTTTTGCTGATTTAGATGAGATTGCTGAACTTGCCACAGACTATATTAAATATTTAATCTCATACGCTCTTGAGCACGCATCTAAGGAGCTTGAGTTTTTATACAATAGAGAAGATGCAACCGTTGATAAAAACCACATGGAAACACTTAAGCACGTTCGTGATTCGAAATTCACACGTGTGACTTATACTGAAGCTTTAGAAATTTTAGCTAAAGTAGACCCCGCTGTTAAAAAATTCGAATACCCGACCACATGGGGTTCAGAACTTCAAACTGAACACGAAAGATACCTGGCCGAAGTGCATTTCAAAATGCCTGTGATCGTTACTGATTATCCAAAAGAGTTTAAAGCTTTCTACATGAAACTTAATCCGGATGGAAAAACTGTTCGTGCGATGGATATCCTTGTTCCGGGAATCGGGGAGATTATCGGTGGATCTCAACGTGAAGATTCGTTGGAAAAACTGGAAAAGAGAATGGATGATATGGGAATGCAGAAAGAACCGCTTTGGTGGTACCTGGATCTTCGCCGTTATGGTTCAGTTCCTCACGCAGGATTTGGTCTAGGTTTTGAACGTGCTCTAATGTATGTGACAGGAATGAACAACATCAGAGACGTTATTCCGTTTCCTCGTACTCCAAAGAACTGTGACTTCTAAAAATAATTACATCATTGTAATTCTGATTATGGCGGTAGCTCTATGCTACCTCATAATCGATAACAGCAAAGCTTGGGACAGAGTTCATCTTCAGGAAAAATTCCTTAAAGACACTTACACTGCCGCTCGTGGAATTTCTGCTGAATTAAAAAACTGCCAGAAGAAATTAACCAGACGAAATTAAGAAGCTAAATTAATGTGTGGCAGGCGGAGCAGGTTTTGGTTCAAGCTCATTTGACCTGAAAAACTCTGCCTTAAACTGATCACCCTGCCACGAGTACTCGTGATGGCCGCATTTGGTTTTATCTTCCTTTAAACAACCTGTCATAACCAGAAGACTGCTTTCCTGCTGGTACTGAAGAATATCACCTCTGATCCAGTCACCGGAACCATCGATATAAAGACCAGTCTGATAGATTTTTCCTTTTTCCATGTTGATCACTGCAACTTCAGTGCATGATGATCCACATCCAATGCGAACAAGGCGATAGTTACTATCGAAGTTTGGGCCTTTTTTAAATTCATCTGTCATGAGTTTTTTATATTTTTTTGCAAATGGTGTATCGATGTAAAGTTTTTTTGAAACTCTTACGTTTGAAACTTTTACCCTGAATGAAGCGAGTGCACTGTCGTCAGCGGCAAATAGAACATTTGAAAATAAAAATAAAAAAATGATCTTCATAAAAATCCCGAAAAAAAAGGCCCGCATTTCTGCGGGCCTTTAAAATAAAATTTAATTCATTAGTAACGTACAGCTTGTCCTGCAAGATCCACGATTACAGAATAATTTGGATCAAATGACATCATAAATTGTCCTGAAGAATATCCCTGGAAATAAGGTCTGAACTCAATTGTGAATCCACAACGCATACCCGGATAAAGTACCACATTACAATTCGTGCGAGCATAGTAACCAGGGCCTGCAATACGTGCTTGTCTGAACGCCAGAGGCTGATTCCCAACGTTTGTCACTGTGTAGCTTGCATAGCTGACAGCATTTACGGGAATCGTTCCGAAATTATAATAAAGACGGTCGATGTTTTTATCAGCATTGTCAGCTGATACTTGAATGTCAGTAGTAGTTGTTTGAACAGAATCTTGTGCGATTAGTGCGCTCGATAAAAGAAGCGAGCAAGCGATAAGTAAAAGTTTCATAACGGCCTCCTTGAATTCTTCTTAGCTCTGTGGTGGTTTCGGTTTATTACTATTGTCCGGTCCTTGGGCATTCGTATTTGGTCCGCCTTCGCGATTTTTATTTCTATTGCGGTTTCTATTTCTATTTCTATTGCGTCCCTGGCCCGGAGGACTTGGTTCACCCGGAACACGTGGGGCCTGAGATGCTTGTCCCGGAAGGCCTGCTTGTTGTTGCGGACGAGGAGTTCTTGGCCGATTGTCTTGTTGAGGTTTAACTGCAACGGGTGCCACTAAATTTTCTTCTTCATCAACAAACTCATCGATCTCATCATTGTTGGCAGCAACGTTTAGTTCCGCACCTTCAATATTTTTATCCATTGTTTTATAGATATTGCTTTCCATGAACAGATCAGCTTTTACTTTTTCTTCAACTGTTAATCCGATTACAGTCGAAGTCTCATTCGTGATGTGTTCAAACGTTTCAGGGAAACGATAATCAGGGCCAAGCTCAGAGTCCTTTGCGTGGTATTGGTTCACAGCGTACGTTCGTTTGATTCCTGTATCAGTCAGCATTTCAAACTGCTCGACAAGGATGTGAAGTTTTAAAACTTTTCCACAGTCGCCGTTTCTGGTAGCGATGAATGATCCTTCACGTGGAAGATTTTTTCTCTTATCTGTGTAAACATCGTCTTCGTATTTAATACAGCATTTAATTTGTCCGCATACACCATTTAGTTTACTTGGAATTAAAGCGAGGTTCTGGTTTTTTGCCATCTTGATCGAGACGTTTCCGTAGTTCTTTAAGAACGACGAACAACATGTCTGAAGGCCGCAGGCACCTATGGCCCCAATGGCAGCAGCTCTGTCGCGGACAGAAATCTGACGAAGTTCAATTCTCATTTTCAGTTCGTATACTAAATCCTTCACCA
This sequence comes from Bacteriovorax sp., assembly GCA_014378525.1. Lineage (GTDB taxonomy): Bacteria > Bdellovibrionota > Bacteriovoracia > Bacteriovoracales > Bacteriovoracaceae > Bacteriovorax. The sequence goes on from JACMNL010000038.1 coordinate 31,390, forward strand.
GGTCCCTGAAGTCTACGCGTGCCGGAGCATTGAAATAGAACACGGCCTTTTTTCCGAATTGAGTGAACTCAACGTGAGTTAAAATCATGTCTAGTTTATATTTTTCAATCAGGTTGATGCAGATAACTTCTGCTTTTTTTTCTGACTCTCTGAATTCAATCTGCAGGCGAATGTCTTCAGCACTTGCAACTTTTGCAATTGAGCGGATAGGTAACATTGATTTGTTGAAAGTGACATCGTAAGGAAACGAGTTCACATATCCAACCGACATTCCCCGGTCACTCATGGCAATAACTTTCTGGCCGTAGGCAAATCTTCTTTTACCAACGAGAAATGGAAATGATCTGGCGTTGCCGGGAAAACGAACACGAATCATCGTTATCGTTTCACCATCTTTAAAACGCGAGTTTTCTTTTTCATCGCGGTCGTTATAGCTGTTTGAATCGTCATCACCGGAACTTTGATTGGTTTCTTCAATAATAATATTTAAAGAATCATCAGTCGGGATTTCTTCGGTCAGAGTATCGGCGTCTTCAATCGTAGTTGTAGACATATTTTCAGTCGTGGGTTGCATTTAAAATTCCATAAATTTAGGACGAGGTTCTACTCGTCTATTTTTAGGGATTAAGACCTTGAAGTCACTGCTCATAGCAGTAAGTCATTTGCTTATTTATTTAATTGAAAAAGAGACTTAAACGAGAAACTTTTGAATTGTTGAAATTGTCACTAACTGAGTAGTGTTTAAGATTTTCTAAGGCCACTTCTAGCTCTTTGAAATTACCTTTTTTCATGGTTTTTAAAAGGCTTTCCTCAATAAATTTTTTTTCCTCCAGCATCTGATGCTCGGAAGCCTTGAGTTGGGCCACTAAATCGATGGCCGAATTATAATGGGGAAGGTTCACAGCATCAATCACATCGTGCTGTGTCTGAGGAAGTAAAATATTAATTGCGCGGCTTTCTACAGTGGGCAGTAAGTTTTCTTCCTGAGGTGCAAAAAGAAACAGACAGAAATTTTCCGGCAGCTCTTCAAAAACTTTGAGTAATTTATTGGATACAATAGTGCTCAAAAGATGAGCATCATTGATCATGATAAATTTCTTTTTTAAATGAAACGCGCGGTAGTTAAGAAATTTTAAAAGGGCCGCAATTCCAGCTGAGTCTACCTTGTATTCATTTTCTTTTTCACCACGGTTAACCCATAAAACATCCGGGTCATCTTCAAGGTGAGTGATTGATTTTAAAAAATCTTTTGCCCAGACTTCCGGTTCAGTGCTCTCTGGATATTTTGCAAGATAAACCTGCGCCAGCTGATTGCTGTCGTATTTCTTTAAAAGATTTTTTTTGAGATCGCCTAAACTGCTCATTAAATATCTTCTTCCAGGTCGCTATTTTTATTTTGGTTGATGAGTTTATTGACCGCTTCAGTGATCGTCATTGTCATGGCATCCATTGTGACGTCAGCATTTAATTTCAAAATTCTATTGGGGAAAAGCTCGGCCATCAGGTCGTAGCCGACAACAAGTTTTTTATAGAACTCAATTCCTTTTGCTTCGAAGTAATCCTTCGGAGCATTTCTGATCTTTTGTCGTTTTTCAGAAGTCTCAGCATCGATTCTTAAATAAAAAGTTAAATGCGGAACCAGATTTAACGGAAACGTATTGTGAATATTTAAGACTTCAGCAACTCCCAGACCACGTGAATGACCCTGGTAAACCAGAGAGCTGTCGATATATCGGTCGCAGATAACAACCGTATTTGGTACGGCCAGCTCCTTTAAAACAACTTCAGATAAAAGCTGCGCACGTGAAGAAGCAAATAAATAAGCTTCAGCTAGGGGAGTAATTTCGTTTTTAGTTTCGAGAATTGCCTGACGCATTTTTTCGCCAAACTGTGTTCCACCCGGTTCACGTAAAATGAGAACGCGGAAATTTTTATCTTCTAAATATTTTTGTAGTTTTAGTATTTGAGTGGATTTTCCAGCGCCTTCGATGCCCTCGAAGGATAAGAAAAATGAGCCGGGAAATGCCGGGGCCCTGAATGAATTAAGTAATTCTTGTGTGATTTCTTTCATGTGATTTTTCCTCCCTAAAAGGGTACAAAAAAACATGAAGTTAGGCTAGGTGGAAGTTTTAGATTACTTAAAATGCTTCGCATTTTTTCGGGTCAGTTATTGATCTCGCTGTCGAAGAGCACATCACTCGAAGGAATCGGCCCTTCAGAATTAGCTCCACCGTCATTGTAATTTTCTTTTGAGACCTGCGCTCTTACCGGATCAAGTTCCATGGCACTTGTATTGTCATAAAAATAATTCGCATCTTCTTCGCCACCAGCGTTAGTTCCTTTAATGGCCTGGTATTTACTAGTTTCCATAAAAGATTTTCTTCCCAGCGGACGAATTGGTTGAAGGACACGAGCTTCAAATTTTCCATCAGCACGATTTTGATTATTGATTTGATTTACACCCTTTTGTTCACCAATCTGGCGAAGTACACTTGGGTTGGTATGAGGGGCCGTTGGATCTCCCATTTCAACCGGAGTCAGCATCGGAGCAGACTGCTCACCAATCGTTGATCCGGCCGGTTTAAACGGCGACATCAACTGGTTTTTGATATGGAAAAGAAAGTAACCGATCCCGATTATGGAAGCGACCAGAAGCCATTTGTACATTGAGCTTGAATTGGATTTTAAATTAGTATCAGCTTCATAAACCTGAATTTTTTCTCTTTCAATTGTTTTCCCGCGCTTCACGTTTGAAAGATAAGCAAGACTTGAAATAGCATCTGTCACAGGTCCTAATGTTGTCACACTTTCATTTGGTTGAGCAATTACACTTGTAGGAACTCCAGGCAGCTGGTCTGATTCCTTTAAAACTCTGCGGTCAAAATTTTCTACCTGATAAAGCTTCATCCACGTATGTCCCGCATTGAATGAAACCATATCAGTTAATAAGATTTCTTTTTCTTCGAGCATTGTCACCAGTTCAAATTTTTCGAAAGGACCGGTTTTTTGTCCATGCTTTAAAATAAAAAATTCAAGGTCACTTTCCGGATCAAGAGTATTGAGAGAAACCAGTTGTGGTTTTCTACGTTGAAAAAACGGATGTTCAAATACACCAAGCCATTCATCTGAATCAATGTTTCGGACGCAGTATCCGGCAGCTTCATCTTCATGTTCAAAAACGTAGGCCTTTAAATCATAGAGTGAAATAAAACCAAGGGATGTTTCATCTGAGTCTTTCATTTCAAAAATATGCTCGCGCAATTCCACGTTGACAGTAATGTCAGCTTCACTAAAAAGAATATCTTTTAGATACGTGATAAGTACGGCCTGGTTGTTTGACATGACTTTGATCCGGTTTTATTGCGCTTAAAAAACGCAGTTAATCTCATAAGATTTATCGGATAAAGAATGGGGATTATTTAGGAGAAAAGCGCAGGGAAAAAGATGGATTTGAGAGAGCAATGGAGTCGGTTATTATGTCCGACTCCATTGGTTTTTTTTAAATTATAGTGCCCAATCAAGGTAAAGTGCGAATTCCGGGTAAGCGATTTCTTTTGCAAAGAAAGATCTTTGGTCATGAGCTGCGAAAATTTTTGAACCAACTTCGGCCGTTAAGCTTAACTTTGGTGTGAAAGAGTGAGTTTCACCGATGTAGTATTCGAACCAGTCAGTTACTGCAGGTGCGGCCTGGAATGGAGCATCTGAAGTATGAAGGTATTTAAACTGGAAATAAGCGCTGTTTTTATCGTTAAACTGGTAAGAAACAACCCCGATGTTCATCTCGTGAGAGAAATCGAAATCTTTAGCATTATCTTTTTGCCAAGGAGTATTTAAAATAAAGTCATCATTGAAGAAATAAGAAAGTTTATCAGTAATTTGAAAAGTGAATGATGGAATTAACTCTAAGCTGTGTCTCCAAGTATTTGGAGTAATTTTAGCTTTTACTGGATCGTTACCTAAGTACTGAACTAAAAGTGAACTAGAAAGTTTATCACCAAATTTTTTACTTAAACTTGTATTGATTCGATTGTTACCATATGAGCCTGCTGCACCATGGTTGCGGTCAAATATACGGCGTCCAATAGCTGCATCCATTTTAATTCCGTTTTCTTTTTCAGTTAAGATATTTTCACGGTTGATTAAAATTAAAGATCTGTAATGACGGTTGATATATGAACCTCTGGTTGCTGCAGATGCATCAGTATATTTAAATTCTGAAGTTGCAAGGATGTTCCAGTTTTTGAACGGTCTGTAAATGATAGTAGGGTTGTGCATGATTTTTAAATCTTGCAGGTCGCGGTCATTTTCATCAGCGCTTAAGGCGTCTTTTCTTACGAAATAATATTCACCGTGGTAAGAAGCATTGAAGTGAGATTTAAGGTATCCGAAAACACCTGACTGATCTTCAGCTTTTGCTTTTTCGGAAGCAAGCTTAGCTTCAGCTTCTCTTTGTTCCTGAGCGGCCTTTTCTTCAGCAGCTTTTTTATCAGCAAGAGCGCGAGCTTCTTCGGCCTTTTTTGCTTCAAGTGCTTTAGCGTCAGTTGCTTTTTTTGAATCAGCTTTTTTAGTTGATTGTGCGAACGCGTTGCTCGTTAGCATCAAGCTGATTGTCATGATTAAAGTAAGTTTAGAAAACATTTTTGTAGCTCCTCATTAGATAGTTACTTCGAAGTACCGTTGCAATCGAGAAAATCTATTCTTAATTATTTTACTCAATTATACAATGGCATTTTAAGTAGTTGCCGCGAAAAGTGTGCATAGTAAGAAAAAGTAAGAAACTATACAGAGAATTGTACGTAACTCTTTGCTGGCCACAATATTAGTGACAAGCTGGCACTGGTTTGAGATTCTGACAGCGAATGTCACAGCTTTTTTTTGTAATTTTATTAATTCTCCTTTCAATTATCCGGATTCCACTTTCATTTATTGTGATTATTCTGCGTCCTTTAGTGCCATTTTTTAAAGATAGATTGAACTTTGAAAGAAAAAACCTCGGTAATGAGTCATCCTTACCTTTTGAGAGTGCGCATTACTGTTTTGAAGTTTCATCAGAAGGTGAACTTGAACAGGTAAGACCATTAATTGAAAAAGTTTTATCAAATCATAAAAAAATCGAGATCATTTACTCATCTCCTTCTGTTGAAAACAAAGTTAACAATTTTTATAAGCAGTATCCGGAACAGGTGAGAGTACTGCGAATGCCTCTTTTATCAGGATCTATAATATCATTTCTCTACTTTCAAAGTGTGTGGAGTTGGGTGAGTGCACCGGTTATTGTTTTCTGTCGCTATGATTTTTTTCCAGAACTTTTGCTTTTTAAGCTCTTTAGAAAAAGATTCATTTTAGTCTCCGGAGCTTTTAAAAAAACATCGTGGTATAAAATTTCGAGTTTTAAATTATTTGATGTAGTGATTGCGGCCACTGATACGGAAAAAAAGAATTTTGAAAATCTTCTGGGTGATAAAGCTACAGTTTATTCATGTGACTTCAGGATTCCAAGAATCACAGAGCGTTTTATAAAATCTGAAGAGACACTGGCGACGAAAACATCTTTGCAAAACTATCTGCAAAAATTAAAATCAATTCCTGCTAAAGAAAAAATAATTCTCGGCAGTGCCTGGAAGTCAGATCTCGCCATCCTTAATAGTGCAAAACTTATTGATGACGTTAAAGCGGGAAGAATGCATCTTTTACTTGCTCCTCATAAACTTGATGAACAATCCATTGCCTCACTTAAAGATGAGTGTGAGAGGCTTTTTGGGAGTTCACTGGTTGAAGTTGTAAGCGACAGTACTCCTTATCAAAAATCACCGGTTGTTATTCTAAAGATGAGCGGTATTCTATGCGAACTCTATAGTTTCTTCAGCATGACTTATGTCGGTGGTGGGTATGAGCGATCAATTCACTCGGTTTTGGAGCCGTTTTTCTCCAATAACCTGGTTATAACCGGGCCTTTGATATCCCGCTCGACTGAGTATGACCTTGCACATGAAATTGCTCCCGATGAAATACATGTTCTAAATAACCCGGAATCCTTTTATACTATTATTGAATCTAGTGATTTACTTAAATTGAAGCTAAAAGACCGCGAAGAATTTCGTGCCAGGTCTCAGGTGGAAATGAATCTCATTATCAGTGAAATACTGAGTTGAGTTTTAAGCAGGATGAAGATGCAGACCAGGAATTTAGACTTCGCTTTAGTCGGCCATAATTTTTTTGCTTTTTTATTATCGATCGGTCTATTGAACCGCGGTAAAAAAGTACTGGTGCTCGACGACGATCGTTTTAATTACGGCGATTTTTTCACCAACTCCCTGACAAGTCTCGATGTTGAATTTTTAAAGGCCTGGGGAGAAGATGGAAAACTTAAACCGCTGATCAATATCCAGGACTATCTCGTACCTTCGAAAGTATATTTTTTCGTAGGTAAAAAACAAGTGGCCCTGGGAGATGTTCCGCACAGAAACTACCGCGAACTCTGCCGCAAATTTCCCGAATTGTTTTTGCAGAGTGATTCGGACATGGGGGTGTTCTCCCACGAAAATGAGATCATTAATTTCGACAATATCTACAATGATTTCTGCCAGAAGGTAAGTGTGCTGCTTTTCAATGAGAAGAGTTCATCGAAACTTTCAATGCTGTTTGAAACATCGATACCAAAAGATCTGCAGACCAAATTCCTGCATTTTTTTTCCAATTTCTCAAACAAAGATAACCTTCTTGAAAATGAGCGCTACGATTTCAATGCGCTTACGTATATGACCAGAGGTTTTTTCCAGAACCGCCTGAGTGTGACAGGAAGCAAGTCGGAGATCATGCATCTTTTCTTTTCACTTATCTCTCCTTATTACAAGCTCGATCATGAAAGACTGATTAATGATCTTCTTCAGGAGCATTTGGATAAAGGTGGAGAGTTTAAAAAATTAAATCTAGCTGACTTAAAATTCCAGAAAGGGTTAGTGCAGAGTTTTGAACTCGAAAGTTTTGATGGTCTCATAAGGCCTGATAAGATGGCCTTCATCGGCGGATACCCTGTTGGTCTTCCGATTAAACTTAAAACTTCCAGGTCAGCTTCCTATAACTGTCTCAATGTAGAATTTACTTTTAATGAGTCAGTTCCCAGACTTTTAAATGATAAAAAATGTGTCTTCACCAGTCCTATGAAAATCGGTACTGACAGACCTTTCTGGGAAGTTAATTTTAGCGGCAAAAAGGCCGTCTTTAATATCATTATGGCCAAAAAAGAAGGGACAAAGATTGATTTTATTTTTGAAAGAGTTAAAGAACTTTTATTAGAAGATATGTTCTACTTATTTCCTGAATATAAATTTTCACTCGCTGACTGCAAAATGAAATTCACCCTGGATGTCTTTATAGAAGATAAGGACTACAACGCTCATAAAAGAGTTGAGGCCACATTCAAAAAGAAACTGGTCGAAGTTCTGGAAGACAGTGCTCCACTTTTAATTTCCAGGCTTAAAAACGTGCTCTATTTTGGCCCTTATAATGAAGACTCTTTGGGGACATTTTCGTCTCTGGTGGAGATTAAAAGGTGGCGAGAGTCACTATGATTAAGTGGTTTTTCCCTCAACATTTAAGTCAAAAAGGGCAGACAGCGGTCGAGTATATTCTGCTTCTTCTGGTGATGGTCTCCATTATTACTTCTCTTTTAAGTGTCATAAAAAACAAATACTTAGGAGACCCTAAGGCCTGTGAATCGACCCAAAATAGGGCCAAAATCCTCTGTAAAATCAGTAGTTATCTAGAGCCCCGCGATGGTTCTAAGCATTTCCAGTACTATCCCTTCAAAAAGTAAACATCCACTTGTAATTATTTCATGCTCTGCATAATTTTAATGTGAAAAATTCTGCAACTGTTATGCTCGGCTTAATTATAGTGTGCATTTTAATGATTAAGGCCGCCAGTTTTACCCCTAAAACTTGGTCTTTATATCGAGGAGAAAAGTATGAAATTTTCAATGGAAAACAAAAGAGTAACTTTTATGAGTTTATTTTTGGCAACTGCTCTAATTGCAGCAACAGCTGGAATGGCACCAAAAGCTTCTGCTCAGGATGACGTTCTTGACGATGCTCAGGATGCATTATCGAATTCAGATACATTAGACATGGATCAAATCCAGATCGACGGTAAACTTTCTGCTTCTGAGTTAATGAAAAAGAGAAGAGAGAAATTAGAAGAAAGAAATAAAGTTATGGTTGAAAAGAAAATTGAAGATATTCGTGTAAAGCAGGAAATGGCGTTAACGAACAAACTTCAGGGAGCATTCAATGCTTCTCTTAACAATCTTAATGAAGACAAAGTTCAAGTCGCTCAAGCTGCTCCGGCACCAGCTCCGGTTGCGCCAGCGCCAGTGATTGAAACAAGAATCGTTGAAGTGCCTGCACCAGTGGTTCATGTTGAAAAGAAATCAAAAATTATCCCAATGTTTGGAACACAAAACATTAAGGGTGACAAAATTGACCTAGATTCAAACGTTACTTTCGGAATTCAAGCTGAAACAGCTGTTCTTCCTCAATTAACTGTTGGTCTTGGACTTGGATACACTACAGTTGACTTAACTGATGTTGCTAACAATTTCGTAAACAACGGGTACGGTAGTTATTATAACAATACTTCATACACTAACACTTACGGAACAAATGGAAGAGCAATGACTCTTAAGAAGTTTACACTTGAAGGGAACGCGAAGTTCTTCTTCATTGAAGACGCGATGATTAAACCATATGTTGGTGGAGCAATCGCTTTCAACCGTTCAACTCTTAAGTATGAAAACCAGAACGCAACTGTTTACCAAAACGTTAACTTTGGTAACGAAGACTACGGGTCAACAGCGGTTTCTGGACAAGCGAAGTTAGGAGCAGAAGCTTCTTTCACAGATACAATTGGTCTCAACGTAGAATTCTCTTATGCTAAAAACATTAGTTCAGGGATTTCTAAAACAGCTCAGGTATCTTCTACAACTAACCCTGACCAGGGTCGTCTTGAAAATATCCAGAAAGATATTGATGACGGATCTGTTACAGCTATCCAGGCCGGTCTGGTTATTAAGTTCTAATTTAAAGCATTCAATCAATTAAAAAAATGCGGGCTTCTTTTGAAGCCCGTTTTTTTTGCTCCAGTATTGTTTTTAATTCGTGTTAGTTTAATTTTGCCACTCAAACATCCCTTTCTAAAACACACAACTCACTATAGAATTTAAGTATATTACAACTTAAAAATGGCCTCGCATTCTATGGAGAGAATTATGTCAATGAGAGATGTCTATATCGTCGATGGAAAAAGAACACCGCAAGCAAAATCAGGACTGGATTTAAAGGATGTTCAGGCACCTTATCTTGGAGCTTATTTAGTAAAACATTTAATCGACAACACTGACATTCCGACGGATGCAGTTGATGAAGTAATATTTGGTAACACAGGTTCTCCTGCGAAATATCCAAACGTCGGACGAGTCATTGCTCTTGAAGCTGGACTTGATAAAAAAACTTCCGGATACACAGTTCATAGAAACTGCGCTTCTGGAATGGAAGCTGTGTCTCAGGCATACATCAAAATTGCAAGCGGACGCTGTGATGTTATCGTCGCTGGTGGTGTTGAATCAATGTCACAGATGCCGTTAATTTATAACAAAGAGATGACGGATCTTTTTGCAAAACTTATGAAAGCAAAATCAGTTGGTGAAAAACTTTCTGCGATGTCTGCATTTCGCCCGCACTTCTTAACTCCAATCGTAGCGATAGAACAGGGACTTACAGATCCTTTCTGTGGACTCAACATGGGGCAGACGGCAGAACTGCTTGCACGCGAATTAAAAATCACCCGTCAGCAACAGGATGAGTACGCCAATAAATCACATGCAAAAGCAGTTGCTGCAACTAAAGAAGGAAGATTCAAGGATGAAGTTCTTCCGATCACTGTTGGTGGAACTTTAAATAAACTTTTATCTGATGACGTAGGCCCACGCGAGAATTCAACTGTTGAAGGTCTTGCGAAAATGAAACCATACTTCGATAAAAAATCCGGAACAGTCACTGTAGGTAACAGCTGTCCGATTACTGATGGTGGTTCTGCTCTTTTATTTGTGTCGGAAGAAGCTGTTAAAAAATATAATTTAAAACCAATCGCAAAACTTACTGATTATCACTTTCATGGATTAGAGCCTGAGAGAATGGGAATGGGGCCGCTGCTCGCTATGGACGGCGTAATGAAGAGAACGAATTTAAAACTTACTGATTTTGATTTGTTTGAATTGAACGAAGCATTCGCTGCTCAGATCTTAGCAGTAGGAATTGGTTTAAAAGATAAAGAAGTTGCTGCACGTTTTGGTTTAGATCATACGTGGGGAGAGTTAGACTGGTCTAAAGTAAACGTTAACGGTGGTGGTATCGCTCTTGGACACCCGGTTGGATCAACAGGTTCCCGCTTAATCGTGACTCTCATTCATGAATTAAGAAGAAGAAAAGGCAAGTACGGACTAGCTTCACTGTGTATCGGTGGCGGCCAGGGTGGTGCTGTTGTTGTTGAGAACCTTGTTCGTTAATATTTTAAAAGAGAGAAGATCATGTCTAATAATAAAATAAGTCTCGAGTATAAAAATAAAATCGCTTACGTAGGTTTTGGATACAATTCTACAAAGTCTATGACTGCTCTCGATATTGAAACGATGACAGAGTTAAATGAAATTGTAGAAGAACTGCATACAAAATCAGGTGAGATTTCCGGAGTCATCTTCTGGACTCATAAAGAAAATTGTTTTCTTGCAGGTGCTGACATAAATTTAATCGCCGGAATGAAAACAGAAGCAGACGCTGCAGATGGGTCTGAGCGCGGGCAGATGATTTACAACCGCATTGAAGATTTACCAGTTCCTACAATTGCGTGTGTGGATGGTATCTGTCTTGGTGGTGGTCTTGAGCTTGCTCTGTCATGTAAAACAATTTTAGCGAGTAATTCTCCTAAAACTTCCATGGGACTTCCCGAAGTAAAACTGGGAATCATTCCGGGGTTCGGCGGAACTTACAGACTTCCAAAAAAAATCGGACTTCCGAATGCCCTTGATATGATTTTGACAGGAAAAACTCTTCGCGCCGATAAAGCAAAAAGAATCGGACTGGTTGAAGAAGTATACCCGCGTGAAAATTTAGTTGCGATGGCACCGAATTTTTTCAAGAAAAAGGCTAAAGCAAAAGGCATACAGGAATCAATGAAAGAGCTTGCGACGGAAAACTTCGTTACAAGAAAAATTATTTTCCAGAAAGTCCGTGAATCTGTTCTTAAAAAGACAAATGGCTTTTACCAGGCCCCATTAAAAATTCTCGACGTCATGGACTCGGGAATGATGAAAGGAAGAACGTCTTATTTAGCTGGAGAAGCACAGGCCTTCGGTGAGCTTGCTATTTCAGAGCAGTCAAAAAATCTTCAGCATATTTACTTCATGTCAGAAAACGTAAAAAAATATGCAGGACCGAAGTCTACAAAACCACTTCCGGTTTTAGCTCGTGGAGCAGCTCTTGGTGCCGGGACAATGGGAGGCGGGATCGCATGGCTGATGGCCGATGCGGGAATGCAGCCGATCATGAAAGATTTAACGACTGAAGCACTCAATATCGGTTTAAAGCAGTCTTCTCAAAATTTTGCGGGTGCACTTAAACGCAAAAAAATTACTCCTGATGAATTTGAAAGAAAACAAAGATCGATCACAGCACAACTTGATTACAGTGGTTTCAAAAAAACCGATTTAGTGATTGAAGCTGTTGTTGAAATCATGGATGTGAAGAAAAAAGTTTTCGCTGAAACAGAAAAGTATGTTCACCGTGATACTCTTTTAACGAGTAATACTTCATCACTATCAGTTCAGGAAATGTCGACAGCACTGGAGTACCCTGATCGTTTTGCTGGTCTGCACTTTTTTAACCCTGTTCACTTGATGCCACTGGTGGAAATTATCATCCACGATAAAATCGCTCCTGAAACAATCGAAGCACTTCATAAATGGGTTTTACGTGTTAAGAAAACTCCGGTTATTGTAAAAGACGGTCCGGGATTTTTAGTTAACAGAATTCTTGTTCCTTATTTAAATGAAGCTGCCTACCTTCTGGAAGAAGGAATCAGTATTAAAGATCTTGATCAGGCCGCACTTAATTTCGGTATGCCGATGGGCCCTGCCCGCCTTATAGATGAAGTTGGTATTGATGTCGCAGTTAAAGTTGGAAAGATTCTTCACGCGGGGCTTGGAGAGCGTGCTCATCCTTCAAAACTTTCAAGTGTGCTTGTGGAAAAAGGAATGCTTGGTAAGAAAAATGCGAAAGGTTTTTATCTTTATGATGAAAAAGGAAAACCTACAGGATTAAATCCTGAAGCAGAAGAGCTGCTTCCAAAAGAAAAAAAGAAAATGAGTGAAGCTGACCTGCAGATGAGAATGTTTCTTCCAATGATTAATGAGGCCGCTGCTATTTTAAGAGACGGTATTGTAAACACTGCAAGTGACGTTGATATGGGTCTTATTTTTGGTATCGGATTCCCTCCGTTCCGCGGTGGTCTTCTAAGATACGCTGACAGTCAAGGCCTGGATAAAATCCATAATGCCTTGAAGAAATTTAGTGTTACAGTAGATAAAGCACGTTATACTCCGGATGAATATTTAACCAACCTGGTAGAGACGAAAACGACTTTCTACGAGAAGACGAAGTAAGACTGGACTGTGTTTAAAACTTATCTAAAGTATTTTTTTGTCTATATTATCTCAGCTAAAAATCGCCAGCGTCTGCTAATCTTAGCGGTCGTTGGCCTTTTTTTATCGTCGTTTGCTCTGATTGTTCTTCAAAGCACGATGGGTGGATTGCAGAATAAATTAATGGAGAGATCAAAGGCCGTGCTCGGAAAGGCGACTCTTTTTTACAAGATGAATCCGGCAGACGCTAGTTATAAAAAACTTTTTAAGATCCTCGATGACAAACATGTCAGCTATTCCAAAGAATATGAAATTGAACTTCTCCTTCGTTACCAGACATTCATTACACCGGTAGTAGTTCACGGAATTGACCAGAATGGTTTTGTTCCGGATCTTTTGAGGAATGATCTGCAGTCTAAAAACAACCAGAAAAAAGTTGATGCTATCATGCCCCTAGAGCTGGCCTATAAAGTCGGCGTAGCACCTCCTGAGACGTTACAGATTATAAGTCCTGCCCATGTTGATGATCTGATGGGAGAAATTCCAAGAAGCCAGTCGATAAAAATTGAGAGAACTATTTCCAGTGATGTTCCAGAAATCGATTTATTTCATTTGTGGGTGAGACTTCCCTTAATTCAAAACCTGATTCAGGATCATCTAATTAACCGGGTCCGCATTTATAGCGATATGGATTTTGAAGAATTGAGATCGATGATACCACCTGAAATTCAGTTAAAGACGTGGGAGCAGGAAAATGCGACTTTAGTCTGGGCACTTCGCCTTGAAAGCAGTGTCATGATTTTTCTTTTTGCGGCCATGAGTCTTTTGGTTTCGTTATGCATTTCTTCGGGACTTTTGATTTTCTTCAACAAAATTAAATCAGACCTGGCGAGCTTCTGGATTCTTGGTGCTTCATTTTCACAAATTAATCGCGCTACAAAATATTTTTTACACCTGATGAGTCTAATCTCTATTCTTTCGGGAGTTATCAGTGGAGTAGTGTTCCTGTGGATTTTTGATCATTACGCACCCGAAATCATGCCTGATGTTTTTGTAGATAGAAAAATTCCAATTTTAATCACAATGAAAGGACTCTCGATTTCTTTTATCGTGCCTTATGTGATCTCTTCAATCTTTGTGAGTTTTGCGCTTGCTCAGTTTAAACGCGAACATGATCTTCTGGACCATGTCCGCTCAGTATCTTAAAAATTAATTTTAAACGTCTTCGAATCTTGGGTCATCGTAAGTAGGAGTTGAGTTGCTGGACTTTACTTTTGGAGCTGGTGTTTCAGCTACAACGGCAGGAGCTCTTTTGACTTCTTTTTTGGCCACCATTGGAATGACATTGCTTTTTTCAGCTACTACTTTCTTAGTTTCAGATTTTTTTGTCTCAACTTTTTTTGCTTCAACTTTTTTAACTTCAACATGTTTTACAGGAGCTGGTTGTGGAGGTGTATATGATTTTTTAACACCTGCCTGATAATTTTGCTCTCCACCAAAAATTTCTTTTTCCAGATCAACAATAGTGACCTGAAGTGAAGAAGAGTGCTGGGATAAACGTTTAGCGTTTTCAGACGACATCGCTGCCGATTTGTTATTACTTAAAGTGGCCTGATCCAGCTGGTTCATGGCCGCTGCAATATTTCGTACACCTTCGGCCTGCTCTTTACTCGCCACCGAAATTTCGTTCATCATATTTTTTACGATAGTCGCGTTTGTAACGATATCTTCAAGGACGCTTCCACAACGGTCAGCAATCTTCATACCATTGCTAACTTTATCTGCACCAACGTCTGTAAGCTGTTTTACGTTGCGGTTTGTTTCTTCAATAACAGAGTTAACTTTTACGATACTGTCGTTCAGGATTGTAGCGATTTCTGTTGATGCTGTCCCTGACATCTGGGCCAGCTTACCAACTTCTTCCGCAACAACTGCGAATCCTTTTCCATGTACACCAGCTCTCGCTGCCTCAACTGAAGCATTGAACGATAAAAGTTTAGTCTGGAAAACGATATCGTTGATGACTGCTGTCTTTTGAGATATTTCATTGATGATTTTAACGATTCCGCCAATGCGCTCATTTCCACGGGCGATCTCTTCCATAATATCTTTATTACTTTGACCGATGGCCTCCATTGAACTGATCATGTCCGTAACAACGGCCTTACCTTCTGTGGCATGCCCCAGAGACTCTTCTGATTTTTTAGTAGAGTTGGTTACGCTGTCTGCAGTTGACGTTACCTGAGAGGTAATCTCATCTAGAGTTGCCACTGTTTCCTGAATGCTTGCTGCCTGCTCGCTTGCTGAACTTGAAACTTCTTCTGAAATTCCTTCAAGTTCTTTTGAACTTTCACTTGTTGCAGCTGATAGCTCGCGAAGTTTATCTGTAGTAAGGTTAATTGACTTGATACTTTGTTTAAGGGCAAACCACATTACGAAAGCAAGTAAAAGCTGAGAGGCCACAATTGAAATGGCACCAATAACTTCAAAGTCCCACTTGATCACTTCTATTTCATTGTGGTTGTACTTTACGTCGACATAACCGACCGGACCAGCTTTCGCGTCGCCAAGTTTAGTAATATCTTTTTTATTCGTGTAAAGTTTTTTTGTAGCATCGAGAATTTTCTGGTTTTTATTCTTTTCATGAACAATAAGTTTTTTATCTTTATCGTAAATATAAACTTCATTGATAGCGTCATCATCTACAATATCTTTTGCAAGTTTTTCGAGATTAGCATGATCTGCATTAGTCATGTAATCAGCGAGCGTATATTGAAGAGAACCAACCAGTGCTTCGGCCGCATCATCAATTTGTTTTTCAGCGACAGATTCAGTTTTTATTAAAATAAAAGAAACCATCGTAACTAAAATTATTAAGGCAGACACGTTGACAGCAGTCATAAGTCTGAACATTAATGAACGTTTTTTCTGGGCCATGAAATACTCCAACAGGTAGTGAGAACTTAAAAGTTTTACATCTATTTAATCGGTATAATTGAGAGTATTTATAAGGAAGATTTTTAAAAACTAATGCCTGATATATTTAGTTTAGTTGCCTTTTATGCTGAGTTTTTTAATGCCACCGAATTTAAACCAGTCATCTTCAATCATAAAAGCGTGAATTATCAGCATTACAACAGAAAGTGCACCAAATTTAAGAACGATTAATATTCCTAAATGCATGAGAGTGTTGGTCATCCATGTCCATTTTCTTAATGTAGGATTAAGGAAGGCCAGGAAAAAAAGCGACTCAGAGGCCAGCACAATCCAACAAATTATCTTTTGAAACAAAAGTGGAATGGCATTGTACAATTGCCCGATAAATACACTTCTTGAGGCCGGATAATCGAGAATATAAACAAACGCACGTCCTTCGCGCCATAAAGGAGAGAATAATAATTTATGAACGCCGCTCGCGGAATAACCAAGAACTACAATAAGCCATAGCCCCCAGAATAATATTTTAGGGAATGAAAAATCTGGAAATTTATTTTCCCAGAAGAATCTTTCTTCCATCTCCGGAACCAGACTCAAGGCAAGCAGCATCCATCCTACATAAGGCACACCAGGATTATATGAAAGCAGATCCTGATGAAATATAAAGACCCAGCATAAAAAAAGAAAAAAAGAATTTAATGAGCGTTTAATTCTTAGAGTGAATAATATTGATGAAATAGCTGCAAGACTCAAGAGAATTGTAATTCCTGCAGGTGAGCGAAGTCCCGATAAAGCAGTCTTTAAATATAGTGCTCCACCGGCCACTTTCATTCCTTCAGAACTAAAAAGTTCACGTCCACTGGGGATCAAAAAAAGAAAATGCTGAAGCAGCCACAATCCAAAGAAAGTGCGAATCAAAGAAAAAAATTGTGAGTGATTTAAATGGCGCATTCTAATTTCTGCCCCCATGTTAAATAATTTTTTTCCAGATGAGTGATGCGGATTTCTACAGATTTAATTAATTCATTTTCATTCATCGTGCGGGCAAGAGTTCCGTGATTGCAGAATCCATAAACCAGTGCCGGTTTCCAAAGCATTTCAGGAAATCTGGGTGAATAAGCAATCGCCACAGCATAAGTCCCGACCATTGACAGTGCACCCGGGATACTTGAATAAAATTTTTGATCAAAGTCCACTGACTTGTGTATTCCGCTAACTGTAACGTAATTAATTTTCATGATATGAGCAAAATCTTCGATGCCTTCGCGGTCTGAAAAAACCAGAGGCAAGGGAGAAAAACCGGATGCAAATCCGATCTGATCTAGTTTTTTAATTCTGAATGTGTCACCTGCAAACCTGAGAAGACCCATGGCCACAATTACCAGTTGCAGCCCGAGAATAAGAGTTTTTTTATGGCGGTTAGATTCCATTAAAGTTTTAAGTTTTTTAATCCGGCGAATGCATTATTTTTTAATGATGGTGCCGGTGCTGGAGCAGCTTGTGGTTTCGAGTTTGACCTCTGCCCTTGAGGAGCACCAGCGGCTGGTCTTGCAACCTGTGCACCGGTTTTGGCCGTTAGTGAAATTCTTCCACGGTCGTAATCGATATCAAGAACCTGAACTTTAACTTCCTGGCCGACTTTAAGTGCAGTCATTGCATCAGCAACGAAGGTGTCAGAAATTTGTGAGACGTGAAGCAATCCATTTTCCTTGATCCCGATATCAACAAAGGCTCCGAATTGAGTGATGTTTGTCACTTGTCCCGGGTACCATTCACCGATTTTCAGGTCGCCAATTTTAGAAATATCTTTTCTGTATTCGAAAGATTTAAATTCAGTGCGCGGATCCTGAGAAGGGGACTTAAGCGCCTTCACCATGTCGTTAAAAGTAAACTCACCAACTTCTTTTTTGAAGTCGCTGTCGCGCTCAAGTTTAGAAACCATTTCTTTATCAGCGATTAAATCTTTTACCTGTACAGAATTTTTCTTCGCCCATGCTGACAATACATCATATCGTTCAGGGTGAATGAAAGTCGCATCCAGTGGTTCTTTGCCATTATAGATACGAAGAAATCCTGCCGCCTGTTCAAAAACTTTCGGAGAAAATCTTGTCACTTTTAAAATTTCTTTTCTGTCCTTGAATCCACCGTTCGTTTCTCTGAACTTTACAACGTTTGCAGCAAGTCCCGGCCCGATTCCTGAAACATAAGCAAGTAGAGGAGCTGAAGCTGTATTCAAGTCTACTCCAACGAAGTTTACACATGATTCTACTACACCTTCGAGTGATTTTTTTAATCTCGCCTGGTTTACATCATGCTGGTACTGGCCGACACCTATAGATTTTGGATCTATTTTTACCAGTTCAGCTAATGGATCCTGGAAACGTCTTGCGATTGAAACCGCACCTCTCACAGTGACGTCTTTATCCGGAAATTCACTCGCAGCTAATTCACTGGCAGAATAAACCGAAGCACCTGCTTCAGAAATAAGTGTCGCATTGGTTTTACCTGCTTTTACATGCGGAACATTTTCCTGGATGAAGGTCAAAGTCTCGCGGCCGTAAGTTCCGCTTCCAATAGCTATATGGTGAACATTGAATTGTTCAATGATCGCCTGTAGTACTGTTGCTGATTCTTTAACCTGCATACGTGGTTCATGGGGATAGATTACACAGTCACCAAGAAGTTTTCCCGTATTGTCGATAATAACAATTTTACAACCTGTACGAACCCCTGGGTCGACACCGATAACTGATTTTGGCCCGAGGTAAGGCTGCAACAGAAGATTTTTTAAGTTGATACCAAAAACATTGATGGCCCCTTCATCAGATACTCTTTTTAGTTCTGATTTTATTTCGAGATCAAGACTTGGGTAGATGTAGTTCATGTATGCTTTTTTAGCAGCGAGTTCCAGGTCAGTCATACAGCCAAGATTTCCTTTATCAAAAAATCTTTTCTTTAATAATCCCAATGCAATTTCTTCCGGGAATACAACATCTACTTTTAACGTCTTTGAAGTCATTCCTCTTCTCATCGCCAGGAACCTGTGGCCTGCTTTTGGCTCTTTTAGCTCAGAAGCTTTTTGTGAGAACTCGAAATAGTCTTTATACTTCATCCAGTCTTTGTCTTCCTGTTCTGCTTTATCTCTTTTTGTCGACTTAACGAGAGCATCACTCCAGAAATCTTTACGAAGAATTTCTTTTGTTTCCGGATCGTGTGCCATCATTTCAACGATGATATCAAGGGCGCCCGAATAACATTCTTCAAACGTCGTAAATTTTAATTCCGGTTTGTTGAATTTATCACCGTGCTCAGCTTTTAACTGTTCTTTGGTTTTTGGCGTTGATAAAATAAGATCAGCGAGTACTTGAAGACCGGCCTCAATCGCGACCATACCTTTTGATTTCTTTTTAGCTTTGTAAGGAGCGTATAAATCTTCCAGCTGATTGATAGTATCAGCAGCTTTAATTTTCTTTTCAAGTTCCGGAGTCATCTGCTCCATCTTTTTTATAGCATCAAGTATATACTCGCGGCGTTTTTCTCTTTCGATATAATTTTCATATGATTCGTGGATTGCTCTGATTTGAACTTCATCCATTCCACCTGTAACTTCTTTTCTATAACGTGCAACAAAGGGAACAGTACATTGCTCTGTGATCATCAGGTTTAACACGCTTAAAACATTTCTGGCGTTGATGTTGGTTTCCTGAGCAGCAAAGATGACAGCGTTTTGTTCTAATGACATTCTTAATTTCTCCGTAAGATTTGTGAACTAAAACGATAATCATAAAGAAAAGTGTTGGCAAATGAATAGTCTTTTTCATAGAGTAAACTATGGATTCAAACTCACAAAAAAATATTTATGACCTTGTTGTCATCGGCAATGGCATAGCGGCACAGTATTTTTTATGGAATCTCTCCAATACAGATAGCAAAAGTCAGAATTTTTCTATTGCTCATATCTATTCAAAGGAAATCGCTCCACCCTGCTCATTGAGATCAAGTGCGACTGTTTCGTTGAATGGAATTGAAGAAGATGTCAGCCAGCTTGGCAATGATATGCGCGAAGCTTTTTTTCTTTTTGATGATCTTTATAAAAATCACCGGCCAGAAGGCGTTGAAGAGATTACCAGAACAGTTGTTTCCACCAATGAAAATGACACTAAAAAACTTACCAGAAGATATAAAGTCCTAAAAACCGTCACCTCGGAGAAATTAAAAAACCACTATCCCGGCGCTGAGTATAACTCCTATGTTATTACGCCTGAAGTTTTTTCAAACTGGATGAGTAAAAAAATCTCAATAAAAAAAACCGACTATCCATTTTTTGTAAAAGATATGACTGAAGTGGAAAACCTCTTTCATTTAAAACTTCAAAACGGTGAAGTCGTGGTGGCAAAAAAAATTCTGTTTGCTATTGGTGCTTTTGCCAAAATATTTGAAAAATTCTACTCACCTCCGGATTCAGAATCGATTGAATTAAAAAATATGATCAAAGCTGGAAGTTACCTCGAGAGAAACATAAATCTCGGAGATAAATCATTTTATCTTTCGATCGATGGCCATCAGGTCCTCTATAGAACTAATTCTTTTGAACAGAAACTTATTATCGGAAGTGCAACGACTGTTGGTGCTTTCGAAGCTACTGATGTTGCTTTATTGAGCGAATTGTTTTTAAAGTTAAAAGATCTGTTAACTTTTGATATCGGTATTATTTCAGATTTTAAAGTCGTTACGGGACTTCGCCATAAAGGCCCTAAGAGATTAGTGATTTGTTCTGCGATTGATAGTGAGAAGAGATTGTTTAGAATCAACGGTCTTTATAAGAATGGTTATACGCTTGGTCTTCTGGCGGCCAAGCGTATGGAAAAATTAATTTTTACTTCTTAGCTGCGCATTCGCCCTGAGTATATTTCACTTGGGCACAATCTGCTTCACATGAGTTACCGTATGTTTTGTTATTAGCTCCACAAACTGGCATCCACATTTTAACGCATATACAATTTTTTGCAGCTTGAGCTGGAGACGTCTTTTTTCCTTTAGGTTTAACCACTGGTGGGTTTTCAGCACGAGCTTCAGTAGCTTTTTGAGCTTTATCATTTTCTGCTGCATCATTTGATTTTGGTGTAGACGATGATCCTTGAGATTCATTTTTTGTTTTATCTGCAGGAGTTGAAGTAGGAGCTGCTGTGCAACTTGTTAAAGCAAGTACTAAAAGTGACAGGACAAGTGTTTTCATTGGTGTTTTCCCAGGTTAGGGTTGTGATTTTGAGTAACTTTTTTTTGGTGGCTTGGGGCAGAATCGAACTGCCCACCTATGGGTTATGAATCCATCGCTCTAACCAACTGAGCTACCAAGCCATTCAAAAAAAGTTTCGCTCATCCTAAATTCTAGGCGTTTATCTGTCAAGAATCCTATCAAAAAAAGATCATTCAGTTTAGAATCTCTGTCATGAATGACTACCGCTCAAAAAAGCACCATCTTTTTTGTCTTAACTTTAAAGAACATGTTCGCACTTTTATTAAAGAGCACGATCTTATCCATCCCGATAAAAAAATAATTCTATCTGTCTCAGGTGGTGTTGATTCAATTGTCATGGCCGATATTTTTGCAAGCCTTGGAGTCTATTTTGAGCTTCTGCACTTTAATCACGGTACAAGGCCGGAAGAAAATTTAAAAGAAGAAAAACTAGTTTTGGCCCTCGGTGAAAAGCTCGGCGTGAAAGTAAATGTTTTTCATTTTAATTTTTCACTCGATCAAAAAAATTTTGAAAAAACGGCGAGACTAAAGCGACGTGAAATTTACACTCAGTTTATCAAAGATCATTCATGGGTCTATACCGCTCACCACATAGATGACTCATTTGAATGGTCGTTGATGCAGTCTTTTAAGCAGTCTTCTTTGAAATCAACACTGGGAATTCCGGTTTTTAGTAACGGCATTGTACGCCCTTTCATGTGCGTAACTAAAAAGCAGTTGAGAAGATACTCGCACGCAAAAGATTTAAAATGGATTGAAGACAGCAGTAATCAGAATGATAAATTCGAAAGAAATTATCTACGTTTGCACATGACCAGAGATATTTTAAAAAAATACCCAAAAACTCTAAGGCATTACGTTTCCCGTCAGAATCAACTGGCCCAATTGCAAAATATTCACCGAACAAAAAGAAATTCTGATCTATCAATAATCAAAGAAGAGTCGGGAAGTGTAATTCTGATTTCAGATCATCTTGAAAATCATAAAAATGAAATCAGGGATATCATTCACCAGAAATCTGAAAGCGCTCGTGGTGAAATCGATGTTGAACTGGAAAAATTATTATCTGCTCACAAAAGTATTATGAGTGATCCAAAAAGTTTCCCTTATAAAGGCCCGATGAATTTTTCGGGAGGAGTTGTAGCGTATTTAATAAAAAATACTTTGCTCTTAACCTGCACACACGATTTAACTTTTTATAAAACACTGGACCATAAGCTTCAAAGATTTTTAGCCGTGTCGCCGCAGATTCCTGCCCGCTGTTTTTCACTTCCATTTCCGCAAATCGTGATCTCCGGTTCAAAAAAACTTACAAAAACTTCAAAAATTATTCATCCACTGCTCCCGGTTACCTGCTCGTTCCTAAAGAATCAGGGAATCTCCTACGCATTCGCTCCGTTAATGAGCGACAAAGATAGACAAATGTTAGTTCACGATGCTGTCATACTTGATTCTTCTGTCGTGGGTTTATAGAATAAAGAGTCCTGATTCAATTAAGAATTAGGATTTCAGAAATAGAAGGAATTTATTAAATGAAACCTCAGCAAAAAACTCTTACGTTATGGATTGTCGTAATCCTTCTCATGGCCTTAGTTGCAAAACTAGCGACCGTTGCAAAGACCGACATCAAAACAATTAAGTACCCGGCCTTTGTTACGGCAGTACAGGAAAAGAATGTTGAAGAAGTTATTTTCAAAGGCAAAGACACCATCATGGGTAAGTTCAAGCCGACTTATGAAAATGGAGCGCGTTTTACTTTAACTGGTAACACAGGCGACGCTACTTTTAACATCCTTCGCGAAAACCAAATTATCCCTCAGTACGAAGAAGAAGAAAAACAGACGTTTTTCACGTCTCTTCTTTTGAATTGGGGACCAATGATTCTTCTGATCGTTATTTTTTATTTTTTCCTCAGACAAATTCAGGCCGGTGGTGGCAAAGCAATGAGCTTTGGAAAATCGCGCGCAAGAATGTTAAACCCGCATGACAAAAAAATCACTTTTGGTGATGTATCAGGTGTGCAGGAAGCAAAAGAAGAACTTGAAGAAGTTGTCGACTTCTTAAAAGATCCAAAAAAATACACAGCACTAGGCGGAAAAATTCCTAAAGGGGTTATCCTTGTAGGTCCTCCAGGAACTGGTAAAACTTTATTAGCAAGAGCTGTTGCCGGTGAAGCAGATGTTCCATTCTTTTCAATCTCTGGTTCGGACTTCGTTGAAATGTTCGTAGGGGTTGGGGCGTCTCGTGTACGTGACTTATTCGAGCAAGGAAAAAAACACGCACCATGTATCATCTTCATCGATGAGATCGATGCAGTTGGACGTCATAGAGGTCAGGGGATGGGCGGCGGTCACGACGAACGTGAGCAAACTCTTAACCAGCTTCTTGTTGAGATGGATGGATTCGAATCGAATGAAGGTGTAATCTTAATTGCTGCAACAAACAGAATCGACGTTCTCGATCCAGCTCTGCTTCGCCCGGGTCGTTTCGACAGACGTGTAATGGTTGGTGCTCCGGATGTTCGCGGACGCCTTGGAATTTTAAAAGTTCACACGAAAAAAACTCCGCTTGAAGACAACATCGATTTAGAAATTATCGCAAAAGGAACTCCGGGATTTACGGGAGCTGACCTTGCGAACCTTGTTAACGAAGCTGCACTAAACGCTGCCAGACTTAACAAGAAAAAACTTTCTAATGAAGATTTTGAATCGGCGAAAGATAAAGTTTTAATGGGACCTGAAAGAAAATCATTGATCATTTCTGACAAAGAAAAATTAATGACAGCGTACCATGAAGCAGGTCACACACTGGTTGGTATGAACCTTCCACACACTGACCCTATTCATAAAGTTTCTATCATGCCTCGTGGTGGTGCTTTAGGTGTTACTCAAACGCTTCCTCAGGAAGATTTATTGTCTCTTACAAACGACAGAGCAGAAAACTTCATTGCATTTTTGATGGGTGGACGTTGTGCTGAAGAAATTGTTTATGGACAAATGACTTCAGGTGCTTCAAATGATATCGAAAGAGCAACTGGACTAGCGCGCTCAATGGTTTGTAAATGGGGTATGTCTGAAAAGATGGGACCTATCAATTACCAGAAGTCAGGCCCGTCAGCATTCACTGGAATGGGCGACAGTACTGATTACTCTGAAAAAACTGCGCAGGAAATTGATGAAGAAATCAATCGCATTGTTGAAAAGAACTACAAGCAGGCAATCAATATTCTAAAATCAAACCGCGATGGTCTTGAACGTCTGGCACATGCCCTTATGGCATGGGAGACAATTGACTTCCAACAGGTCAAAGATCTTTTAGCTGGTGTTGATATCGGTCTTCCACTGAAGCCGGAAAAAAAGAATCCTGACGAGAAAAAAGATGATGCTCCAAAAATTACGAGCAAAGGTCTTGATCCGATTTTAGCTTAATGAATTTATCGAATTATAGAATCATGGGGGTCATTAACCGGACCCCCGATTCTTTTTCAGACAAAGGCATCTCCCTCAATCCTGATTTTTTTCAAAAACAATTATCTTCATTTTTAGCAGACCCGAAAATCATCATCGATGTTGGTTTTGAATCAACTGCGCCGATGAATAATCCAATCACACACGTTGAAGAACTGGCCCGTTTCGAAAATTTTCTCGAGGCCTCAAAACAATTTTCTTTCGTTGACCGCTTCATTTCTTTTGATACTTACAAAGTAAAAAACTTTAAACACATGGCCCATGAATTTAAAAAAGTTCATCCCAAAGCTCATTTTATTTTTAATGATGTCTCAGGTTGCCTCGACGTTGAACTCAATGAGGCCTTAATAGAATTCCGCGGGCATAATTTTTATTATATCTACACATCAGCGCATATTCCTGAGCGTTCTAAAACTTTAGAGCATATGAAATTTATCGATGAGAAAACTGAGATCATCGAAAGCACGGCCACAAGCTTTAAAGCGGCCTATGACTGGTTTAAAACCTTTGGGATGGAACATCAGTTGATTCTCGATCCGGGTTTTGGTTTTTCTAAAACTTACGAACAAAACTGGCGACTGGTTGAGCACTTCAATGAACTTGAAGAACGTTTATTGGAAATGAAAATCACCAACCCGATATTGATTGGACTCTCGAAAAAATCCTTCCTAAAAAAGGCCGTCAACACCTCCGATGTAGCGGCCACTGAAGCTCTTCATCAGGAATGTATTAAGAAAATTTCTAAAAACTCCATCATGAACCTTTTATTTAGAGTCCATGACCCGAAAATCCTCTCATCATCCTTGTAAAAAATACCTGACCGGCCGGAATCACCTTATCAATGCCTGCCGGATTCTATAAAACACGCTCATGAAAATTTTTTTATCTTTACCATTATTATTGATCCTCGCTCAACCGGGCAACCTTCATGCCTTTGAAGATAAGGTTATTTACGGCGAAGATAACAGGACTCTGATAAGTGAACTTAAGAGTGAAGATGATAGTTTTGCCATTACTGCTTCTAAATCAATTCTCGCGCAAATTCCCAACTGGCGCATCTCAGACGACAACAAAAAAACATTCTCTGTAAAAACCAAAGACCTTGAGTCCGGACTAAATTTTTGTGCCGGCGAAAGATTTCTGGACCAGCCGCTGGTTGCTGCCTGCACGGCCTTTTTAGTAGCACCGGATGTGATTGTAACAGCTGGCCACTGTGTTAAAGACAAATACGATTGCAAGAAAAATACATGGGTTCTGGATTATGACGACAAGATGGGGTTCACCTCACCTGATGGTTCGGCCGTTTTTCAGAAGGAAAAAACCTATGCCTGCACTGAGCTTCTTTCGTGGTCACAAAATGCCAAGCTCGACTATGCAGTGATCCGTCTCGACAGAAAAATTACCGACAGAGCACCGTTAAAAGTCCGTCGCGATGGTAAAACATCTTCCAACGAATCCCTTATAGTTTTAGGACATCCACTGGGGATGCCTAAAATGCTGGCATCAAATGTTCTAATCAGGGACAATTCACTGGATTTTATTTTTAAAACTAATGCAGATACATTTTCAGGCAACTCAGGTTCACCGGTCATCGGTATCGATTCCAAAATGGTGGAAGGAATTCTGGTTCGCGGAGACGATGACTTTGAAACGGACCTGGATCTCGATTGTCAGAGGCCTGCAAAGTTCGGGGACAAAGAAGGCAGAGGCGAGAGCGTTCAAAGGTCAACATATTTGCCTTTTAAATATATTCCCAAAATCTAGAATCTATCGCAACATAGTTCTATGGACTATGTTTCCGGCCCCATCATTCTTTACAGTCAGGATAAAATTCGCATGATGGATTTTCTCTCCGACGTATTTGAATTTGATGTGGACCCTGAGCAGGACCTGGTTACAAGTGGAGCACTCAACATTAAACTGGTCGAACTTCACCAGGACGAAAAAAAAGGTTTTCACACTACCGGTGTGACTTTTGCCTTTAAATTAAAAAATATTGATGACATCAAAGAGATCGTGAACAAATACAATTTTTTTCTCTACAGAAAAGAAGACAAAACTTATTCGGAAGAAATCTGCAACATGGACCAACCGAATGAAAAAAGCCTTTCCATTAAAGACATCGATGGGAGAGTCTGGCAGTTTGATGTCGAGACTATGCAATGAGCACACAAAAAATTATCCAGGCCAACTGTGCAACCAGCACTAAAACCTCAAGACTCGACATTACTTTTGATGAATCAACCGGGCTCATTTTAAAAGTTGAAGATGCCTCCAGAAATCAGGACACGGTCGATTATTTTTACGACGATGACTGTCTGTTATTTGCAGGAATGGGCGATATCCATATTCATGCCAGAGAAGATGTTTCGCAAAAAAACACCTACAAAGAAGATTTTAAAACAACTTGTTGTGCGGCCATCAATGGCGGAGTTGTTCACGTTGCCGATATGCCGAACAATCCTATTCCTCCCGTCGATGATGAATCTTACTTAAGTAAATTTAAACTCACAGAAAACATTAGGGTTCCTATTCTGCTTTACGCTGGCATTGGACCTGCTACACGTCCGCTTACATTCAGCGTTCCTTACAAAGTTTACATGGGGCCTTCCATTGGCGAATTGTTTTTTAAGGACAATGAAAGTCTCGACGAAGTCCTGGTTCATTACAAAAAACAATGGGTGAGTTTTCACTGCGAAGATCCAATCATACTCGAAGAAAATAAAACTCAACCGACTCATGAAACCAGAAGACCGGTGAGCGCAGAAATTATGGCCACAGATGTCGCTCTAAAGCTTATAAAAAAATATGATCTGAAAGGAAAACTTTGTCACTACAGCGCTGGGGAAGGATTAAAAGCAATCATTGCTTCTAAAAAAAGTGGCGTGAACGTCACTTGTGAAGTGACTCCTCAACATCTTTATTACTCACTGGAAAAACTTGCAAAAAAATCCGAGAGAGAGCAAAAGTTTTTTCAGATGAATCCACCGATTCGTCATGAAAGTGATCGTCTCGCTTTAATCAATGCAATTAATGAAGGGCACATTGATTATCTCGCTACTGATCATGCTCCTCATAGTCAGGAAGAAAAAGAAAAAGGAATGAGTGGTCTCCCAGGTCTTGATACCTACGGAGCTTTTGTCACATGGCTTATTCTCGATCAGAATATCGATACAAAAACCGTCGCGAAAATCGTCAGCGAAGGCCCGGGTATTTTCTTTAACCAGTTCTTACCTGATTTAAATAAAAAATCTTCGATCTTTAAAAAATGGGGCAAGGGATTTGGATTTTTGGAAGAAGGTTATTCTGCGTCATTTTCTATTCTCAATCTTCATTCTCCAATGAAAATTGAACTCTCTCATCTCAAAACAAAAGCTGCGTGGTCGCCATTTTTAGGCGAGACATTTCCCGGCAGAGTGGAAAATGTCTTCTTAAGCGGTAAGAAAATGTAAGACATATCTGAGCAGAATCGTCGGTTTGTAAGTTTTTGTAAGTGTAAAACTTTCATTCGTTAGCAGTATAGTTCTGGGACGCAAAAAATCCCCAAAGGACGATCATGAAATTTTTTACACTCGCTCTACTTTCTCTTGCAACTGTTTCTGCATTTGCAGTAACACCAATTAAGATCGTTCCAAAAGTTATATACGGCGAAGACGATCGTCTGGATATTTTCGAATCAAACGATAACCTGATGAAAGAAATTGCTCTTTCAACTGCAGCACAAATTTTAAACAGAAATTTAATTGAAGATAACGGCGTGTTCACTGTTAAATCAGAAACACTTGCTGAATCTGGTATGTGTAAAAGCGAAAGATTTGCCAATCAGCCTGCAGCTGCAAACTGCTCGGGATTTTTAGTTGCTCCTGACGTTTTAGTTACAGCAGGCCACTGTATCAACAGCGACATGGATTGCCAGGGACACTCTTGGGTTTTCGACTTCGCCAATAAAACAGAAGAACAAAAAACTTTCACATTCAACAAAGACCAGGTTTACCGTTGTTCAAAAATTATTGAACGCAAAAAAGATCAGTCAACAATGGCAGACTACACAGTTTTAAAACTTGAGCGTGCTGTAGTTGGACGTGCACCACTTAAATTCAGAACAGAAGGGAAACCTGCTGACGATGCTGTCTTCACAGTAATCGGTCACCCGACAGGATTACCGACAAAAATTACAGCTGCAGCTGATATGAGAAACAACACGAACCCGGTTTTCTTCGTTACGAACGCTGATACATACGGCGGAAATTCAGGATCAGCAGTTGTTGATTCGAGAACTGGAATTGTAGAAGGAATCCTTGTGAGAGGAGATACTGACTATACAAGTACAGAAGAAGGCTGCCTTGGTTCAGTTCACCGTCCACAAGACGGCGGACGCGGTGAAGACGTGACTAGAATCACGATCATCGAAGCTCTGAAAAAACATTAATTTAAAAAACACTTAAAGGCCTCTCGGGGCCTTTTTTTGTTTTGATGCGTTTACGTATCGGCCTCTAGGGAAGGAGGTTTTTTTTACAGACTTACTTTCTCACGGTTTTGTAATCCAGGTAATGTTCTGATAACTCTGAAGAGAATTAGAACTATGAACCAGTTCTTTTAAATCCAGCCATCCATCGTTATTTTTTTTCTGCCAGCCCATCCCGTAACTATTTTTTACCTTCACCATTTTTCTGCACTCACCGGACTTGTTGCAAACTTCCTTGATTCCGAATAAAGAAATCGAATGGCCTTCTTTATCTTCACAGTTAGGAGTGTAGGATTTATCAGCACAGATACCGATCTCAAGAGGGATTTTATTATTCAACAGCTCTTCGATTTTTCCCTGAAGCATTTCATCCGATGTATCGTGAAGCCCATCCGGATAAAACTCAGCTTTAAATGCCGGCATTGGAGCGCGGTTTTTTTCTTCCAGACATTCTTTTGGAAGAATTGTTTTATATAAAAAATCTTCTACATCTGTGGCCGTTGAAAACGCATCTGCAATCTGATCGGCAGGGGTTTTTAAATTACCCAGAGTTGTTTTTATATCTTTAGCGAGACAGGCCACACAGTCGCTTGATTTTGGACCGTTGCCTTTATACTCTTTCCATTTCGAAATCAGGTAATCCCATCCTTTTCCTTCATTTCGCTTCATCGTTTTTTTCTTGTCGATGATCTGGTGGGCGAGCGAAGAAAAGGGAATACACTCTTCGCGTGCAATGGATAACGGAGCAAGTTTCGCTAATTTTTTTAAGATGGGATAGGCGTTACCACCTTCAGTTAAAGTGTTTCCTTTGTCTCCATAGAATGAAGTGACGTCAAAAGTTGAAAGCATTTCTTTCGGGTCAGAGCAATCCAGACTTAATTCACGGCAACGGTAACTTTCAAGCAAGCTAGTCGTGCTAAAGCCGTAACAAAATCCAATACCATCCTGGGTTTTTATAGGTGTTGTATCTTTGATTTCAACAATGCTCTCAGCTTTATCAGAATAAGATTTATCGAGCGGGTTATAGGGATACTCATAGGCCTGAGCAGTCGTTATTAATGACAGCGCAATTAATAATATTTTCACTTTTTTGAACTCTCATATAGATCCCAGGAATCTATTAAAAAGTTTCCATCAAACCTGCAGTAGTCATATTCATTATTTTTTTTATCTTTTAAAATGATGGAGTCACCATCAGCTGAAATACAGTACGAAGAAGCGGGGTTGCCTTTAAAAGGTCCTTCTTTTTTTGTCTTCTCGATTTTTTTGTTAATGAAAGTAAGACACTCATTTTTTCTGGCGAAACAATTATCGTTCACACGAAGTTTGTTTAAAACTTTGATCGAAATATTTTCAGATGAGTTTTTTCTGGCCTGATATGTCAGCTCCTTCAGAGGGGCATCGGCAGCGATTAAAGAAAATGAAATGAGAAATAAGCATAGGGTTTTCATAACGGATTTATCGACTGAAAACCCTTCCGACTTAATCGATCAAGAAAGCATTTATGATATTTTCAGCAGATAAAATCGACATGGCCCGTCTCGCTTCATAAGTGGCCGACCCGATATGAGGAAGAATGATCACATTTGGCAGATTATAAAGAGGATGAGTCGGAACCAGTGGCTCAGGAGTGGTTACATCCAGGCCCGCTGAAAAGATTGCCCCCGATTTAAGTGCTTCATAAAGAGCGTCCTGATCAATAACATCACCACGTGCTGTGTTCACGATAATTGCAGTTTTTTTCATTGCCGCAATTTCTTTAATGCCAACGATATGTTTCGTCTCAGGTGTCAGTGGAACATGAATAGAGAGAACATCGAGGTCTTTTAAAAATTCATTCATATCGTCGCCGCGCTTGTAACCTCGAACTTCCATTTTAAAAGCTCCATGGGCCATTTCACCAAGGCGCTGACCAATGCGTCCATATCCAATCACTCCCAGTTTTTTACCCAGTAGAGCGTGCCCCAGATGCCCAAGTGGCTCGAAGTGTTTCCACTCACCACGTTCTGCTGTCTGCATGGCCGATCTGAAATTTCTTGCGGCCGCAATCATGAGACCAAAAGCAATTTCAGCTGTGGCCTCTGTGAGAACGTCCGGAGTATTTCCGATTTTTATTCCCAGTTTAGCTGCCGTTTCCATATCTGTATTGTTGGTTCCGACAGCGTAGTTGGTAATGATCTTTAGATGAGTGTTTTTTTCTAGGAATTCTTTGTTTATTGAATCGGCCATCGTGC
This sequence comes from Bacteriovorax sp., assembly GCA_014378525.1. Taxonomy (GTDB): domain Bacteria; phylum Bdellovibrionota; class Bacteriovoracia; order Bacteriovoracales; family Bacteriovoracaceae; genus Bacteriovorax. The sequence goes on from JACMNL010000038.1 coordinate 62,441, forward strand.
AGATTATGGCATCTACATTTTTTGCTTTTTCCATTAATTCGGCCGGAGTTAAGGGTTCATCCTTGCTTGAAACTAAAACTTCGAAGCCTTTATTTCGAAGGAGCTCAATTCCGTCAGGGAGTATTTTTCGGGTAACAAATACTTTTTTCATATGTTTATGGTTCCTTAAATTTCTTACCAAATCTTACATCACCTATTAGGTCTATAAAAATGAACACAGTCAACTATTTTGTAGGAATAACGTATGTTTGGTGCTATTTTGCGCAGGATTGTGATCAAAGGTCGCATCGGTCTTACATCTGTTTATTGGAGAATTTGATGAAAAAATTAATTACTTTAGCAACACTTCTACAGTTGGGTACAGCTAGTGCTTCTGTTGTTGCGATCATGGACACAGGAACTGATTTATCTCACAAAGACCTTGCTCCAAAAGCATGGACTAACGTAGGTGAAAAAGAAGGAAGCTTAACAGACCTAGACGGTGACGGACTTCCAGGTGACGTACACGGATGGGATTTTACTGCTGAAGGCGGTGGATCTGCAAAAGCTTATAACGATAAATACAATTATTTAATTACTGCTGATGCAGTTAAGTTTTATACTCTATACGCAAAGTACGAAACAAAAACGATTAACCAACTTGAGTTCTCTTGGTTAAAAGATAAAGTTAACGATAAAAACTTTATGAACGCTGTTAACTTTGTTGGTGGTTATGTTCACGGAACTCACGTTGGTGGTATCTCTGCTCTTAACAATGCAAACGCAAAAGTAATGTCTCTAAAAATTCTTCCAACTGTTTATGAAGAACTTGCAGCTCCAGCAGCTCCGGGTGTTGAAAAATCTGTTGAACCTGTTCAATTAGAATTCGATTTTTCTCCAGCTAAAATGACTCTTGATGAGTACAATGCTGAAATCGTAAAATCTGCTCAACAACAAATTGATCAAATGACTCCGCTTCACGCATTTTTAGATTTCCACCACGTTGACGTTGTTAACCAGTCATTCGGAATTGGACACGAAGCTGCTATCGGATTTATTAAGTCAGGATTTCAAGACAATATTAAACGCGACCCAACTCAAGCCGAACTAGACGCTTTAGTAAAACTTTACTTCGATACACTTCGTGAGAAAGGCCCTGAAATGTTCGCTGCTGCTCCGAAAACTCTTTTCGTTATCGCTGCTGGTAACGACACTTCAGACAACGACGCTCTTGCCGATTACCCTGCTGATATCCCAGCTGCTAACAAGATCGTTGTTGCTGCTACAAACGGATACACAGAGATCGCAGACTTCTCTAACTTCGGTGCAACTAAAGTTGACGTAGCAGCTCCAGGTGTTGCTATTTTATCAACAGCTCCAACTCAAACTTACCTTCCACTTTCAGGAACGTCTCAGGCAGCTCCATTCGTAACGAATGCCATTGCTCAAGCTAAAGATATGAACCCAGCTCTAGCGGCCGCAGATATCAAAGCAATCATCCTTGGTACGGTTGATGTAAAAGCATTCTTAAAAGGTAAAGTAGCGACTTCGGGAATTGTTAATAAGGCACGCGTTTTAAGAGCTGCTGAACTTTCGAAAACGATGAACGTCACTGTTGCTATCGCAAAAGCAAAAGCTGAGATCGCAGATGTTGCATCTCCGAAAGCTTTCGCAAAACGTCTTCCAGGTATGACACTTAACTACAAACCGATTCGTCCAAGCTTACTAGTTAAAATGCCATTACTTTAAGATCTAAAAAAATTCTTATCTAACGAAGCGCTCCCCCAGAGGGGCGCTTTTTTTTTGCCTTTCATTACGTCGTTCTGACATTTCGGTAAGACTTTTATTTAAATATTTAGTAGCGCTCTCGTATATTTGAGGACCATAATCAAGGATTCTCGTTAACAATTATATAGGAGAGAGATAATGAAATCTCAAATTTTAGGTCTAGGACTACTACTCGCTGTGAATGTAGCTTCGGCCGCCAACATCGCTATCGTTGACTCTGGAAACGATTTCGAACACAAAGATTTAAAAGCGAAAGCATGGACGAACCCTGGCGAAATCGCAGACAACGATCGTGATGATGATAAGAACGGATACCCTGATGATATTCACGGGTGGAACTTCGCTGACAGCAATAATATTCTTATCGATTATTCTTACTCATGGTCAGAAACGGCAGACGTAAGAAAATTCTTCGAAGTTCAATTGAAGTCTTTCCTAGGAACTCTTTCTCAAGAAGAAAGAGAATGGGCAAATGCTAAAGTTAAAGATCCAACATTTATCCACGACATCAGTGTTTTTGGAAACTGGGCACACGGAACTCACGTGACTGGTATCGCTGCTAGATTTTCAGCAGATGCTAAGATGATCGGTGCTAAGTTAATTCCAACTGAAGTAAAAACTCCAGGAAAAGAAGCAACATCTTCACTGCTTTCAATCAGAACTAATAATGTTGAAGAAACATTTGATACAAACACAGAAGATAAAGGCGGAATTAAAGACGCTCTAATCATGAAAGCACTTCAAGCTCTTTCAAAACAACAGTCTGCTGTATACGGTGATATCGGAAGATACATCAATGGTGCACATGCTGATGTAATGAACGGATCATTCGGTACAGGGTACACAGCTATTCAGGGTGTAATCACTCAGCTGTATACTTCAATCTTCAAAAAAGCTCCGACTGCTGAAGAATTAAAAAAATATACAGA